>JANXBN010000002.1 GCA_025060635.1 Candidatus Kryptonium sp. | reverse complement strand
TTTTAATTTTTAACGCTTTCCCACTTTTTCTCCTCCCTTTCGCAAAAAAACAATCAACAAAGCCCACACAATTAGAAACCTGCTACTCTTTGTCATCGGTCTCGCAGGTAATATAAAAAATTAAAACCCCTTTGTCAAGAGGAAACTGCAAAAAATTGCATCGTCAAAAAAATTCTTTATCAGCACACAAGGAATCACCTTTTCAAGTCAAAGTAAAGTGCGTCAAAGCGCTGATTTATCGCCACAAGCACATTCTCAGTTCTCTCATCAAACGCCTCACGATTCAAGCGTAACCTTCTTTACAAATTTTATCAACATATCACGCGTATAACTTACCGAATTTGTTTGTTTTTCTCACCTATTCAAAACACAAAGTCCTAATTTCAACCCCAAAGCCACATTTTTGTTTCAAATTTCAAGTTGACATTCTTTTCAAATGTTTTTAAATTAAACAAAAAATTCGCTTCAAACCTTTATGGCGAAGTTAGGCTACACAAATCCTGAAAAACTTGAAATTGATCTTGAGGTTGATCAACAGCTTAGACCCCTGCGATTTGATGATTTCGTTGGGCAAGAGAAGATTGTAAATAATTTAAAAGTTTTTATACAAGCTGCGAAAATGAGAGGCGAGCCACTTGACCATGTGCTTTTGACAGGTCCTCCAGGGCTTGGTAAGACAACGCTTGCATACATAATTGCAAATGAACTTGGCGTCGGAATAAAGGTGACCTCTGGCCCTGTGATTGAAAAACCCGGAGACCTTGCAGGGATTTTGACAACGCTCGGAGATAGAGAAGTTCTTTTCATTGACGAAATACATCGTTTAAGCCCAGTGGTGGAAGAATATCTTTACTCAGCGATGGAAGATTTCAAAATTGACATAGTTATTGACACAGGACCGAATGCAAGAAGCGTCAAATTAAATCTTTCAAGATTCACACTCGTTGGTGCAACCACAAGAGCTGGATTGCTTACCGCACCGCTTAGAGCTCGCTTCGGAATCAGCGCACGACTTGATTACTATACACCCGAAGAATTGCTAAAAATAATCAAACGCTCCGCTAAAATTTTACAAATACAAATCACAGAAGAAGGAGCATATGAAATCGCAAGAAGATCAAGAGGGACACCAAGAATTGCAAATAGATTACTAAAAAGAGCAAGGGACTTCGCTCAAGCAGATGAAAATTTATCTCAATACGGCGGAGTCATAACTAAAGAGGTCGCTGAATACGCTTTAAAAGCGCTTGATGTTGATGAACACGGTCTTGACGATATGGACAAAAGGATACTTTTAACAATCATTGAAAAATACAACGGCGGTCCAGTTGGGATTGGAACAATCGCCGTCGCAGTAGGTGAAGAAGAAGGAACTATTGAAGAAGTTTACGAGCCATATCTAATCCAAGAGGGATTTCTGAAAAGAACCCCGCGCGGAAGAGTCGCAACTGAACTTGCTTATAAACATTTCGGACTTATAAAAACAAGATCAGACAAACAACCAGGTTTATTTGATAACTAAATCTGGAGAAATTTAATGTCAAGAAAACAATACTCACTGCGTAGGACTTACATCGGTCGCCTTCCACAAGGTGCTGACCTGCTTGAAAGCATAACAAAAATCTGTAAAGAAGAAAACATTAGAATTGGCAAAATCACGGCAATTGGAGCTGTGAAAAAAGCAGTTATAGCTTTCTACGATCAAATTGAGAAAAAATATCACAACATTGAATTTGACAACGAAATGGAGATAGTAGCTTGCATCGGGAATGTAAGCGTGCTAAACGGTCAGCCATTTGTTCATTGTCACATTGTGCTTGCAGATAACCAGGGGAAATGTTTCGGTGGACATTTGATGATCGGCACGGAGGTTTTCGCTTGTGAGTTGATAATTGAAGAATTTGAAGGTGAACCGCTTGAAAGAGTTTACGACGAAGAAAGCGGATTAAACTTGTGGCATCCAGCTTCAATCCTAATGGAATAGAAAATTCACCACGAAAACAAAAACAATTCAAAAATGTCAATTCAAATAAAAGACAAGGATTTAATTTCAATCCAACAGGCTCGTGAGCTTATCGCAAAAGCAAAGGATGCTTTCCTTGAGTATAAAAACTATTCCCAAGAACAAGTTGACAAAATTGTAAAAGCTATGTACGAAGCCGGTTATGAAGCATCTGAACGACTTGCCAAGCTTGCGGTTGAAGAAACTGGCATTGGAAAATGGGAAGATAAAAAATTAAAAAACGAATTTGCGACTAAATTTACCTACGAATCAATAAAGAATCTAAAAACCGTCGGAGTTATAAACTATGACAGATCCAAACGAGTTGTTGAGATCGCCGAGCCGATGGGAGTTATAGCTGCGCTTATTCCGACGACCAACCCAACTTCAACTGCGATGTTTAAAGCTTTGATTTCTGCTAAAACGAGAAACGCACTTGTAGTAAGCCCCCATCCCAGAGCTATCAAATGCACTTACGAAGCAATTCAAATTATGCAAAGCGCAGCTGAAAAAGCAGGAGCTCCAAGGAATTTGTTTCAGTGCATGACCGAAGTCACAATTGAAGGAACTATGGAATTGCTCAAACATCGTGATGTTTCGCTTATTCTTGCAACAGGAAGCACCCAAATGGTTAAGATGGTTTACAGCATCGGAAAACCTGCTTATGGCGTTGGCTCTGGAAATGTACCCGCTTTCATTGAAAGGACAGCGAACATAAAAAAAGCAGTCGCAGATATAATCTTCGGCAAGACATTTGATTATGGAACACTTTGCTCAGCTGAAAACGCTGTCGTTTGCGATTCACCGATAAGAGAACAAGTAATTTACGAATTCAAAAGAAGAGGCGCTTATTTTTGCAATCCAGATGAAAAATCAAAACTTGAAAAAATTATCTTAACACCGCAAGGCGGAATAAATCCAGAAATCGTCGGAAAACCCGCAGCTTATATAGCACATAAAGCAGGATTTTCAGTTCCAGAACAAACAACCGTGTTAATTGCTGAACTTGAAGGAGTTGGTAAACAATATCCTCTATCGGTTGAAAAACTTTCCCCAATTCTTGCTTTCTATACGGTTGACGGATGGAGAGAAGGTTGCCACAAATGTATTGAACTTCTTGAATTCGGAGGACTTGGCCATACAATGGTTATTCACTCAAGCGATCCAGATATAATTACAAAATTTGCACTTGAAAAACCCGCATTCAGAGTTTTAGTGAACACGGTAGCCGCGCTTGGCGCCGTAGGTTATACCACAGGCCTTGACCCTTCTATGACGCTTGGACCTGGAACGCTTGGACATTCAATCATCTCCGAAAACCTCACCGCAAGACATCTGATCCAGATAAAACGACTTGCCTATGAACTTCTACCAATTCACGATATTGAAGGAAACCGAATACAGCCATCCGAAACGAAAAGATTTTCATCACAAACAACGGACGCGAAAAACATAATTGAAGAAATTGACGAACGAATAAAATTAAAAGCTGGCAACCCACCGATATGGACTGGGACAAAAACTGATTTAACTCGCAACATAAAAGAAACAAAAATTTACGGCTCCGGCATCACAGAAGAACAAATTGAAAGAATAATAAAAGAATTTCAATCGCAATTATACAACAGATGAAGACGATGCCGAACCCGGCTGAACTAAATCTCCTTGTGGGGAAAAAGTTAAATCAAGATTTCTATCTAAAACCGACGCTTGAAGTTGCGCGTGAACTCCTTGGTAAAATAATCGTAAGACGACTTGGGGATAAAATTTTAGCTGGCAAAATAGTTGAAACCGAAGCTTACATAGGTGAAAAAGATCCCGCTTGCCACGCCTACGGAGGAATCACACCGAGAAACAAGATAATGTATCTCCCCGGTGGCCATGCTTATGTTTACTTCACTTATGGAATGCATTATTGTTTTAATGTTGTAACGGAAAGAGAAGGTTTTCCTGCAGCTGTGTTAATTCGTGCCGTTGAGCCCATCGTCGGAATTGAAATCATGAAGAAATTTCGCAAAACAAGTGATATTTATAACTTAACAAACGGACCAGCAAAGTTTTGTCAAGCGTTTCAAATTGACAAAAAATTAAACGGCGCTTCCTTGCTTGACGATGAAATTTTTATAATCTCCACAACGAACGATGAAAAATTCAAAATTTTAAAAACCCCACGAATTGGCATCAAACGAGGGCTTGACAAAAAATGGAGATTTTTAATCGCTGGAAATCCATTCGTTTCAAAAACAAAATTTGCAATAAATATCTGACCCGTTCCCTGCCCAAAATCGTTGTAAATCTTAACACATTTTAACGATCGCTCTTGAAATTTCAATGTGAACAAATGAAAAACAAAACTCCAAAACACGCCATGCCAAACAAAGTTTTGCTTGAAACAAAAATCAACGATAAAATAATTCGTATAGTCCACGGCGATATCACTGAAGAAAATGTTGACGCAATTGTAAACGCAGCAAATGAATATCTAAAACATGGTGCTGGAGTTGCCGGTGCAATAGTTAAAAAAGGTGGTTATGTTATTCAAGAGGAAAGCGACAAAATCGGCTATGTTCCAACCGGAAGCGCAGCAATCACAACGGCAGGAAAACTGCCAGCGAAGTTCGTCATCCACGCAGTCGGACCTGTCTGGAAAGGCGGAGATAACCAAGAAGATGAAAAATTACGAAGCGCTGTTTTATCAAGTTTAAAAATAGCGGATGAAAAAAAGCTAAAATCAATCTCCATCCCCGCAATAAGTGCTGGAATATTTGGATTTCCAAAAGAAAGATGCGCAAAAATTTTAATTGACACAGCAGTAAAATTTCTTGAACAAAACCCGCACACGACAATAGAAGAGATACGCTTTTGCCTCTTTGACGAGCCAACTTTGAACGCCTTCGTCTCCGAGTTTCAACAAAAATTTCAAAGTGTATAAAATTTAAAACAAACAAACTCTGTCCTATGAAAAAAGATTACACAGTTCTCGTCACCAGGCAAATTCCAGAAATAGGAATTCAAATTCTGAAAAAACACTTCAAGAACATCATAGTTAACACTAAAGACAGAAACCTAACTTATGAAGAACTTCTCAAAGCAGTTCGTGGCGTTGACGCGGTCCTTTGCCTTTTAAGCGACAGAATAGATGCCAAGGTCATAGCAAATATGGACAAATGCAAAATCATTTCAAACTACGCAGTCGGATTTAATAACATTGACATTGACGAAGCAACCAAGAGAGGAATAATTGTGACAAACACCCCTGGAGTTTTAACAGATGCGACCGCCGACCTTACTTGGGCTCTCATACTTGCCGTGACAAGACGAATAATTGAAGCAGACAAGTTCGTAAGAAAGAAAAAATTTAAAGGATGGTCTCCTACACTTTTGCTTGGAACTGAACTAGCTGGCAAAACGCTCGGAATAATCGGCGCTGGCAGAATTGGGACAGCCGTCGGATTAAGAGCAAAGGGCTTCAAAATGAAAGTTTTATACTACAACACAAACAAAAACGAAACACTTGAAGAAGAAGTAGGTGCTAAAAAAGTTTCACTTGATACATTGCTCAAAAATTCCGACATAATCACAATTCATGTCCCATTGACTCCCCAAACGAAACATCTAATCGGAGAAAGAGAAATAAAACTGATGAAGAAAACATCTTACCTAATAAACACATCACGAGGTGAGGTGGTTGATGAAAAAGCTTTGATAAAAGCGCTCAAAACCAAAAGGATAGCCGGTGCTGGTCTTGATGTATTTGAACAAGAACCATTTGTCCCTGATGAATTGCTAAAGCTTGATAATGTTGTTTTAACTCCACACATCGGAAGTGCGACATTTGAAGCAAGAACTAAAATGGCAATAATGGCTGCTGAAAGCATTGTTAAGGTTTTGTCAGGGAAAATACCAGCAAATGTTGTGAATTCAGAGGTTTTAAAATCTATGAGGTGAAATTTAGCCCTTTTGAAATTTTTGCTCTTTTGCTTAATTTATCACGGAGAAAAGATAAAATTAGATTCGCTTTTTTCATCCTGATTGCAGGAGGCGAAACATTGTAAATTAAACAAAATATGAAATATCAAAATGAACAACGCACACCCTTTCAAAGACGCGATTTCAACGATTGAAGTCGGAAGGAAAAAGATAAAAATTTTTAAACTCTCTTGGCTGGAAGAACAAGGGCTTGCAAATATCTCAAAACTTCCCTATTCAATAAGAGTCCTCGTTGAGAACATACTTCGCAATTGCGATAACTATCTTGTAACCGAGGACGACCTTAAAGCCATCGCTTCATGGCAACCCAAGCCACCACTTCGTGAAATTCCCTTTATGCCAGCAAGAGTGCTTTTGCAGGATTTCACAGGTGTCCCATGCATTGTTGACCTTGCATCAATGAGAGACGCTGTGAAACGACTTGGCAAAGACCCCAAGATCATAAACCCTCTAAAACCTGTTGACCTTGTGATTGACCATTCCGTTCAAGTTGATTTCTTCGGGACATCATACGCTTTTGATTGGAATGTTAAGCGTGAATTTGAACTTAACAAAGAAAGATATGTCCTTCTAAAATGGGCACAAAAAGCATTTAAGAATTTCAGAGTTGTTCCACCAGGAACTGGAATAATTCACCAAGTAAATCTTGAATATCTATCAAAGGTCGTGCAAACGGAAAATGGATTTGCTTTTCCAGATACACTTGTTGGCACAGATTCACACACTACAATGATAAATGGGATAGGTGTTCTCGGTTGGGGCGTCGGTGGGATAGAAGCAGAAGCTGTGATGCTCGGTCAACCATACTATATAACCATCCCCGAAGTAATTGGAGTAAAATTAACAGGTGAACTTCCGGAAGGAGCAACAGCAACAGACCTTGTTTTAACAATCACAAATGTCCTTCGCAAAAAAGGAGTAGTTGAGAAATTCGTTGAGTTTTTCGGACCTGGCGTATCAAAACTTTCCGTCGCTGATAGGGCTACAATAGCTAACATGGCACCTGAATATGGCGCAACTTGCGGTTTCTTCCCAATAGACGATGAAACAATTAATTATCTGAAATTAACAGGGCGTGAAAAACTAGCTCCGATAGTTGAAGCTTACGCAAAGGAACAATACCTTTTTAGATATGATGATTCCCCCGAACCAGAATATACCGATGTAGTTGAAATTGATATGAGCCAGATTGAACCAACGCTTGCTGGTCCAAGCCGTCCACAAGACAAAGTTTTACTGCGCGATGTAAAGACACATTTTGAAAAAGCGTTGAAAGAAAATTATAAAGTTAACGGAGAAGCAGGAAAAACTATTGAAATTTTAATCCGCAATCAAAAAGCGGAACTCTCTCATGGTTCTGTTGTAATCTCTGCGATAACATCGTGCACGAATACATCAAATCCAACAGTTTTAATTGGTGCTGGACTACTTGCGAAAAAAGCCGTTGAAAAAGGACTAACGACTAAACCATATGTAAAGACCAGCTTGGCGCCTGGCTCAAGAGTTGTAACTGAATATCTAAAGCAAGCTGGTTTGATGCCATATCTTGAATCTCTCGGATTTCATCTCGTTGGTTACGGATGTACAACTTGCATCGGAAACAGCGGTCCTTTGCCAGAACCGGTTTCAAAAGCAATCACGGAAAATAATTTGATCGTTTGTGCTGTACTGAGCGGAAACAGAAATTTTGAGGCACGAGTACACCCACTTGTGAAGGCAAATTATTTAGCATCGCCAATACTTGTCGTCGCATATGCAATAGCTGGAAAAATTGATATTGATTTCAACAGCGAACCTATTGGCTACGATCCTAATGGAAATCCTGTATTTTTGAAAGATATTTGGCCAAGCCAAGGCGAAATCAAAGAAACAATTAATCAAGTTCTCAACTCAAAGCTTTTCAAGAAAAAATATGCAGATGTCTTTGAAGGAAACGAATACTGGAAAGAAATCCCAATTACAGAAAGCGAACTTTTTGAATGGGATCCAAATTCAACTTATATTCAAAATCCACCCTTCTTTGAAAACTTAACATTAGAACCTGAACCACCAAAGGACATTGTAAACGCATATTGTCTTGCTGTTTTCGGTGATTCAATCACCACAGACCATATATCACCAGCTGGCTCAATTTCCGAAAATAGTCCCGCTGGTAAATACTTAATTGAAAGAGGCGTCCCAAAATCTGAATTCAACACTTTTGGTGCAAGGAGAGGAGCTCATGAAGTTATGATGCGCGGAACCTTTGGAAATGTTAGAATAAAAAATCTGATGCTTCCTGGCGTAGAAGGTGGTTTGACTGTGCATGTTCCAACCGGCGAAAAGATGTTCATTTACGACGCTGCGATGCGCTATAAACAAGAAAATCGCCCGCTAATAATAATTGCTGGAAAAGAATACGGAACTGGAAGCTCGCGTGACTGGGCTGCAAAGGGAACATATTTACTTGGAGTTAAAGCAGTTATCGCTGAAAGCTTTGAGAGGATACACAGAAGCAATTTAGTTGGTATGGGCGTTTTACCACTTCAATTCAAAGATGGAGAGAACCGTGAAACCCTTGGATTAAGTGGATTTGAAGAATTTACAATTGAAGGTATATCTGAAAACCTTTATCCTCGTAAAATGCTAAAGGTTACAGCTAAGTTACCCGACGGCACTACTAAAACTTTTGAGGTCATAGCTCGCCTTGATACCCCTGTTGAAGTTGAATACTACTCTAACGGTGGGATAATGCAAACCGTTCTTCGCAAACTTCTTAAAAATTCAAAATAAATTTCCATAAAACGAGGGGCTTTGTTAAAGCCCCCGTTCTTTGATTAATAAATTCTAATCCTCAAAAACTTGACAAATTGCTTTTAAAGTTGTATATTATAAATGCAAATAGTAATCATTATCATTAAAAACAAAAAAATGAGGAGTCAGCTATGCCAAAATCACTTGCAGGAACCAAAACGCTTGAAAATCTCAAGCACGGTTTTGCTGGGGAATCCCAAGCAAATCGTCGTTATCTCTACTTTGCCCGTCAAGCAGACATTGAAGGTTATCCTGACATTGCAGGCGTTTTCAGAGATACTGCAGAAGGTGAAACTGGGCATGCTTTCGGACACTTTGATTTCTTGAGACAATACGGAGCTGGCGATCCGGTTACTGGCGAACCAGTTGGTGATACGATCTCCAACCTCAAATCAGCAATTGCTGGTGAGACTTATGAGTTCACTGAAATGTATCCAGGTTTCGCAAGAACTGCTCGTGAGGAGGGATTTGATGATATTGCAGAGTGGTTTGAAACACTTGCTCGTGCTGAAAAATCCCACGCAACAAGATTCCAAAAAGCTCTTGAGAGCTTGACTGGCGGCAAGTAATCTTTACATTTTGTTCCCCGGGGCATTGCCCCGGTTTTTTAATTTTTTTATAAAAAAACAAACAAAGGTTTAAGCACATGGTTTTTGATTTAAAAGACCCCAAATTTTGGGATGAAGAAGCTCTCTTTAAAGAAATGTATCGCATCTTTGATATCTGTAATGGATGCCGACTTTGCTATAACCTTTGTCCATCTTTTGAGTTTTTATTTCAAAAAATTGATGAAACCGACAACCTTGATGACCTTAAAAAACAAGATTATTACAGAGTCGTTGAACTTTGCTATGATTGCAAGCTTTGTTTTCCGAAGTGCCCTTATACCCCACCGCACCACTACGAACTTGATTTCCCGAGATTGATGCTAAGAGCAAAAGCAGTGAGGGCTAAAAAAGAAGGAATTCCTTTACGCGATAAAATTCTTGGACAAGCAGATTTAATTGGAAAACTTGGGAGCAAATTTGCAGGTTTAATTAATTTAGCAAATCGTCTTAAGATAAGCAGAGTTTTAATGGAAAAAACACTTGGAATTCACAGAGAAAGAAACTTGCCCGAATATCATAGTGAGACATTTGAAAAATGGTTCAAGAAATACTCAAAACAAAATGGAAAAAAAGAAGAAAAAACCGCTAAAGTTGTCTTATTCTACACCTGCACCGTTAATTACAACGAACCTGAACTTGGAAAAGCAATTGTAAAGGTCCTTGAACATAACGATATTGAAGTCATCGTCCCTGAACAAAAATGTTGTGGGATGCCATTTCTTGATGGCGGAGATATTGATTCAGCTATCAAAAATGCAAAGTTTAATGTTAAATCACTTATCAACTATGTCAAACAAGGTTATGATATCGTGATACCAGCACCTACCTGTAGCTATATGCTAAAACAAGAATACACGATGCTTCTTCCAGATGATGAAGATGCTAAGTTAATTGCTCAACACACATATGATATTTCCGAATATCTAATGAAACTTCACAAGGAAGGAAAATTAAAAACTGATTTCAAGAACCCTCAAGGCAAGATCATTTATCATCTCCCTTGCCATCTCAAGGCACAAAACATTGGCTATAAATCAAGAGATCTGCTTGAGCTGATACCGGGGACAGAAGTTGAAATGATCCAACGTTGTTCTGGCCATGACGGAACTTGGAGTATGAAAAAAGAGTTTTTTGAAATGTCTTTAAAAGTTGGGAAACCTATTTTTGACAAAATAAATCAAAATGGAACTGAAGCTCAAGTTGTTGTTTCATCCGATTGTACTCTTGCACAATTGCAAATTGAGAAAGGGACTGGGAAAAAAGGTTTGCATCCAATTCAAATACTTTATAACGCATACGGTTTAAATGAAAATAAAAAATAAAACAAAGGAAAAAGCCATGAAGCCCAATATTGGAATAACGGAACAAAACCTTGAAGGCGTTGTTAAAATCTTAAGCACCTTACTTGCCGACGAATATGTGCTTTATACGAAAGCAAGAAATTATCATTGGAATGTCATAGGAACACAATTCTATGAACTTCATAAATTTTTCCAAAAATTATACGAAGAACTAAACGAATATATTGACGATATCGCTGAAAGAATTCGCACATTAGGTGGAAACACAATTGCAACATTAAAAGAATTTCTTGAACTCACACGCTTAAAAGAACATCCAGGTGAATATCCTGACGCTAAAACTATGATCGCTAACTTATTGAACGATTACGAAACCATCATTAGAAATTTAAGAAACGATATAACAACGATAGCAGAAAAATATCAAGACATCGGAACTGCCGACTTTCTAACAGAGCTAATGGAAGAACACGAGAAAACAGCTTGGATGTTAAGAGCCTTCTTATCGTAAATTTTTAACCGCAGGGGCTTTTCAAAGCCCCCGCCTTTTTAAAAACAAAATAAAAATACCGCAGATGAAAAAAATTGAATATTCCGAGGTAAAGAACATATACGAATACGAAAAGATCAGAAACGATTTCAGAAATTATATCATTGATCTAAAGAAAAGGCGCAGAGTTGAGGTTGGCAACAGAATATCCATCGTGTTTGAGAACAGGGATACAGTGTTATTTCAAATTCAGGAAATGATGCGAGCGGAAAGAATGGTTGATGACAACGAAATTAAATTTGAAGTTGACACTTATAATGATTTAATACCTGAAAAGAACGAGCTTAGCGCAACCCTATTCATTGAAGTTGATGATCCTCAGCTTTTGCGCCCTGTGCTTGATAGCTTTATAGGGCTTGACAGAGGTAATCATGTCTATCTACAAATAGGTGACAAGCACAAAATTTACGCCGAATTTGAAGAAGGACACAGTAAAGAGAATAGAATAAGCGCAGTTCATTTTGTGAAATTTAAATTTACACCGGAGCAAATTGAGGATCTAAAAAATTTTGATAATGAAATCAAGATAGTTGTTGATCATCCGAATTACAAAGCCTCAGCAATTGTAGGAGATGAGACGAGAAAAGAAATGATCAAGGATTTTGAATCAAATTAAAATTTTTTGGAGGTATTCAAATGGCTAGTCGTAGAGGAAGCAAGCAAAGAGAGGCGATTTTGAGAATCCTCCAAAGCACTGATATTCATCCAACCGCTGACTGGATATATGATCAGGTTAGAAAGGTGATACCTAATATAAGCCTCGGGACTGTGTATAGAAATTTGAATCTTCTCAAAGATGAGGGATTGATTCGCGAAGTAACGATACAAGGTTCGTCAAGCGCAAGATACGATGCTAACCTTGAACCGCATCATCATTTCATCTGTTTGAAATGTAACTCCGTTTATGATCTACCTGCTTATGGTGTTGGATTAAATATTGAATCCTATCTTGCAGGAAAGGACTTTGAAATTAAATTTGTGAAGATTGATATTTTTGGAATTTGCGATAGATGTCACAGTAGCGAAAAGAACTAAACAATAAAGGGCGACCGAAAGGTCGCCTTTTTTATTTTGACCTAAAGCACAAATTTAGGTTGGGGGCTTGATATTTGTTCTTGAATTCATTAAAATTATGGTGGATAAAAACTAATGGAAGGTTCAAATTATGAAAAAATTTTCATTCGCCATAATCCTTTTCATCTCATTTATCTCTTCACTTATTTCACAAGATCTTGAAAGAGCAGTCAAGCGCTTGACACAACCGGAAGTCATGGTCGTGATTGATGAAATAGTTGATGGAAACTTCACAGGAACAAGGACAATTGCCTCAAACATTGAAAACGAACTTTTGAAAGAAGGTTTCAAAATTATTGATCACCAAATTTTTTCAAATATAAGAGCAAGTGAACTCCAGCAAGTTCAAGGGAATCCTGAAAAAGCAAGGGAATATGAAAATCGTTTCGGCGCTGAAATTATAATCCTCGGTTATGCAACAGCAGAATATGGAGGCGAATCAGAGTTCTACGATGTAAAACAGCATAAATATACAGGACAAGTTGATATTAAAGTCATCTATACTGATACAGGTGAGCTTATTGCTTCAATTACAGCAAGCGACAGAAAATTTGCCCAAGATAAAAGGGGCGCTGTTAATTCCCTTTTTAGATCACTTGCAAGCAAAGTTTCAAAAAATGTCGTAGCGAAAATTAAAGAAAGATTAAAAGAAGAGGAACAAGTTAAAAAGATTGAAATCGCCATCTACGGTATTTCCCAAGATAAAGCTCTTCAAATTGAATCTGAACTCCAAAAATCTGTTCCATCTATCAAAGCCTTGAAATATAAATTTTTTGATACCAATGTTTTAGTTTTTGATGCTCTCATTTCTGGCGAAAGTCAATTCAGAAAAGAGCTTGCGGATTACGGGAAATTAAAACTTGTTAAACTTACCCCAAAGAGAATAACCCTATCCCCACCAGAAAAAGAAACTGAAGCAAAGACAGCGATCGGCGAGGCATTCCTTGATATAACTGATTTCTCAATTCTCCCGATATTTCCATCTCAATATAATTTTTACGCATATAATCCAATTGGTCAAATAACAATTGAGAATTCATCAAGAAGTGAAATACGCAATGTGAAAGTATCAGTTTTAATTCCTGACTTTATGAAAATACCAAGCGAGGTTGTTGTCCAGAGTGTGAAACCAAATTCAAAACAACAAATTTCGGTTCCTGTAACGCTTGACATTTCAGCACTTCTAAAATTAAGCGAAAACCTAACCTCGCAAGCACAGGCAAAGATTAGTTACACTGTCGCTGGAAAAGTCCAAGAGAGAAGTTTGTCTAAACCTGTTATAATTTACAACCGAAACGCGATCTCTTGGAGAATTCCTGAATCTGTTTCTTCATTTGTAACACCAAGCGACGAAGTTGTAAAGGAGTTTGCAAGAGTTGTTCTCGGTTCAGTAAATTTACAAAATCCTGATTTACCGAGAAATATATTCAATGCTATGGTTATTTATAACGCCGTCCGCACATATGGAATAAAATATGTAACCGATCCTTGGAAAGTTGCAGGCAACGAGATACTTGACAATGTTTACTTCCCCAGAGAACTTCTTTATTACAAAACTGGTGATTGCGATGATCATGCAATTTTACTCGCTTCCCTATTAGAAAGCATTGGTATAAGTAGCGCTTTTATTTTAACATCCGATCATATATTCTTAATGTTTGACACAGGCATACCACAGAAAAATGCTTATCTTGTTAGCTTTAACCCTTATGATTACATAATTTATAATGGTAGCGTATGGATCCCAATTGAAACGACACTCATAAATGAACCATTTGCAACGGCTTGGAAAACTGGAGCCGAACAATATTACAAGCTTGGTGGAAGCAATAAAGTCACATCCGATCCAAAGGCAGGGATAACTAAATCGGGAAATGTTTATATAATTGATATACATAAAGGATGGAAGAACTTTCCACCGGTAAATGTGGAAGGACTTTCAAAACCTCAAGCAAAACCAAATATCTCTGCTGTTGCATCAAATACACAAAATGACATCGCCAAATTTACTGAAATATATAAACAAACGCTCAATGATGTTGTAAGGTCCCTTGCTAATAAGGGCGATGAGATTTCAATGAATAAACTTGCGCGGATCTTCGTGTTATTTGATAAATATGATGAGGCTGAAAAATTTATCGCAAAGTTTTCAAATGCTGTCACATATAATTCTCTTGGAAATATCTACTTTCTTAAAAACGAAGCCCAGAAGGCGTTTGAGTTTTACAAAAAGAGCACCGAGCTTGATCCAAATGATGGAGGCGTGTATTTAAACATTGGGCTTTTACTCTATCTTAATGACGATACTGAAACGGCAAAACAATTTTTTGAGCTTGCTATATCCAAATTTGATTCACCACAAAAAGCCTATGAGATACTTGGCATTGAAGATATATTAAGAGAACTCGGAGAAGTGGCAGCTGAAAAGAAGGACGCATCAAAGAAACAAGTTTCAAAGCAAGAATTGAAAAAATTAATTGAAGAAGCATCAAAAACAGCAACACAACAGACGAAAAAGGGAAAAGAATATAAAAGGGAAGAAATTTTTGAAAAAGGTCAAAATGTCTTTGTATTTGGAGGTAGACGAGGAGCAGACCCAACGCAACTTCAAACAGTTAAAGCTTTGCTTTACTGGAAGTTTTAATCACCGTTTTTAATTTTGAGTTTTGAGCTGTCAGGTTTAAATTTTTAGATAGATTGATTTTCAAAATTCAACGAAAAAGTGATGAGGTTTCTTCAGAAGAAAAGAATTCAATATGCCCCCTTCGGTATTCTCTTTGCAACTATTTCAATCATTTTAAGCATTCTGTTTTTTAAAACAGACATATTTGGCGATATCTTCAAGGCGCTTGAATACAAATCGCTTGATATGATGTTCAAGGCGCGCGGTTCAATTCTTCCAAACCCAAATTTAATTATCGTTAAAATTGACGAAAGAGAACTTATTGATTTTGGTTATCCTATCCCACATAATATCACTGCACAAGCAATTTATTATTTGACCGAAGCTGGTGCAAAAGCAATTGGTATAGACCTTTTCCTCAACAAGCAAGCTGATGAAAATTTTAATAATCTTCTTGTTTATTCTGCTGCACATTCAAATGTTTTTCTCGCGGTTGGACCATATCGCCCATCTGGAATAAGTGATGATGAAATTGACTTCTACATTGATAGCTTGGTTCACTATAAAGTAAATCAATGGGGCGTTTCAATTCAACCTGAATTAAAAAGATATTTTCATCGTTCGGTTACATTTGCGGGAAAATCTTTTGATGAACTTGTTGAGGTTTCATCTGGAATCGGACATGTTGCAATTTTACCTGATCCATTTGACGGCGTTCAAAGGCGTGTTCCGCTTTTCGTTGAGTATGCTGGAAAAATTTATCCATCGCTCGGAGCGGTTTTAGCTTTTGAATATCTCGGAATTGACTATAAAAAAGTTAACATCGTAGTAAAAAGAAATGAGGTCGTTTACGATTTTGAAGGCTTTCAAATACCAACAAGTTTAAAATCAGAACTTTTTGTAAATTATGCCGGTCCTGATACAATTTTTAGACAAGTTTCTCTTTATAAGGTAATTGAAGCAGGTTTGAAGGGAGATAAAGAATTTCTTTCCCAATTCAAAAATGCTATTGTGATAATCGGACCAACAGCTCGCTCCCTTGGTGACCTCGGACCAAATCCTTTCTCAGAAAAAGCTCCAAATGTTTTCATTCATGCTAATGTTTTCAATACGATCGTCTCACAAAACTTCATAAGACCTGTTAGTTGGCGAGTTCAAATTTTAATAATGATAGTTTTGACCATGATAGTTGGCATTTCGGGATTTATAACGAAATTTCACAATAGTTTAATCTTGACAGTTGCGATTTTGGTCGGTTATTTTGCGTTTTCATTTTTATCTTTTACTCAGCTTTTGAGATGGTTTTACAATGCCGAACCAACTTTAAGCATTTTGCTTTGTTATATATCATCCGTCAGCTTTCTAACATTTAGAGAGAACAAGCAGAAGCAACAAATAAAAAGCATGTTTGAAAAGTATGTTGATGCATCGGTCGTTGAAAAGCTAATTGAAAATCCGGAACTTATGGCGTTGGGAGGTGAGGAAAGAGAGCTTACGATTATGTTTAGCGATATTCAAGGTTTTACGTCAATGAGTGAGAAATTAACACCGCACGAATTAGTCACGCTCTTAAACGAGCTACTTGACGAGCTATCGCTTATCATATTCAAAAACAAAGGGACCATAGATAAATATATCGGCGACGCCATAATGGCTTTCTGGGGTGCTCCTGTACCCGATGAAAATCACGCCTACAACGCTTGCATCACAGCTCTTGAAATGCAAGAAAAATTAAAGGAGCTGCGAGAAAAATGGAGAAAACTTAAAAGACCCGAGATAAAAATGAGGATTGGAATTAACACCGGAAGAGTAATTATCGGAAACATGGGCTCAAAAGTTAAATTTAATTACACAGTGGTTGGTGATGATGTAAACCTTGCATCGCGACTTGAGGGAGCAAATAAGGAATACGGAACAAGTATTATGATAGGTGAAGCAACCTATAACAAAGTTAAAGACAAATTTATTGTCCGAGAACTTGATCTTCTTGTTGTGAAAGGTAAAACGGAGCCAGTGAGAGTCTATGAGCTAATCGGATTAGCAAATGATAACTTGCCGGAAAACATGAAGAGATTTATTGAAATATATAACGCAGGCCTTGAGCTTTACCGAGCAATGGAATGGGATAAGGCAATAGAAAAATTCACACAAGCGCTTGAAGTTAATCCAAATGACTATACCTGTAAATTATACATCCAACGCTGTCTACATTTCAAAGAAACGCCACCTCCGCTCAACTGGACTGGAGTATTCATATTACAAACCAAGTAATTTTTACACCCGTTTATGGAATTTAACGAAAAGAATATCTCTCAAAACCTTGAGACGAAAATTTTCGGCAGAAGAATTTTTTTCTTTAAAAGCATAAAATCAACAATGGATTACGCGAAAAAAATTGCAGAGAAAGATGAACCAGAAGGCACTATCGTAATTGCCGACTATCAATCGCATGGGCGTGGGAGATTTGGAAGAATATGGAAAGCAGAGCCAGGAAAAAACATACTGATGTCAATTATCTTACGACCTCAAATCCCATTGGAAAGATTCTCTATCTTTCCCTTCCTATTTGCAAATTCAATAGCATCAGCAATTGAAAAACACGCAAATCTCAAAATCACTACGAAATGGCCTAACGACCTTTTAATAGACAATAAAAAATTCTGTGGAATCTTGATGGAAGCATCAATAACAGTTGAAAAAAGCGATTTTATCATTCTTGGTATCGGGATAAATGTAAATCAAAGCGAATTTCCAAAGGAAATCCAAGAATATGCAACTTCGTTGTATCTATCAACAGGAAAAATTTACGATAGAGTTGAATTACTTAAAGATATACTTGGCCAGATTGAGATTGATTATGATGAGCTTAACAAGAATAGAGATTTTTCAGCGGTCATTCAAAAATGGAAAAGTAGATGTAAAATGATCGGAGAAAAAATCACGGTAATACAATCTGGAAAAACCGTAACTGGGAGAGTGATTGACATTGACGAGTTGGGATTTTTAGTGCTTGAGGACGAAAATTTAAGAAAAATCAAATTATCTTCTGGCGATGTCACCGTGGTTAAATAATTTACATCTCAAAACGACAAAAACCTCGCTGACTCAATTAAATTTCGTGTATATGGATGCTTTGGCTTTGATAAAACCTCAAATGTAAACCCTTCTTCAATAATTTTACCTCTATGCATTATATAAACACGATTTGCTATCTCACTTACAACGCCAAAATTATGAGTTATTAGAAGAATTGATGTTCTATTTTCAACTTGAAGAGATTTGATTAATTCAAGAATTTGTATCTGCGTCACAGCATCAACAAATGAGGTTGGTTCATCTGCAATAATGAGCTTTGGCTTTGGAGCAAAAGCCATCGCTATTAGAATCCTCTGTCTTAATCCCCCTGAAAGCTGATGCGGATAAAAATCATAAACCTTTTCAGGCTCACTTATACCTATCTTTTCAAAAAGTTCAATAACTTTTAATTTTGCACTTTTTCTATTGATTCCCATTTTGATTTCAAATACCTCTCTAACTTGCTTGCCGACAGTTAAAACTGGATTTAAAGAATTTGTAACATCTTGGAAAATTACGCTAATTTCTTTACCCCTTATATTTTTGAGTTCCGCATTACTTATGCTCAAAATATCAATCCTATTTCTCCACAGAACCTTACCACTTACAATTTTCCCTGGAGGTTCTATCAGTCTAACAATTGAAAGAGCAGTGACGCTTTTTCCGCTACCTGATTCACCGACAAGTGCAACTATTTCACCTTCGTGAATTTCAAAAGATACACTGTCAACAGCTTTTATCGTTTTATCCTCAAGGAAAAAATAAGTTGAGAGATTTTCAACATTCAGTATCAATTTACCTCAATTATTCTTTTAGCACCGTTGAACCTTTTTCGGTAATATGTGCTGTAAATTGAAGAGACGGTTACTCCTTCCTTTACGCTTGCGTGAGCAAACAAACCATTGCCAATATAAATTCCAACATGAGAAGCTGTTCTTCCAGTGGTGTTAAAAAATAAAAGATCACCAACTTTTAAAGAGTCAATGCTTTTTACCATCTTACCGAGTTTAAATTGTTCAAAAGATGACCTCGGCAACACGACTCCAAAAACATTTTTAAAGACAATCATCACAAACGCAGAACAATCAATGCCATTATTTCCATCCCCACCTTTTTTGTATGGTATCCCAATATAATTTAAAATCTCACGAACTATTGCTTTTTGAATTTCCGAATAAGATAAACTGGAAACACTGCTTGAATTAACCTCAACATCATCTTCTTTTTCAATTTCCTTTATTATGATATCCTCTGAAACCTCTTGGATCTCGGCAGTTGAATACCTTGCTGTTGAAGAACAGGAAAGCATAAGGAAACAAATGAAAATAAAAATTTTCACTTCCCTACATATTTTGTTTTTAAAAACAAAAAATCCCGACCGTTAAGAGGTCGGGATTAAGCAAACAAAATCAGCCGAGATAAGATCTGAGAACTTTGCTTCTGGAATGATGTCTGAGTTTTCGGATGGCTTTCTCTTTAATTTGTCTTACTCTTTCACGGGTGAGTTTAAATTTTTCACCTATTTCTTCAAGTGTAAGGGGATGGTCATATCCGATTCCAAAATAAAGTTTAACAACTTCCCTCTCTCTTGGATCAAGCGTGCTAAGTGCTTCTTCAATGTCTTTTTTCAATGATTCATACATAAGTCCATGGTCTGGCATCGGATCGCTTTCATTAGGCATAATGTCAAGAAGTTTATTATCTTCACCTTGAACAAATGGTGCGTCCATTGATATATGTCTTCCTGAAATTTTCAGCGTATCAGCAACTTCATAAACGCTCATGTCAAGTTCTTCTGCGATCTCGTTTGCGCTTGGTTCTCGTTCAAATTCTTGTTCAAGTTGGCTAAGTTTTTTGCCAATTTTATTCAAAGCTCCAACCCTATTCAAAGGCAAACGTACTATTCTTGACTGTTCTGCAAGTGCTTGTAAAATTGATTGTCTTATCCACCAAACCGCATAAGAAATAAATTTAAAGCCTCTTGTTTCATCAAATCTCTTTGCTGCTTTTATGAGCCCAAGGTTTCCTTCATTTATAAGATCCACAAGAGGAAGACCTTGATTTTGATATTGTTTCGCGACACTAACGACGAAGCGAAGATTTGCTTGGATTAACCTTTCAAGCGCTTTTTCGTCACCTTGCTTTGCTCTTCTGGCAAGTTCAATTTCTTCCTCGGGTGTAAGAAGTTCATATTTTCCTATCTCCTGGAGATACTTGTCAATTGAAATACTCTCACGATTTGTAATTGTTTTGGTGATTCTCACCATACTTGTGATTTGCTTTAGATTTTGTTTTTATTGAAATAAATCTATTTTCTCAACTATTCCAACAATTGAAGCATCAACAGGTGCTTCTTTAACACTCATTGGTATAACTGCTTCTCGAGCGGTTATATACATCACAATTTCTCCCGGACCAGCACCTATCGTATCTACAGCCATGATTGGATTCCCAACCTTCTCACCTTTTGCGTTTAAAGGTTGAATTATCTGCAATTTATATCCCTGCAAGCTTTTATCTTTAATAGTTGACCACACGGTTCCTATAACTTTCGCAATAAACATACAAGATCCCCGATAAATTTTAATCGGCGACAACATCAAGTTTATCAACGATAGCCATTATCACCGCATCAACTGGTTTATTTTTCGTAACCGCAGTAAGCCTAGCTGAACTACCAGTTGCAACTAGGACAATTTCACCAACCCCGGCACCAACACTATCAACAGCTATCAAAAAATTGTCCTTAACATTGTAATCAAGGTCAACATGCTTTACAATTTGAAATTTCAAACCTGTCAAGCTTTCATCCTTTCTCGTTGCCCATACCGTTCCAACCACTTTGCCCAATATCATCCTTCCACCTGAATTTTATTGTTCAAAGATATAATAACTTATCTTTTCTAAAAAATGTTCCAGTTCCTTACATTGCATATACCTCTTTCTCATTACACTTGCAGATTTTTACAGATCTTTTGCTGTAACGCCAGTTTCCTGTTTCCTCGCTTCTTTTGGAGACAACAAGTTGTGCTATTTGAATTGGAGCGCTACATTTTGGGCATGTTTCAATAACCTTCTTAGCATCTTTTGCTACTTTGTCAGCAAATGAAGCTACTTTCTTTGCCATTTCGCCTATGAATTTTGTTTTTAAAAAACTCTTACAACATTTTCACTAGATTGAATGACTTTCAGTAGATTTTTCCTCACTTTTTCAACAAATTCCTCAGCATTTTTTTCTCCATCCCATGCCGAGAGACCAGCAGTTATAGTCACGCTAAAGCTTTTGTCGTTAAATTTTATTTCCCGATTAGATATAACTTTTCTTAGTTTCTCCGCCCATATATAAGCATTATCTGCTCCAGTTTCAACAAGCGCTACGCCAATAAGATTTTCGTCAAGTTTTCCTGCAAGTTCATAACGATTCAAATGTTCACGGATGATATTTGCGACATATGGCAAGACAACTTCAGCGGATTCCTCACCATAGGTTGATCTAACATAATCAATGTTATCAACACATATTAAAACAAGAGAAAGTTCTCCTCCATGTTTTATCTTCCGCTCAATTTCGTCGTCAAGGCGAGAATAAAAATAGTTTTTCTTCATTAAAAGCGTTTCCTCGTCATAGGTAAAATAATTTTCCACGAGATCGTTAAGATTCTGATTTTCAAACAACATTCCAACTACAGTGGCAAGTTCCTCAATTTTCTCTATATCACTGTATGATGAGAAAAAGTTTTGCTTCGGATGCTCAAAAACTATCGCTCCATAACACTTTCTTCCATACCTTATCGGGACAACAGCAATTGACGATTCAAGTGTAATTTTCTCAGTGTCAGTGAATCTAAAAACCTTTCCATATGTCCTGGTTGAGGGAATTATTTTAGGCATCCCGCTTGATATAACCTCTCCAACGAGTGTTCCTTCAATCTTGATCTCTGTTCCAACATCTATATATTTCCCAAGTTTAGAATATTCAAACGCGACGACCCACTTTTCACCTTCAAATTGCACGATCGCGACGGCAGAACAATCTAAAACCTTTATTGCAAAGTTTTGGATTTTAGAAAACAATCCCTCAGTTTTGTTTGCCTCAAATCCGCTAACAACTTCAAGAATTTTTGCTTTATAGTAAAGATCAAGTTTCGTGCTATAATTCTCAATTAAACCTGTGATCAATTCAGAAAAAAGAGAGAGATTTGTTACATCGTCATCACTAAATGTTTGCGTCTGACGGGAATCTAAAAGAACAACGCCAACAATTTTATTTCTATACGAAACTGGATGAACCAAAAGAGATCTGCTACCTACCTTGGGATTTTGATATTTTATAACATCTTCACTTGCAGATGAATTTATATCACCAATCACCTTAGGCACGCCAGTTTTCACAACCAAACTTAAAGCATCGTCATCCCAACCATATCTTTTAATGAAACTGAATCCGAGATCCGTTATACCTTCTTCTAAAACCATTTGTTTTTTATCTTCATTAGCCCAATAAAAAGCGACAGAGTCAGCTACGATATTATTTTTAATGAGCAACAAAATCTTTCGTAAAAGTTCTCTAAATTCTTCTCTCGGGCTTAATTTTTCACCTGTTTGATTCAATTTATGATCGGGTTTCTTAATTACAAATCCTTCGTCCACCGAGTGGAATGTTGATCTTTCTCTGTGAGATTTTTCCTCTTTATCGTAAAGTTTTTTTCTTTTAATTAGAAGCATCAGGGTTAGAAACAAAGTTAAGGTAATTAACAAAGTCAAGCCGAGCGCAAACCTTGCTGTTTTATTATCAATTGCAACGATCAAAAAAACAAGTGTTAACATAAATACAATCAAGATCACAAATTTTGCGGGATTGTTATCCTCCCTGTTCATCTCACCACTCGTATAATGAGGTAAAAATTTTGTTAAAAATTAACTCAATTACCTCAAAAAATCAAATCTAAGCCCTAATAATTTTGACCTTGATATTGCCTATCTCAATCCCGCAAGTTCTTGGAGCAGTCGCCAGTTTTTCAATCTATCTTCCTGAGCTTGCAATAGAATTTCATCGGGATTTCCATCTTTATCAAAATGCTTCGCAAATCTTCCTTCAGTTCTTGCGAAATAAATAAAATCAATTACTTCACCTGTCTTTGGATGCACATACCAATCATCTTTTGGAGCCGGGTTACCTTGTAAACTTAATCTTTCTCTTATCGTCTCTCCTTTTCTTGGATCGTAGATTAAAAGTGGAAAAGCTCTTGATTCAACAGCTAGTTTAGCTTGATGCATTGCCATATCATCCCCAACTCCATGTTCTGGTTGGCAAGTCGTATAAACTATGACCACAGCCGGACCTGGATATTCATTTGCAGAGAGAATAGAACGATAGAAGTGATTTATATGCGCTGCTGTTGTTTGAGCAACAAAAACATCTGGATGCATCATCACAATTTGAGCGAGTTCTTTTCTTCTTTCGGGTTTGCCTTTAATTTCTTTGCCATATGCTGAAAGCTTGGTATCTTGACCAAGGTAGCTTGAAGTGGAAGATTGTCCCCCTGTATTTGAGTAAACTTGGGTATCTAAAACAAGGACTTTAATATCCATTCCTGATGCAAGCATTCTTGAAAGCGATTGAAAACCTATATCATACATTGCGCCATCTCCACCTATGACCCACAATCTTTTATGTTTCCAACCAATTTGATCCCATCTCGCTCTTATACCTATCGCAAGAGCAGGGGCATTCTCAAAAAGCGAATTTATCCAAGGTACTCTAAATGGATTATATGGATATGTTGAAGAATAAACAGTGTTGCATCCAGTCGCAGCAACGATTCCAATGTTTTCAGGTCCGTACACGAAACCTGTTGCAGCTAACATCATTCTTATAGCTGTTGCTTCACCACAACCCATGCATGAACCTGCTCCACCAACATAGAGAAGCGATCTACCAGCAAGCATCATATCAGCCAAGACCTTGTCTTGAATATATTCCTTAGGTGTTTCAGGAAGTTTGCTGTAAAAGTTGAAGGTTTCTTTATATACTTTTAAGTTTTCATTTGTCTTTTTAATCATTTGCAAGGCGTTGTGGTCTCCACAAGCTGCTACACATTCAGCGCAACCTTTGCATTTTGTTGGATCAATAGCTATCATAAACAAGCCCGGTTCAATTCCCTTCTTCTTTGGCACATCATAGTATTTGGTTGTTTTAGCAAACTGCTTACGAAAATGCTCCCTTTTAACTGGATCTTGAATTTTTTGAAGTTCCTCTTCAAGTTTTGATTCTGGGACAACTTTACCAAGTATTGCGGTATCTGGGCATTCCGTTACGCATTCCATACATCCAACACAATTGTCAGCATTAAAAAGCGGTATTTCTGGAGCAATATAACTGAAATCTCTCAAAGCTCCAGTCCCAGCTGGTATAAAACTTCTTGCAGTATAAATATCCGCAGGCAACTCTTCCTCAGCTATTCCTTTATTGTAGGCTCCAACAACGACCTCGTTAAAATATTGAATATCAATAATGTCTTTGTATGCTTCTTCTCCGTTCGTTGGATTTATTTCAAACTGAAGATTTTTTTCTCTATCTTCCATTTGTAGCTCCCGAATTTTGTTTAAATTTCAAATTCTGCTTTTACCTCAGTTGCTTCAATTAGTTCTCTTGGAATTTCCATAACTTCATAGTATCCACGCCTCACTGCTTCAATATTTGCTTGAACGACATTTTCTCCACGCTTACCAAAATACTTCCTGACTGATTTTTCAACACCTTTAAACAATTCTTCTTCATTCAATCCATATTGTTCTTTAAATGGCGTAACTCTCAAAAAGATTCCAAGCAAAACGATTCCCTGCATTCTTTGCTCTAAATCTGGTGTTGGTGCGACCTCACGAGCTATCTTAACAGTATCAAGGAAATAAACTTTTATTTTCTTGTCCTTGATGATTTTTTTAGCATATGATGGAATTTCAAGCCAAACATCTTCTGGATTGGTTTTATCACTTTGAATAAAGATCATTCCACCTTCCCTCAATCCAGCGAGTGGATTACCAAGGTTGAAAGCGTTAACATCGTTCATCGGAACGAATTCAACATGAGTAAGTTCGCAATGAGTTCTTATTTTTTCTTTCGCTGCTGTTAGATAATAAGTCGTTGGTAATCCTTTCTTTTCGGAGCCATACTTTGGATATGCTTGCACTTGAAGCTTGAATATGTCTTCAAGCAAGGTTGCTATGATCTTATTTGTCGTGACAGAGCCATAACCTCCGACCGAATGACCACGCATTGAAAAAGCCCCAGTTGGTCTAACATCTGGATCATATTCTCTCTCAAGCGCAAGTTCATGTTTTATTCCAACGACGAAAAATTCTTTCTCTTTGCCATCATTTCTCATCATATTCTTGAAAATAGCGATGAAATCGCCGGGTCTAACATCCCTGCTTCCAAGTCCACCAGATCCTGAGAAAATTCTCGGTATTCTATCTATCTTCGGATAACCTTTTGAACCGATAAATGCATCTGCGAAAGAAGCTTTTATTGCCATTGTAAGCGGATTTGATTGCGCCAATGGATTATCCATTCTTTCAAGAACTGCGAACGCCTTAACATGTTTTAATGCATTTACTATTTCCTTACCTGGGAATGGAGCAAAAACAGTTACAGTCAAAGCTCCAACCTTCAACCCTTCTACTTCTCTTAAGTAATCAACCGTTGCCATCGCTGTTTCCATAAATGTCCCCATACCAACCACAACATATTCCGCATCTTCAACTTTGTATGGATCTATGAAATCGTATTTCCGCCCTGTTAACTTGTAATATGTTTCCATCGCCTCTTTTATTGCACCGGGAACTTTCTCATAATAATATCTTTGAGCGATTTTACCTTTCATATAACTGTCCTGATTTTGGACGACACCCGTCATCAACGGGAAGTATGGATTCATTAAATTTTTAAGTTTTTTATTCGGATCCTCAATAAACTGCTTCATTAATTCTGGCTCAGGTAAAAGGACATTCTCAATTGTGTGTGTGGTAAGAAAACCATCTTGCACCATCATAAATGGAGTTTCAGAGTTTTCAGCCGCACGATGTGCTATTAAGGTCAGATCCGCAACTTCTTGGACATTTCTTGCAAAAATTATTCCCCATCCACAATCAGCGACTCCCATAACATCGTCATGCCCGGCGTGTACATTTAAAGAATGCGAAGTAAGAGCTCTCGCACCGATATGAAACACGACAGGCAATCTTTTTCCTGCTATTGTGTAGAGAACTTCTTTCATTAAAATCAATCCTTGTCCTGAAGTAAAGTTGGTTATTCTTCCTCCAGCTGCTGCAAATCCTTCGCAAACGGAAGCTGAGCTATGTTCCGATTCAGGTTCAAAGAAGAAAAGTTTTTCACCCCAAAGATTTCTTTTTCCGTTTGCAACTTCCGCCTGAAAGCCCTGTCCCATTGTGGTTGAAGATGTTATAGGATATGCACAAGCACCTTGACTTATGTGTGTTTCAACCCATACGACTGCTCCAGCTCCATCAGATGTCGTTGGAATTCCAGGGAATGGGAATTTATTCTCTGACATTTTTTCTAACCTTGATTAATTTTTGATTACAAAAGCCCACAGATTAAAAAATCTTTCAGAAACAAGTTTAAATATAATCAACTAAATCCAAAACTTCAAAATTATCTCCCGTCTGGATTAAACTTTTCAACTTCTTCAATAACCGCCTGAACAATTTCCTGCTCTTTAACTCTTTTTACAACTTCACCATTTCGGTATAATATCCCTACTCCTTTGCCACATGCAACGCCTATATCAGCTTCGCTTGCCTCACCTGGACCGTTCACGACACATCCAAGAATAGCAACTTTGACTGGTTTCTTAATATTTTTCAACTTCTCTTGAAGTTCATTTACGATCTTGAAAAGATCAACTTCAAGACGTCCACAAGTTGGACAAGCAATTATTTCAACATTTCTCGTAGCCAGCCCGAGCGAGCGCAAAATTTCTCTACCGACTTCAACTTCTTTGATTGGATCATCAGTCAAAGACACTCTTATTGTATCTCCAATACCCTCTGCAAGCAATGTCCCTATGCCAACGGCTGATTTTATTGTCCCACTGAAAAACGGTCCAGCTTCAGTTACACCAAGATGAAGTGGATAGTCAGTTCTACTTGCTACCAATCTATTTGCTTCTATCATCAAGCGAACATCCGTTGATTTAACAGAGATGATTATATCCGAAAATCCAAATTCTTCACATATTTCAACATGACGCATTGCGCTTTCAAAAAGTGCTTCAGCCGTCGGATAACCGTATTTATCTAACAAATCTTTCTCAAGCGAACCAGAATTAACACCAATTCTAATTGGAATGCCTCTTTCTTTCGCCGCTTTTAAAACCTGCTTAATTCTTTCCTTTGAACCTATGTTTCCGGGATTTATTCTAACTTTTGCAACGCCAGCTTCTATCGCTTTTAAGGCAAAGATATGGTTGAAATGGATATCAGCAACGACAGGGATCGGGGAACCTTTAACAATTTCAGGCAACGCTTCAGCTGCCTCTTTGTCTGGAACTGCAACACGAACAATATCACAACCTGCTTCAGCAAGCTGATAAATTTGTTTAAGCGTTGCTTTTACATCTTCCGTTTTCGTCTTCGTCATTGATTGAACTGAAATCGGTGCATCTCCACCAACTGGAACATTTCCAACATAAATTTTTCGGGATTTTCTTCTATTTATCATAAAAAGTTGTTTCCTTTTGTTTTAACGCAATTTTTTGCTTGCCTCGTAAAGAATTTTCTTCTCGCGCTCGGTCAAACTATCATAGCCATACTGACTTATTTTGTCAAGTATCGCATCAATTTGTTCTTGCGTGATTATCTCATCGTCAACGAGAAGATACTTTTTTCTTGTTTTACTTTTAAATCTCGGAAGTTTTATGCTTGGAATAAATCGCCTTAAATCAAATCCAGCATACATTAATTTTATATACACAAATCCAACAACTGCACCTCCAAGATGAGCAAAGTGTGCTACTCCGTCGCTTCCGAAAACACCCATTATCAAATCAAAAAATACAAGGATCGCAACGAAAATTCTCGCTGGAATCGGAATCAAAAAATAAAGGAAGATATATCTATCTGGAAACATCACCGCAAACGCGATCATAACTCCATAAATAGCACCTGAAGCTCCAACAACAGGACCTATTTGCCCAAAAAGCGGCGCGAAAATTAAATGAGCAATTCCAGCGCCAATTCCAGATGTAAAGTAATAAACTAAAAATCTTCTCGTTCCCCAGAGGTTCTCTATCTCAGTTCCAAACATCCACAGCATCAGCATGTTGAAAAGAATGTGAAAGATCCCCTTGGGATCATGGATAAACATATAAGTTATTAACTGCCATATCTGAAATCCATCGCCAACTGGATTTAGAGCGAAATATCTATAAACATAAAGATAAAGCGGAACACCAGCAACTCTAAAATTCAATCCAAATATCACAAGCAGAAGGTAAACAATGACATTTATAATGATAAAATATTTTATCGCCGGCGGAAAAAATCTAAAACCGCCGAAGAGGCTTGGTCTGTAATACCTATAACTCATCTATGCACTCAATTTTATATTTTGCTAAAATATATAACGCTATTTGCAAAATTAAAAATAATTCCCAGGCGAGCCCCAAAGATCAAGGGCGTTGCGAATTTGATAGCACAAAAGAGTGAGAACAAAATCTATTGATTACTTATCCTTTATCGCAGCTATTCCGGGTAAAACTTTCCCTTCAAGAAATTCAAGCGATGCTCCACCGCCAGTTGAGACATGCGAAACTTTATCAGAAAGTCCTGCTTTTGCGATCGCAGAAGCTGAATCCCCACCTCCAACTATCGTCACCGCACCTTTTTGCGTTATCTCAGCGAGAAACTTGGCTATTTCAAAAGTTCCTTTTGCAAAATTATCAAACTCAAAAACTCCCATCGGACCGTTCCATACGACAGTTTTTGCTTCTTTAAGAACCTCATAAAATGCCTTAATCGTTTCCAGTCCAATATCAAGTATCATCCAATCGGGTTTGACTTTATCAACAGGGACAGTTTCAAAATTCGCATCGTTTGCAAACTTATCTGCGATAACGCAATCAACAGGCAGAACAAACTTAACATTTCTTTTCTCCGCTTCGCTTAAAATTTCTTTAGCAAGTTCAAGTTTATCTTCTTCAACAAGTGATTTTCCAACTTCATAACCTTTAGCTTTCAAAAATGTGTTCGCCATTCCTCCACCAATCAAAAAAGCATCAACTTTATCCATCAAATTTTTGATCACCTGGATCTTATCCGAAACCTTTGCTCCACCAAGAATTGCAACATATGGCTTCTCTGGATTTGAAATCGCCTTGGAAAGATATTCTACCTCTTTTTGCATCAGATAACCAACCGCCGTTTCCTTAACAAACCTTGCAACTCCTTCCGTTGAAGCATGTGCTCTGTGTGCACTTCCAAATGCATCATTTATATAAACATCCGCGATTAAAGCAAGCTCCCGCGCAAAATTTTCATCGTTTTTTTCCTCCTCAGGATGAAATCTTACATTTTCAAGTAAAAGCACTTCGCCTTCCTTCATCTCATCAACCATTTTCTTAACCTCTTCTCCAACGCAATCAGGTGCAAATTTCACCGACATACCTAACAAACTTGAAAGATGCTCCGCAACTGGTTTCAAACTATATTTTGGATCAATCCCCTTCGGTCTTCCAAGATGGCTCATTAAAATCGCCTTCCCGCCTTCTGAAATAATTTTTCTTATTGTCGGAAGTGCTTCTCTTATTCTTGTATCATCTGAAACTTTTCCATTTTCAATTGGGACATTGAAATCAACTCTTACAAGGACTCTTTTTCCTTTAAGGTTAAGGTCATCAATTGTTACCTTTTTCATGTTGTTATTGCTTCTTTTATTTTTTGAATGTGAACTTGTTTGTTTCGTAAACTATTTTAACGGTTCCAAGTTTTAGTAACAAAACTCTTGGGAAAAACTGAATTTCATTTCTGATTGGAAGGTAAAAATCCCCGTGGTCTGCGATATCAAGAAATTGTTTGCTTTGATTTTTACCCGCTCGTTTTGACTCATATGTTACATCGTATTCACATCTAATTGGGAAGTGGCTATCTTTTTCAACCCAGATTTTTCCATCGCCATTGGAGCTTATGCTGTCGTTTTTAACTTTAAAATCAACAGTTATCACATAACAATCCTTACCGTTGAGTTTTTCGCTTCCTTTCAGTTTGAAATTTATTTTCCTATCCGATGAGTTTTCCGTCCATCTGATGAATGGGAAGACGAGATTTTTGATTTTCAAATTTTCACCTTGCCTTACTCGCTCAATTCGTTTCGCAACGGCTATGCTCTGCGAATCAGCTTTTTCAGGAATTGATACCAATTTCCTTTCCTTTATTTCGCCATTCTCAAACTTAACATCATACAAAAATTCATAATTTCCTTTTCTCACGGTCATGTCGTAATTCATCAAAACCTTAAGTTTAAATTCACCGGAAAGAGTTTCAATTTTTTTATCGTTAGCTTCAACAGCTTGAATTGCTTTATTGATCACATCATTTGCGTTCTGCGAAAATGTGGAGCTTACAATCAGAAAAATTAAAATGAAAAGCATTACAAATCTCCTTAGTTTATGGGATTTTAAACAATCACGACCCACTCCCAAGATAATCTGGGAGTGGGCTTTGAACAAAGAATTAATCTCTCATCATGCTAGCCATCTTCAACGCAAGATCAACGACCCTGACAGAATAACCCCACTCATTATCATACCATCCGATGACTTTAACAAGATTTCCGCCCATGACCATTGTTGATTTAGCATCAAAAATACAGGAGTGCGGATTTCCAATTATATCGCTTGAAACGATCTCATCTTCTGTGTATTCAAGAATTCCTTTCAAATATGTCTCGCTTGCTTCTTTAAATGCTTTATTTACTTCTTCAACTGTGACTTCCCTATCAAGTTCAGCTACGAAATCGGTAACGGAGCCATCTGGAACTGGCACGCGAAGGGCAAAGCCATGAAGTTTCCCATTTAAATCTGGAATAACCTTGCCAACTGATTTAGCAGCACCTGTTGTCGTCGGAATTATTGACATCCCCGCTGCTCTTGCCCTTCTTAAATCTTTGTGTGGTAGGTCAAGAACTCGTTGATCATTTGTATAAGCATGAACCGTCGTCATTAAACCTTTTCTAACCTTGAAATTATCGTGCAAAACCTTAACCATTGGAGCAAGGCAATTCGTTGTGCAGGACGCGTTTGAAACGATCGTATCATCAGGAGTTAAAATGTGATCATTTACTCCAATGACGATCGTTTTCTCCACTCCATCTGCAGGTGCTGTGATTATGACTTTTTTCGCTCCAGCTTGAATGTGTTTTTCAGCATCAGCTTTCTTGGTAAAAACTCCTGTTGATTCAATTACAATATCAACCCCCAAATCTTTCCAAGGCAATTGGCTTGGATCTTTAACGGCGAGAACCTTAATTTTTTTGCCATTCACAATTAACTCGCTATCGGTATACTCAACGGTTCCAGGAAAACGACGATGAATTGAGTCATATTTTAAAAGGTGCGCAAGAGTTTTTGTGTCTGTAATATCGTTTATTGCGACGAACTCAAGAGCATCTACATTATTCTGGACTGCAGCTCTGAATACAAGTCGTCCAATTCTTCCAAATCCATTGATTGCGACTCTGACTGTCATTTTTCCTCCGAACTTAATTTTTTTATTTTTTAACTCATTTAAATTTAAACATGAAGTGTTTAAAAAACAACTATTTTGCCGGTAAAAATCCGCAAAATTTAAAAAGCTTGAACTTCTCGCTTCAACTTTATATCTTAAAAGCAAAAACTTGGCTTGTGGAACTATGACAAATTACATCGTCGTCCTTATAACCACACCAAATGTGATAGAAGCGCGAAAGATATCAAAAACACTCGTTGAAGAAAAACTTGCCGCTTGCTGTAATATCATAGAAAGAGTAAATTCAATTTACTTTTGGCAAAACAAAATTGAAGACGACTTTGAATCACTTATTATCATCAAAACGAAAAAGGATGTCTTCCCGGAACTTGTAAAGCGAGTAAAAGAAATGCACAAATATACTGTCCCTGAAATCATAGCGCTTCCAATTATTGATGGCTCTGAGTCATATCTCAACTGGATTGATGAAACAGTAAAACAGACCGAAAAAGAAAAGTGAAAGGCAATTTACTTATGAAAATTTACACATTAAGCGTTTATGCTTTTCTATATCTCCCAATTTTTGTTTTGATCGTTTTATCGTTCAACAAATCAAAGTGGACGACGATCTGGGAGGGTTTCACATTTCAGTGGTATGTGAATCTATTCAATAACAAGGTTTTACTCAATTCCTTGAAAAATAGTTTGCTTATTGCTTTTGCATCAACTTTGATTTCAACCATATTTGGGACGCTTGGAGCTGTTGGATTGAAAAAACTTGACTTCAAATTGAAGGAAAGTTTTAAAATCTTGATTTATCTTCCGATCATAATTCCTGAAATTGTCCTTGCTGGAGCATTGCTAAGCTTTTTTGGCTTCATAAAGATCACGCTTGGATTCACGACCGTCATAATTGCTCATATTGTTTTCAGCATTTCGTATGTCGTTTTGATCGTCTTAGCAAGATTACAAAACATTGAAAAGGAAATTGAGGAATCGGCGCTTGATCTCGGGGCAAACGAATTTGAAGTTTTCAAGAGAGTCACACTTCCGCTTCTTTTTCCTGCGATAGTTTCATCTTCCCTCATCGTATTTACGCTCTCAATTGATGATTATCTTATCACATCTTTCGTTGCTGGTGTTGGCTCAACAACATTGCCACTTCAAATTTACTCAATGTTAAAAACAAATGTGACACCGGAGATAAACGCAATCTCAACGATCATATTAATAACCACTACTACAGCGATAATTTTATCACAAAAATTGCTGATGTCAAAATGAAGGATAAAATTTTATTTGTGGGATTTTTGCTAATTTTTTCGCTTGCCCTTTCATCTTGTGCAAAAAATGAAAAGGTGGTCAACATCTATATTTGGTCGGATTATCTACCGCAAGATGTTATAGATGAATTTGAAAAGACAACAGGAATTAAAATCAATCTTGACACTTACGATTCAAACGAGGTGTTGCTTGAAAAACTACAAACTGGCGTCAGCCAGTATGATGTCGTCATGCCATCCGATTACATGGCTCAAATACTCATTCATCAAAATCTTTTACAAGAAATAGACAAAAGCAAAATACCAAACATAAAAAATATAAATCCACGATTTTTAAATCTTGAATACGATCCACAGAACAGGTTCACAATTCCATTTTTCTGGGGGACAACTGGCTTTGCGTATAGAAAAGATAAACTTGGTAATCTGCCAGAGTCGTGGAAGGTCCTTTTTGATGAAAAATATAAAGATAAAATTTTAATGCTTGATGATATGCGTGAGTGCTTCGCAGTTGCGTTAAAACTTCTTGGACATTCAATCAATGAGAATGATACGGCAATTCTTATAAAAGCGAAAGAACTTTTAATGCAACAGAAAAATTTAGTTAAACAATACAATAGCTCTGGCTTTGATCAAGCGATTTTATCAGCCGATGTATGGATCGCTCACGGATGGAGTGGGCAACTTGTTAAGGCTTCGGAATATGACTCAAATATAGTCTATGTTCTTCCAAGAGAAGGCGGAACATTATGGATTGATAACCTCGCAATTCCAAAATCAGCAAAAAACATTGAAAACGCACATGTCTTTATCAACTTCCTTCTCAAGCCAGAGGTCAGCGCAAGAGTAAGTGAATTTTCTGGCTATGCTACCGTGAATGATTCAGCAAAAAAACTTATTGATCCAAAATATCTAACAAATAAAAGATATCCTGATGAAGAAACTCTAAAAAATTTTGAGTTGATGAAAGACCTCGGCCCTGTTACAAAACTTCTTGATAGGTTTTGGACAGAAATAAAATCGCGGTAATTTGACAAAAGTCAATTTTCTGAAACTTTTTTATTCTTAAATTTTGCTTGTCAACTTAAAAACAAAATCAGGAGAACCTCAATGGCGTACATTATTGCTGAACCCTGCGTCGGTGTCTGTGACACCGCCTGCGTCCAAGTTTGTCCTGTCAATTGTATCTACGGTCCAGAAGGTTATGATATTACGAATGAAGAGCATTTGAAAGAGATGCGTGAAAAGAAGATGCAGCTTTATATCCATCCACAAGAATGCATTGATTGCGGTGCTTGCCAACCAGAATGTCCAGTTGAAGCAATCTTCCCAGAAGCTGAGGTCCCAGAAAAATGGCAACAGTATATACGAATTAATTACGAAAGATTTGGACTGTAATTTTCAAAGCCCGACCATCAGGTCGGGCTTTTTGCTTTAAAATAAATTTCCAAAACTATGAAAACTTACAAAAGCGTTGGAGTAGATATTGACTCTGCTGAATCTTTAGTGGAAAAAATAAAACCATTAGTTAGAAAAACTTTCAATCAAAGAGTTTTGACCGATATTGGTTTGTTCGGCGCTTTTTATGATGCAAAGTTTGAAGAATATAAACATCCAGTTCTCGTTTCAAGCACCGATGGAGTTGGCACGAAACTTAAAATTGCTTTTCTTACAAACAAACATGACACTGTTGGACAAGACCTTGTAAATCACTGCGTGAACGATATCCTTGTATGCGGTGCGAAACCTCTTTTCTTTCTTGACTATTTCGCGACTGGAAAATTAAACATTCAAGTAGCCGAACAAGTAATTTATGGGCTCGCAAAGGCTTGCGAAGAAAACAACTGTGCTTTAATCGGCGGGGAAACTGCAGAAATGCCTAATTTCTATTCCGAAGGCGAATACGACCTTGCTGGAACAATCGTCGGTATCGTTGAAAAAGAAAAAATAATCAAAGGAGACAAAGTTAAAAACGGAGATATTCTTGTCGCACTTCCATCTACAGGACTTCACACAAATGGATACTCACTTGCAAGGGCTGTCTTGCTTGAAAAATTCAAATTAGATGAATTCATTCCTGAACTTAACAGTACCCTTGCGGAAGAACTTCTTAAAATTCACCGTTCATATCTTAAGCCCATTTCAAAACTTCTTGAAAAATTTGAAATCCACGCAATGTCGCATATAACAGGTGGCGGTATCATCGGAAACACGAAAAGAGTTGTCCCGAAAGAATTAACTATCAAAATTGATTGGAATTCTTGGGAAAGACCGCCAATTTTTAATCTCATCCAAAAACTTGGAGATGTCCCAGAGGAAGATATGCGCCGGACATTTAATCTCGGTGTAGGTTTGATTCTAATCGTTGATAAAAACGATGCAGATAAAATTGTAAATGAGCTAAGATCAATTGGAGAGAACCCGTTCATAATTGGCGAAATAAGCACACTTTCTTCGTCATAATGAAAAATGACATTAATCCCCAACGCTTTAAATCGTATCACGATTAACCGCTGAATTTTTCTTCCTTTACTCTTTGTAGAAGGATTAAACCAACGATGAAGAAAAGAGCAACTGATATAACTGCTATTCTTTGGCTTCCCGTAATTGATGAAACGAACCCAAAGACAAGTGGACCAAGTATTGCGGAGGATTTTCCAAAAAATGAATAAAATCCGAAAAACTCGGTTTTCTTTTCAGGTGGAATTATTTTTGACATCAAGCTTCTGCTCGTTGATTGCGAAGAACCCATGGCAGCTCCAGCTATAAATCCGATTATATAAAAACTTGTCTTATCGTTGCAAAAATACGCTCCTACTGCAGTTGCGATCCACATTAAAAGAGTTATACTTAGTGTCTTTTTCTGCCCGATGCTATCTGCAATTATACCGAATATCACAGATCCAAGTACAGCGGTTGATTGAACGGAAAGAAAAAATGTTAATATCTCCACAAGTGAAAAATTAAGGGTAAGTCGTGCGAAAATTGAAGCAAATATTATCACAGTATTTATTCCATCAGCATAGATAAAATACGAAAGCAAAAATCGCCCAATGTTTTTATATCTCGCTGCGTTCTGAAATGTCGCTTTAACTCGCTCAATTCCAATTTTAAAGTAAGATATTTTTCCAGGCGAGCTCGCTTTCCTTTCCTTTATCACTATGAAAAATGGAAGTGAAAAAAGCAAGAAAAAAAGCGATGTTATAACGAAACTTAATCTTACATTGATCAAGTTTTCAGGTGTGAATTCTCCTTTTAGAAACGGGAAAGCGATAAGCAAAGATATGAACGAACCAATATATCCCATCGCAAAACCATATCCAGAAACCCTTCCGTAGCTTCTCTCACTGGTTATCTCTGGGAGAAATGCGTCATAAAAAACAAGCCCCGCTTCAAACCCGATATTAGCGAATATCAATAAAATCATCCCCAAAAGAACATCACCGCGCTCAACGAAAAACATTAAACCTGTTGAAATAATGCAAAGATATGTGAAAACAAATAGAAAAAATTTTTTATTTGAACTATAATCTGCAATTGCCCCGAGAAACGGAGATATGAAAGCCACAATTAGCATTGAAATGCTGAAAGCAAGTCCCCAGAGAAAATCCCCAATCTCGGAATTTCCGGTTACAATCTCCCGAAAATAAACCGAATACGCAGTCGTTAAAATTAAAACAGAAAAGGATGTATTTGCGAAGTCAAAAAGAGTCCAGATGAAAATTTTGAACCTTTTTCCCACTTTCAATCCCTTTCTTTTCTCAAACTCTTGTCAATCAGTCCCCTTCCGTATTTATTAAGTTGCCCTGTTTCTCTAAGTTCGTTGTAAATTGCATCAAGGACGCCGTTGACGAATTTTCCGCTTCTTTCCGTGCTAAATTTCTTCGCAAGCTCAATTGCTTCGTTTATGGATACTTTCGGTGGAATTTCAGGAAAATATTTCAATTCACAAACACCTATACGCAGAGCTATCTTGTCAATTAAAGCGAGCCGTTCAATTTCCCAATTTTTTATCTTGCTTGCGATTATTCTATCAATCTCATCAATATTCTCTATGACGCTTAAGAACAAGCTCTTACCGAACTCGTAGCTTTCCTTATCAGATTGAAAATCAGAAAATAGATCAGAAAGTATGAATTCGGGAGAATTTCCAGAAATCTCATAAGCATAAAGCATTTGCAAAACTCTTTCGCGAATTAGTCTGCGCTTGAAGGACACTTCTTCATACTCGCTATTTGGTAATTCTTTTTCTATACGCACTCCTTTTTATGATTTTAAAAGCCCGCTCCCAAAGAAGGAGCGGGTTCAAGTTTACCTGTGATATCGTTTTTCAAGTGATGCTTTCGTGGTATCAAGCGAAATTTTTTTGATTCTTAAAGCGCTCATGATTCTTTCCTCAGCAAGCCTTGCTGAAGCCACATGTGTTGGGATATTTTCCTTCTTTGAGATTTCAAAAACCTTCATCAAGGTGTCATAAATTCCTTCCGCTTTCCTCATTGCGTGTTCCTTGCTATAACCTTCAACTTCTCTTCCGACATTTATCAATCCTCCTGCGTTTATTACATAGTCAGGTGCGTAGAGAATTCCTCGCTCCATGAGCATTTTTGCGTGTTTATCTTCATCAAGCAATTGATTGTTTGCTCCTCCCGCGATGATTTTAAATTTAAAACGAGGTATCGTTTCATCGTTTACTATTCCACCGAGTGCGCAAGGGGCAAAAATATCGGCATCAACATCATAAATCTTTTCCGGCTCAACAAACTCAGCGTTGCACTCATTAACACATTGTTTAACTTTTTCGGGAATTATGTCAGTTATGTAAATCTTTGCTCCGTCTTTTGCAAGATGCTGACATAAAAATCTTCCAACTTGTCCAGCTCCTTGTATTGCGATTTTCTTTCCAGCGAGCGTTTCGTTTCCATAAACCTCTTTAACACAAGCTTTTATTCCAACATAAACTCCATAAGCTGTAACTGGTGCTGGATTCCCGCTTCCTCCAAGCGATTCAGGAATACCCGTGACAAATTTTGTTTCAGCGAAAATCCATTCCATAACTTTTTCGTCGGTTCCGACATCTTCAGCGGTTATATATCTACCACCCAAGCTTTGCACAAATCTTCCGAATGCTCTGAAAAGCGCTTCATTTCTTTGTGTTTGCGGATCACCTATTATAACTGCCTTCCCGCCACCGAGATTAAGACCCGCAACTGCTGCTTTATATGTCATTGCTTTTGAAAGGCGAAGGACATCAAGAAGTGCCTCTTCTTCGTTTTCATATTTCCACATCCTAACTCCACCAAGACCAGGTCCGAGAACAGTATTATGAATTGCAATTATTGCTTTTAAGCCAGTTGAATCATCATAACAATATACAACTTGTTCATGCCCGTGCTTCTGGATAAGTTCAAAAGCGTTCATCTTTTTCGCTCCTTTTGGTTTTTTAATTTATCTATGAACTGCCCAATTTTATCTGGCAAGAGAGTGATTCTCGGTTTTGCAGTAGCTGGATTTATGTCAACAAGGACATCTGCATTATAAACATTTTTTATATTATCTTCACTTAAAACGATATCAGGTTTCCCCATCGCGTAAATTTCTCCATTTGATAAAAGTATAACTCTATCGCTATATGATGCAATAAGGTTCAAATCGTGCGAAACTGCGATAACTGTCACATTTTTTTCCATCGCAAGCGTTTTTAGAAGCGAGAATGTTTCAATTTGATGAGAAATGTCAAGATGTGCGTTCGGTTCGTCAAGTAATATAATTTGTGGTTGTTGAGCAAGGGCTCGGGCAATCAAAACCATTTGCCTTTCCCCAAACGATAAAGAGGTTATAGGTTTATCGGCGAGATTTTTTATATTTGTCAATTCCATTACCTCAAGTGCTATTTCAATATCTTCATTTGTTTCAAAACCAATTCCATTAAGATATGGTGTTCTCCCCATCAACACGACTTCCAGCACAGTGTAGGGAAATGCAAAGAAGTTATCTTGTGGAACAAATCCGATTATCCTTGCTAAATCTTTCAGCGAATACGAATTTATATTCTTGTTAAAAATTAGCACTTCTCCCTTATTTGGCAAAAGAAGGCGAATGAGAATTTTTAGGAGTGTTGTCTTCCCCGAGCCATTTGGACCGATCAAACTTACAAACTCACCTTGGGCGACCTCAAAACTTATATTTTTAAGAACGGGCTTATGCTTATAACTAAAGCATATGTCGCTGACCTTAACAATCATAATTTCAATGTTCGTTATAAAATTTCACTGGAAATTTAACCAAAAAAAGATAATTTTGCAATTATGCTTCAAATTACTTGCCTCAAACATTCCCCTCATCACAAAGTTTAAGACGATGCGTTTAAAATTATTCTGCGATGAGCTTGGATCCCAACTTAATTGATAAATACTTCAACTTTTCTTAAATTTTAGCAAACCCAAGAAATTAACATCAAAAACAAAATCGGTGGAAAATGAAGGCACTTATAGCAAGTGGTGGAAGGGGGACGAGGTTAAGACCACTCACCCATACACAAAATAAACACCTCATTCCGATAGCAAATAAACCAATGCTTCACTATGCCATTGAAACAATTTCAGAAGCTGGAATAAAAGAAATTGGAATTGTCTACAACGCAGATAGCGATGAAGTCCCGAAAGCAATTGGCGACGGAAGCAAATGGGGTGTTAAGATAACATATATACCACAAGAAGCGCCACTCGGACTCGCCCATGTTGTGATGATAGCTGAGGATTTCATCAAATCTGATAAGTTCGTTTTTTATCTCGGTGATAATATGTTTGTCGGAGGCATAAAAAAATTTGTTGAGGAATTTGAAAAAAATGAATATAATTGCTTTTTAACACTTGCGAAGGTAAAAGATCCACAAAGATTTGGCGTACCTGAAATAGTTGATGGCAAAATAATTAGAATTGAAGAAAAGCCCAAAGTTCCAAAGAGCAATTACGCAGTCGCTGGAATTTATTTTTATGATAGTTCAATTTTTGAAGCTGTTAAGAACATAAAACCAAGTTGGCGCGGAGAGCTTGAAATTTCAGATGCACATACTTACTTGATTGAAAAAGGCTATAAGATCGGATTTGCGGAGATCACCGGATGGTGGAAAGATACAGGAAAGCCAGAAGATCTGCTTGAAGCAAATCGCCTCGTGCTTGATTCACTTGAACCAAGGATTGAAGAAGATGTTGAACTTGACCAACACACCAAGATTGAAGGTAAAGTTATACTTCAAAATGGCGCAAAAATAAAAAATAGCATCATACGAGGTCCAGCAATAATAGGAAAAAATTGTGTGATAGAAGGAAGCTACATCGGTCCGTATACATCCATTGATGAAAACACATTGATTCTAAACAGCGAAGTTGAATACAGCATAATTATGAAAAACTGTAAAATTTTGAATGTCGGGATTAGAATTGAAAGCAGTTTGCTTGGAAACGATGTTGAAATAGTTGAAGCAACTGGAAAACCCCGAGTTCACAAATTTATGCTCGGCGATCAATCAAGAGTTGAAATTGCTTGGTAAAAATAAAAAGAATTAGGAGGGAGAAATGTATCAAAACATCTTATTTGAAGTAAAAGACCATATCGCATTTGTAACAATTAACAGACCCGAAAAGTTGAACGCTCTTAACAATCAAACCATGCTTGAATTGAAAGATGTGTTCACAAAAATTAAAAACGATAATGATATTTATGTCGTCATAATAACCGGCTCTGGTGAAAAAGCGTTTGTGGCAGGGGCAGATATAGCAGAACTTAATAAACTTGATGCCGTATCTGGGCGCGAATTTGCTGAAAGAGGGCAAGAAGTTTTTAATTTAATTGAAAACTTAGGTAAACCTGTAATCGCTGCAGTTAACGGCTATGCTCTCGGTGGAGGAAGCGAACTAGCTTGGGCTTGCCATTTCAGAATTGCCTCCGAAAACGCTGTCTTTGGTCAGCCAGAAATTGACCTTGGAATCATCCCCGGATATGGTGGAACACAAAGATTAACCCGGCTTATTGGGAAAACAAAAGCAATGGAACTTGTTTTAACAGGTAAAAGGTTCACCGCAAAGGAAGCTTATGAAATGGGGCTTGTCAACAAAGTCGTTCCACAATCAGAACTTTTAAAAGAAGCGGAAGAGCTTGCAAAAACTCTCGCATCAAAACCACAAATCGCAGTCCGCATGGGGATTAAAGCAGTGAACATGGCATATGAAACAACTCTCAGCGATGGACTTCACCTTGAGGCAACTCTATTTGGGATATGCTGTGGAACTGAAGATTTTAAAGAAGGAACTTCCGCTTTCCTTGAAAAGAGAAAACCCGTTTTTAAAAACAAATAAACTCTTCGGGGGCATCCGCCCCCGAAAAAAATCAATACGCAAATGCAAATGAACTCGGTATTATTCCTGCCTGAAACTTTTTAATAAACGCACCATTCAAATCATAAATATAAACCTCTCCCTTTTGAACGAAATCTTTGGCATCTGAACAATATAAATGTCTATTTAACGGATCAAACCCAATTGAATAGAAATTCCCACGGATAAAGGTCTCATTTTTCTCTTTCGTTCTCAAGTTTATCCTAACTATGTTTCCGTTTTTAATTGTATAAGCGAAATCACCAACGATTAAAAGTCGCGATGGATGCCCACCGATTACAATTGAATCAACAACGACATCAGCGCTAACATTAATTGCAAATAATTTCCCATCCGTATCATCATTTGGATTTTGCCAATCACCATAGGAACCATAACACAAAACCCACAATCTTCCTAATTGATCAACAGCAAAAGCATCTGGACCATCCCCCACATTTATTGTTTTAATAACTCTGTTCGTTGATGGATCAATTACTGAAACAGTTCTTCCATTTCCAAACCCTGAATTTGCGACATAAACTTTGTTGCCAAAGGCAACGATTCCAGTTGGATTACTTCCAACTTTTATCGTATCAACCACAACTCTATTCGTTGTTAAGTCAATTACAGACACCGCACCTCTGTATAAATTTGTAACATATCCCCTGTTACCATGCAATGCAATTTTGTAAGGGCTTGCTTGCGAAAGCAAAATCGTTGCAAGAGATCTATGTGTCCTCGTCTCAATAACCTCTATTTTATCAGAGTTATTTACAACTATGTATGCTTTGCTTCCATCACCGCTAATCACGATGTCATTCCCAGTATCGCCGAGCCCCCTTCCATTGACCCGCGAAAAGACATCTTCATAAACAATGTTTGAATCAGGAACATAATAGCTCAATGTTGAATTATTTCTTCCAAAGTTACCTTCGTTCAAAACATAGACGCCTCTCAAGACAGGAACATCAGATGTAACTGGCTCGCTTTTCTTACAGCCGCTGTAAATCAGTAGAACTGTTAAGAAAAGAGCAAAGATGATTTTGATTTTTTTCATTTTTCTTGATCCTTTTTGTTTTTGTTGCTGTTTATTAGTGCAGAAATTTCAAACATAAAACTTCTCAAAGGCATTGGATATCCAACCATCGTTTCATAATTCTCGTTGAAGATGTTTTTCACAGTTATTTTAAGTTTGCTGTTAACAAACCGAGTTTGCAGGTTCAACCCAGTCGTGAAATCAACGACGAAGTAAGGTTGCAACCATCTATCGTTCATCTCTGTCGTGTATCTTATTCCAACATAATTTCCATAGAGCACGAAAAAGATTTTATCAAAGTTTAATTCAGCTCTAATGTTTCCACTTGATGTCGGAATGTAAATAAGAAACTTGTTATGAGTTGCATCGTCGTCCCTTCGCTTGTTTACGCGAATGCTTCTGACTGCGGAAAAATTACCGGATACAAGGAAAGATTTAAACAGGTTCACTTCGCCTGAAATTTGAAAGCCGGTTGATCTAACCCGATCAATGTTTATCGGTCTCCATATGCTTTGATTTTCTTTAGATGGCAACCAAACGATTCTATCGTCAATGTTAAGATCAAAGAAAGCAACTTCAAATCTTGTCTCCCTAATGATATTTGATTTTAAATTCGCGATCATTATAAAGCCAACATCATAGCCTTTTGACTTCTCTGGTTTTAATTCCCTATTTCCTGCGCCATGCCAATAAAGATCGTTGAAAGTTGGAGCCCTGAAGCTTGTGCCATAACTAAACTTCACATTTAAAGAAGGTTTCCGTAATGTTTCAAAGTTAACACCAAATTTATAAACGAATCTGTTTCCAAAATCTGAAAAATAATCGTTTCTTAACATTGGATAAATTCTAAAGGTTGGCAAGACAGGCATTTTGAATTCCTTCTCACCAGTTAAGAAAACAGCAAGATTTAATCTCCTTGCCTTCTGAAACGAATTTCCCTCCCCAATTCCAAAAGATGTTTCAATACCGGAGGACACAATAAAGTCAGAACCAAATTTAAAAATTGAATTCAAAACCGCTGAATAAAACAAATTTCGCAAATAGCTATCAATCCCAGAGCCAGCTATGATCAAATCGTTGTTAACATATCTTTGATATGAACTTTTGAACATCGCTGTTGCTTTTAAAACCAAGTTCGCAAATGTTTTCAAAGTTGAAATTGAAACATTTAAATCTTCATCAAATTGCCATGCTGTGCTCGTTGGATCAAACTTCGTAACTTGAGCTGGAATTCCACGATTGGAGCGAACATAAAATGCTGAGATAGATAAACTTTGATTTGAGAGAACAAAATATATGTCTGAGTTGCTAAAATGCGAATTTTTTCTTCTCAATGTTATATACTCCTTCCCAAACCTATACTTATAGCTAAAATTTCCAGAGCCGTAAGTTCGTGAGAATGAAGAAAGATAAGATAAATTCCCAATTCCGCCAGAAACCCTTGCGTTAAATTTTCTCAAGCCGAAGGAATCAAAACCGAAATTAACGCCGACATCATCGCTTTTCGTTTTTGTGATAATGTTAACAACTCCACCAATTGCATCAGCCCCATAAAGTGATGATAAATTGGAATGAATGATCTCAATTCTTTCTATAACATCAAGAGGAACCAAACTCAGATCAAGAACCCCATTTTGATAGCTTGAGATTCTGATCCCATTCAGAAGAAACACAGTATGCTCAGAACCAGTCCCGCGAAGGGAAATTGTTTTCAATGTGGATGGTGTCCCCCCATAATCTCTAACATAGACCGATGTTGCTCTTTTCAATATATCGGCGATTGAGGTGTATGAGGTTATTTGAAAAGTTTCACTATCTATGATTTCCACAAAATTTGAAACCTTGGAGATGTTGCTCTGATACCGCGTAGCCGAGATGGTAATTTCATCAAACTTTATCACACGGTTTGTCATCTGCAAGAATATGGAAGTATCTGCGTAAACATATAGAATTTCATCAAGTTCTTTAAATGAAAGATGTTTTACAGAAATTTTAACTTTGCCTGGTTTGACTTTTAACCTAAAAACTCCGAGCGAATCAGTTATCGCTCCACTGCGGAAATTGCCTTGTGTTAACTCAATACTGGCATTAACAATAGGGTTCTTGTTTTCATCAAACACATAACCTGTTAAAGTCAACTCTTGTCCCAAAAGATTTTCAAAAAGCGCCGATAGCATTAGGAGAAATAAAACGGAACGCATAGTTCAAAAACTTTAATTTTAAAACAAAAAACCCAACCAACTCTCAGAAAGAAACCGAGAGAAGGTTGGGTTTGATGAAGATCAAAAACTTTTTAGTTGTTTTTGAATCCTCAACCTCCCCTCGGAGGTTTTGGATTCGCAGGGATTCTGGCAGGTCTCCTGGCTTTCCCGAAAACTTCGGCTCGCCTTCCCATCTCTTGACAAGAGACAGTGGCTTTAGCGCCAGCAGGCGCATTGCCGAAGTTTGATTGTCTCGGGATCACAGTTGCGGGGCAGCGCCGGACTTTCACCGGACTTCCCTTTTAACCCCTTGCAAGACAAGGGGACCAGAATCCCAAATGTTAAAGAACAAACTTAACTTTCTTTGCAAAATATAAGCACAGCAAAATTAAAAATCAAATCAAACCGATTCCTCACTTTTTTCCTTTAATTTCTTAACAAGTTCTGGTAGAACTTCACCCGATTTTCCAATTATCACCTCATCCATAAACCAAGATAAATCAGTTCGTTCTATGTTGATTTCAACAGTATATGCACCACTTCTTTTCGCAATTTGAGGAAGTGAAGCGGCTGGATAAACAACTCCTGATGTTCCAATTGAGAAGAAAACATCACAATTTGATGCGGATTCTTCAGCTTTATCCCAAGCATCAATTGGAAGCATCTCACCAAACCAAACAACATCAGGTCTTATCAACCCACCACACTCGCACTTTGGTACCTTCATCTCAAGCGCAAGATTTACATCATCGTATCTTTTGCCGCATTTAATGCAGTAATTTTTTTCAATGTTTCCGTGAAGCTCAATTACATTTTTACTTCCGGCTCTGCGATGAAGGTTATCAACATTCTGAGTTATAAGCGTAAAGTTTGGCAATATGTTCTCAAGTTCAACAAGTGCATAATGCCCTGGATTTGGCTTAACTTCCAAAATGAGTTTCCTTCTGTAATTATACCATTCCCAGACGAGTTCAGGATTACGAATGAAAGCATCAAAAGTTGCAAGTTCTTCTGGCTTGAATTTTTTCCACAAACCTTCCTGTCCTCTGAAAGTTGGAACCCCGCTTTCGGCAGAGATACCAGCTCCAGTAAGGACAACGACTGATTTTGCAGATTTTAGCTTTTGAATCAGTTTTTCAGAAAACATCGCAATTATTGTTTTTAAATTTTGAAAATAAAAAAACCGATCTTCTTGGGATACATCCCAAGCAAGATCGGCCAGGGGGGAAGTTCAGCTGGTTAGCTCATCTTCCGAGAGCACGATTAATTGAAGTTAAAATATCTTCAAGATCATAAGGTTTGCTAACAAAGTCAGAAGCACCAAGTTTTAAAGCTTCAATTGCATTTTTCACATCAGCATATGCGGTCAGCATTATAACTTTAATTTCTGGCTTATTCTGTTTTATAAACCTTAGCACTTCAAACCCATCAACCCTCGGCATTTTAATATCTAAAAGGACGACATCATAATCTTTGCTTTTTATCGCTTCAATTGCCTCATCTCCGTCGCCAGCAGTTTCAACCTCATAACCTTCAGCGGCAAGTTCCGTACTTAACAAATATCTCAATGCCTCTTCGTCATCAACAACGAGGACCCTTGATTTCTCTGGCATCTTTAATCCGCCTCCATTTTTTATTTTGTTTTATCTTACCGTTCCTGAGATATTAACAGTTGCAGACCCATTTGGTCCAGTTGTAGAAATACGAATCAAAACAGGGCGCGGTGTATCATCGCCAGTTGTATCTTGAATTGCAAATGAAAACCTTGTCCAACTTCTATCTCTGGTATCTGGCAAAGTTATATCAAGATCTCCTAACGCTTTTATATCTTTACCATCAATAGAAACTTTTATCGTGGTCCCACCTGCTAATGGATTTCCATTTTGATCGCTCACAGTATAATTAAAAATCTGGGACCCAAGGTTCGGGATACTAAATGTTGAAGGTGTGACTGTCACTTGAGGTATCCCTGAGAAAAGAACTATAGTTTCAGCTTTTATTGTTCGTTGATTTTCATCAGCTGTTGTTGCAGTTACAACTGCGTAACCTGGACCGAGGACTGGATGAACAGGTCTTGGCTCAGCTGAAATTAAGTTAACACTGCCCTGTCCTCTGTTATCTGTCAAAACTGAACCTTCAATTATCCCTCCAGTCGTTGTAAAATACACTGCGGTTCCGGGTTTGACTGGATTTCCATATTTATCTCCAACATAAGCTGTTATCCTATTAGTTAATCCGAAAATGTTATAGCCAGGAAAATTCAACTTGTCTGGAGCGATGCTGAAATGAGCTGAATCCGGTAGCCCACCATGAATTACAATCACCACTGGTAATGATCTTATTGTCCTTGTTCCAGAGACAGCTTCAGCAACAATTTGAACAACACCTGCTCTTGTTCCACTTACAACATTAGCCGTCACACGTCCCTTGCTATCAGTTCTAGCTCTTGGGGGATGAACAAATTCACCGCCACCTGGTCCTGAACCAATCCTGAAGCTAACTTCAACCGAATGAGCAAGGTCAACGGGTTTCCCACTTGAATCTTGAACTTCAAAAACAAGTTGAGCGGTCTCAACAGAACCACTTCCTTTTACACCTATGTTTTTCGCTGATTGTGAAACAAGAACAATACTTGCTGGCTCACCGCTTGTTGGAACTTCTGAAACAACTCTTTTTAACATTAAAACTGGAACATCAACCTTTCTTCCCGGAAGAGCTAATACCTTACTTGTGTCAGGTTCATAACCTTCTTTGAACGCTACAATTTGAAGTTCAGTTTCAACCTCAATTTGAAAATTAAATTGGTATCTTCCTAATGAATCTGTATATGTTATAAGCGCTGGGGTTATGCCAAGAATTCGCACGACAGCATTTCTAATCGGAGCATTTGTTGCTTCTTCAAGCACTCGTCCGTTTAAAACAACGGTTTTTTGCTGTTTCTCTTCTTCTGGCTCAACTGCTTTTTTACATCCAGAAAAAAGCAAAAAAACCAATATGGAAAAAATCAATACTTTTCTCATCACGAGACCCAAGTTTATTTTTCAGGTTTCAACTGCTTTTTATAATTTTCAAGTGCCTTTAGTAATTCTTCTCTGCTTTGTTTTAACATCGGACGTTCACCAACTTTTAGAGATCTTTCCCTTAACCTTTCAGCAAGTGTCGGTAAAATCTCAGCTTTTAAAAGTATTATCAACTCCTTCTTTGCAACTGTTTTAACATCAAACCCAAATAAATACCTTAATCCAAAAAACCACCAAGGTAAATCTTTAAGTATTGGGACTCCTTCACGAGTTACTCTTTCCTCATTTATGTAAAGACCGCCAATTATTGTTTCCTCTCCATCAAGAAGTAAAATTTTCGTTTGTGCTGAAGATTTATTTATTGTTATTTGTGGCGCTACGCCTGCGACATTGCTTCTTTCAATGTTAAGTTCAAGGACAATAAAATAAACAGTATCAAATTTTATAACCTCTGGTTTTACCCTAATAATTGAACCAGTTGAAAAAAACTGCGTAATTGCGTTTCCAGCAAAATCTCTAACTGTAACGGAAATGTCGCTTCCAACTTGAATTTGTCCTTGTTCCCCTGATCTAACTGTGATCCTTGGATTTGCAACAACCTCACCAATTTGTTGAGATTCAAGGGCTTTGAAAATCGCAACCAAATTTCCAAAATCAATGTCAGGATTATTAACATCAATCGTAAGCAAACCCGTTTTTCCTTCGGCAGCTGACATTGTAACACCTATGTTCACTCCCCTGCCACGAAAGAAATCCCAACTAAAACCATATTGCTTTAATTTTGATGCGTCCGCCTCAAAAAATACGGCTGAAATCATCACCTCACGACTTTCAAAATGTATCTTTGCCTTTTCTTCCTCAGTTGGAGCAGTAGGGGTTGGTGGTCCTGTAACTTCAGCAAGTGGAACTATTTTTATATAATCTGCATACTCCTCATACCATAGTTTATTCGCTCTTAGGATCAATTCAAATGCGTCAAGCCAATGCATCTTATCAATATCAACTCCAATAGGGCTTATCCTCGTCTCAGGGTCAATTATAACTTTGCCAAGAAACTTTTTACTAATGTCGTTAAAAATTTGAAGCGCCTGATTAAAAGGCATCGTTCTTGACATTGAAACTATTTCCTCAGGTGCCACATACGCTCTTCTTAATTCTCTCGGACGCCCTCCAATTTGTGAAAGAGCTAAACCCGATAAAATTTGAATGAAAAGTAATAAAAAAATTATTTTTCGTCCCATCTCACCTCTCTATTATTTTTGTTGTTCAAACCTTAACTTCAAGACAAACTTTTCAACGATGCCCGCTTTGTTAAGTGTGAATTCAACTTGATTTTTCTCAATATCAATTTTTGTGACATAACCAAGATAAACCTCGTCTCCTTCTTTTAGAACATGAATTTTCCCAGTATGATCAGCTATAAAAGCTCTTCCCGGAATAACCGCTTTTAAATCAGCCCTTTCAACTTCAAGCAATCCTCTTGTATTCGGTGGCAACTCCCTGTAAATGTAAGGTATAAATGGATTTTTGACCTCGGCAACGACGACATCTTCAAGCGTTCTTTTTATAGGTGGCAAATCCTTAACATCAGCATAAAGCGCGTGTATTTCCATCTGAAATGGAACGACGATTGAAAACTGCTTCGTCTCCTCATCTCTTGTTTCTACTCCACGAAGGTCAAAGCGTGCTATTCTATAAATTTGAGGTCCGCGTTCAAGATACCAAATGAACTTGTAAATATTATCAAAAGATGCTTCACCTTTTATATCGTAAATGTTATATGCATATTTCTGGGCTTTTTTGCTTCCCATATAAAGCATATCAAACTTTACAAAACCGGCGTAGTTTAAAATTGAATTTAGATAAGAGTATGTCATAGCCGGCGTGACATCTGGGACTATTTGTTTATCAAGCTGTGCGAGTTTTTCCTGTTCTTCTTTTATTTGTTTCTGCAAATTGTAAAGTTCAATTTGCAAACCTGAAAGGGCATTTATCTGTTGATCAACTCTTTGAATTTCAGCTTTAACTTCTTTGATTTCCTTTGGGAAATGATAAAGAATAAAATATCCACCAACAGCAAGGATTATCACAAGGAAAGTGAGAAGTATTAGCGTATTTCTTGTTTTGTATGGCACTTTAGATTAAAACTTTATTTTTTTGCTGTTTTTGCTATTTCAGGAGTGATGCTTGCCTTTATCTCAAATTGATATACTGTTCTACCTCTTATCTCTTGAACTTGGACCTGCATCAATGTCGCATTACCAATAGCATTTGAGAATCTTGGAATTCTATTTCTATAAAGAGAATATCCTTTTATAGTTATTGTTCTTGGATCAGATGCACTTATGTCAGTGATCCAAATTCTCCCAACATTTTGAGCTTCAGTTGCAATCTTTTGCAAAAAACTGCTCCAAATATCTGTGTTAACTCTCATTGAATCTAAAACCCCAAAGGTAGATTTATAATAAGCAAGCCGTTGCCTTGCTATATCTACTTGCTGTTGTAATATCTGAAGTTCTGCAAGCTCCGACTTCTTTCTCTGAAGTTCCGTTTGAGTTTCGGAAAGAGTTCGGTTGAGCTGGGCTATCCTCGTGGTTATTTGGAAAGTTAAAATCGGAATGAGAATTAAGAACAACCATCCAAGAATTCCAAGTTTAAAAACCTTTTGACCTTCGCGAATTTCAAAAGGGGTTAGGTCAATTGAATAAAGATCTTTTCTATCAATCTCAAGGGTTCTCCAAGCTGAACCGATAGCAACAGCGACCCTCGGCAAGCTTTCAAAAAGCAATGGATCTGCGCCATCCGGAGATAAGTTCGGAAACTTAATATAGTCAATGTTTACATCTTCAGGAAACATCTGCGTAAGAATTTCCTTAACACCAGCGGCTTGTGCCTCACCAGCAAGAATTATATTATTTATAACCGACAATCCGAGACTATCCTGTTCAAGTATCAATCTGCTATAAATTGTATTAGCTATATTGTATGAATCAACGCCTTCACCTATCAACGGGGAGATATGGAAAAGATCATTCCCCTTCATAAATATTAATCTACTAAACTCATGCCCGATGTAAATTATCACAGTAATGGAATTTTGCGGGAACTTGTAGTTTAATTTAACTAAATTAACCAGTGAAAGTTCAGGTGTTTCAACGAACGAAATTTTTGGAATTCTTCCACCGATTGATTTTTTGATACCATCAAGCAAGTCAATCAATGTAATTCGTGAATCTCGGACAATAGCAAGAACAGAACCATCTGGAAACTCAAGATAGTTGATGGCGTCTGATTTAAGTGGTTCCCCTGTCCTTCCTTTTGATATCTGCTCAATAATTTTTTCTTTTAATTTATTTCCCTTCAATCCCCAATTAGATTCAAAAGTAGAATAAAATATATACGGCTCAGGTGCTGAGATGGCAAGTTTATACTTCCGCTTCGGATATCTGCTTAAAACGCCAATAAGAATAGAAGCATTATCTTGAGCTCCTCTTCCTGTTTCGGTTAGAAGAAGGTCAGTAGCTGATGCTTCAGAGGTTATATCTATAGGGGTCGTTTCAGAAATCGGTTCAATCTGTTCTAATACTTGGGCACCTGTGTAAATCGCTTCAAGCTTAGTTGCAAGATTAACTATTTGCGCATCAATAAATTTGATCTTTTTCCCCGACTTTGCAAGACAAGCAACCTGGAGCGATAAACCATCAACGAAAATTCCAACCGCAATTTTTCCAGAAAATTTTTTTCTTGCCATCGCGATAATAATTTTGTTGTTTGAATATTATTATGCTGCTTGTAGAAGTTGTTGCATTCTTCGTTTGTTATTTGCAAAATTGATAGCCGTTTCAAGCGAAATTTTTCTTTCAAGATAAAGTCGTCTTAAATCTTGCTCCATCGTTATCATCCCATATTCAGCTCCTTCAGCGATCATTTGATAAATTTCACCAGTGTTATTGTTCTTTATAGCCGATCTTATTGAAGGTGTCATAACCATTACTTCTTTGGCAAGAACTCTTCTCCCATCTAAACTTGGGACAAGTTTCTGAGAGATCACACATTTTAAAATATCAGCTAACCTATTTCTAACTCTTTCTTGTTCAATTGGTGGAACTTCTCCAATTATTCTATCAATACTTTCAACAGCTGAAGAAGTATGAAGTGTTGATAAAACTTTATGCCCACTATCTGCTACTTCAAGTGCAGCCATGATTGTATCTGGATCCCTCATCTCCCCAATTATAATTATGTCAGGATCTTGACGCAACGCTTCTATCGTTCCCTGTTTAAACGACATAGTATCTCTACCAACTTCTCTATGGCGAATTATACAACGCTTTGATTCGTGAACATATTCAACTGGCGAGGCAATTATAATAATATGTCCTTCAACAGTCCTGTTGTTAAGATCAACTATAGCATCAAGCGTGGTGCTTTTACCAGAACCTGTTATCCCCGTAACGAGAATTAATCCCTCTTTTGTATATTGCAAACTTAAAACTTTAGTAACATTCGGATGAAATCCATAACTTTCATAAGGTCGTATTTGAGTATTTATCGCCCTCATATTTAAAGCAAGATCATCAAGTTCAAAATAAGCATCCGCACGATAACGATAAATTGTTCCATTCTGATCTTTAAATGTGTATGAAAAATCAAGATTTCTATTCTCGTAAAGGTATTGCCTTTGTCTTTCCATAAGCAAGCTTTGTATCAAAATGTTAAACTCGTCAGTTTCATAAGTTCCAAATTCTGGTATTGGTTTTTTGGCGCCGTGAATTCTAAGCCAAACCATTTTCCTGGAACCCCACCCCCCAAAATCTATATCAGATGCCTCAAGTTCTCTCATTCTCAAAAGAAACATATTTATCAAATCTCTCAAGATAAGTTTCTGATTTTCCGACATCTTTCTTATTAGCTCATCACCGATATACATTTGTTTCTCTACACTAAAAAGTGTAACTGGAACTTTACTAGCAAGCGAACTCAACAATTCTTTCGCCTCTTTAATAATTTGCGGATTTACTGGCATAGGGTTAACTTAAAAGTTTTATTTTCATTCCCACCATGAAACTAACCTTAATTGTCGTATACCTGGGTAGCTTACAAGCGGATAATACGGCGGTGCTTTATCTCTAAACCTTGGATCATATCTATATCTTTTACTAAAACCATTTTGAATTATTCCACTAGCTCCAGCGAATCGTCCCACCGGTCCCCTTTGCTCTTGACATATGCTTCCCGTTAAATAAATAGCTCCAGAAGGTGGCCTCTTATCCCAGTTTTCAGCTATAAAACTGCGGTCATTGGAACCACCATTGTACGCCATGATAGCCGCTTGAATAACGACATCGTTTTGATTTGGATCGCTATCAGCTATTATGACATTTTGATATGAGACGAGCCCAAGAAAATCATCAGAATTCGGATTAACATTCGGATCACTTGCATATCTTATATCATCCCATATTCTTATATTTCCATCAGCTAAGATAGTTAATTGACCATTTAGAGTGCCTTCTACAACAACTTCACCTCTAACCCAAATAACACCTGTTGAGCTTAACTGTGAAATACTAATCGTATCAGGTGCAGCTAATTGCGGTACTGATCGCTGTCTTCTATAACTTGAGCTTCCGATCCATTGTTGTGTCCATCCAGTTATTCTTCTTCTTACAACTCTGCCATCAGGCAAAAATTTAAAATAAGTTGCTTGGTTAATAACTCCACCACCATTTATTGCTGCTGTTTTAGTCCTGTTCATATCGGATGGAATTTCAGCATATATACCAACTTCCCATCCACCATAGAATTTTGCTTTATTTCTGTTAGAGGTCGGTTGTGGATTTATTCCAGAATATGCAGTAACTTTGTCATAAAAAACAGGTGAGCCATATGTATGTAAAACACCATTAGTATGAACAGGACCCCAAACTGTATCACCATCTATCCAGTAAACAGGAGCTCCAGCATAAAATTCTGTTCCAGTATACCAAAAATATCTTGAAGCTGGTGTCACAGGAGCACTTGAATATACAAAATATGCAAACGCTGAATCCTCAATTTGGTATGGTCTTCTATATTTAGCATAATATGTATCTACAAATGCATATCCTCTTGCTTTAACACTTAATCTAACAATTGAATCAGGTATAACAGGATGAATTCTAACCACAGCTGTGCAATTGTTCATTACGACATTAAAGGTTGTATTTATCGTTCCATCCTTCCAAACTCTACTTACCCCGATATTCATTGCACTTACAGCTGTTTCATGAACCAAGGTTTTCGCATAATAATAATTAAAACTATCAGTTGCAGAAATTACAGCACGAGTTAAGCGAAGTTGATAAATTGAAAACGCTGTGATAAACCCAATGAGTATTAACAGTGATGTTTTTCCAAACATATCTCTTCCCCTCCTTATCTTCTTAAATTCTTTGAAACAAGCCGTGTCTGTCGCCAGAAGGATGTACGCAGTAATCGTCTCAACTCTTTCTTTCTAAACTCCCGATCCTTAATGCCAGAAACCTCCTTACGCACAAGTTCAGGTGATAACACAACACGAGGATTAAAGGCTGTTAAAGTAACCTCAACCATCTTTGACGCAACTAACTCACTTCCTGGATCAACTGGATTACCTATTTGATCAAGGTATCTAAAAACTTGTCCATTCCCGATTCTTCCAATGTCTGTTGAACGAACTCCTTCACCAGTGACCTTTAATATTCTCGTGATTTTATAAATAAACAAACTTGTGTCGCCATAATCAATTTTTTCAGCAAGAGTTATAATATACTCAATTGTATCAGCAATGTTATCTCTATGCGGTATTACATGCCCGAAGTAGTCAAACTCACGATTCAAATGAGCTATAAACTTAAGATGATTAGGACGGGCTATAAAAAGAATACGATTCCCTTCTGGAACCCCATACCCCATTTTTCTCAAATCGTATTCAATTATGCTGGACATATTCGCAAGATTTATTTGAGTAATGGCATCGGAATTATAATTGGCAAAATCGCGGGTTGTGGTGTCAGTGACAACAATCGTAATAAGTAAAATAACTCCACCGATGACAGTTGCCATTATGTAATCAAGAATTGAGGCCATAGAAATTAAAATTTTAATTATAGAACCAATAACTATAAACGAAGCTAATTTTAACAGTATCCCTCACTTTTCCAAGCGCTGTCTCTCTGTAAATTAAAGGTGGATCGTAATTATCCATCACAAAAACTGTCATCTGTTTATGAAATGTCTTATATGAAACAGGCACGACTCTATTGCCAGATAGATCAACATAATTAACTTTGAAAAATACTTTATAAATCACGCTGCTTTTTCCTGTATCTATGCGAGTTATACTGTTATAGTCGTCAAAATCATCAATTTCTATCATCCCCATTGCTGTTGTATCATCAGCATCAAGTCCAAGCGTAGCCGAAAATGTGTTTGGATCTGTTTTGGCAGTGTTATTTGTATCTGCGACGGCTTCATCAAAGTAATATTGTGATGCTTGCTCAATATATGAAGTTGCGATTGATAGTGCTTCAAGACGATATCTATTTTGAGCTAGTGAGACATCATGACTTGAAAGCCCACGATTTATATTCAAAACCGCAAGCGAAAGAAGAGCCAGCGCCAAAATTGTTATTAATGTTTGTCCTGTGCCCATAAAACTTATTCAAATTTTATTAATCTTCCGTTGTTGCATGAGCTACTTCCTCAAGCGTTGTGACTCCTTGTTTAATTCTTTCTCTTCCAGCTGCGCGTAATGTCAGCATTCCATCTTTGATTGCTTGTTCTCTTATAGCTTCTTCATCAATATCCCTACCCGTTTTAAAGATCAGTCTTCTTATTTCCTTTGTAAAATAAAGCGCTTCATGAATTGCGACTCTTCCTTTATATCCACCATGACACTGATCGCATCCAACGGCTTCATAGAAAACAGTATTTTTAATTTCTTCCTCTGTAAATCCTAAACTCAAAGGAACAGCAGGATCCAAATCTTCTATAGGACGCTTGCATTTCTCGCAAAGCTTTCGTATTAATCTTTGAGCAATTATGATATTTATAGCATAAGCAATGAGAAATGTTTCAATTCCCATTTTATACAATCTTGATATTGCGCTTGGTGCATCATTAGTATGAAGGGTTGAAAATGTCAAGTGCCCCGTGTTTGCAAGCTTTATAGCGATTTCCGCTGTTTCCTTATCTCTTATTTCACCAACCATAACGACATCAGGATCGTGACGCAAGATAGCTCTTAATGCTTGCTCAAAATTCATTTTTGGACCAATCTTCAACTGCCTTGCACCCGGAATTATATATTCAACAGGATCTTCAACTGTTAAAACATTTATTTCTGGTTTAATAATATAATGTAATGCTGCCATTAATGTTGTTGATTTTCCACTTCCAGTTGGACCAGTTACAATAACCATTCCTTGTGGCTTTGAAATTGCCTTGATAAAGAACTCTTTTGCTTTACCTTGGAATCCGAGCTTGTCAAGATCAGTTATAACTTTTCTATCATCAAGAACTCGGATTACAATGCTTTCAAACTTATACTGAAACTCCTTCCCGACGATCGGAAGCACAGAAACTCTATATCTTATCATATGCCCATCAACTTTCCTCTGAATAAAACCATCTTGCGCCATTTCACGCTCAAATCTATCAACATTTTTTGATCTATCTTTGACAACCGCAGCAATTGCTTCAGGTCTTATACCGTCCTGAACATGCCATAATCTTAACTTTCCATCTATTCTAAAGTGAATTTCGGTGGTCCTTGAATCCTTCGGAATTATATGAATATCGCTTGCGCCTTTTCTAACTGCCTCAACAAGCATTCCCTCAACGAGATTAACAAGCATACTTTTATTTATTTCAGCTTCAATTGCTGCTTCATCAAGCGTTTCCTCTTCAAGCTCATCCTCGGTTATTTCAATTTTTGAATTTTCAAGAACTTTTAAAAACTCATTCTCCGGCGGGAAAACTTTATCAAACAAATTTTGTATATCTTTTAATCTCACATAACACACTTCATATCTCTTAGCCCCAAGAGACCTAGCAATAAGAGGTATGCTCCTACTCGTTGGATCGGCAGATATTAAAATAAGTTTATCTGGTCTTTGTTCGTCATTTTTCAATGGTAAGATTTTTTCCTCTCTCATTTGATCTTTCAATGCTTGCGGCAAAGGCTCAATGAGCTTCCTTATAAAGTCAATTCTGTTTTTATCAATATTTTCATCCGCAAGATAGATCTCCCTGAACCCATAAAGGTTTGCAACTTCTTTAAACACACTGTCATGATCAACTCCAAAATCAAACACAAGAATTTGAGCCAAACTTCTTCTCGTCTTTGAATCTTCTTGCTCTTTGATCTTCAAAGCTCGCTCAAGTGTTTCATAATCAATTATTCCTTTCTTTAAAAGCGTATAACCAAGTTTATCCGTAATGTCTACACCAACCGTCATTTTTACATCACCTCGTGAAAATTTTTAAAAACTTTGAAATGGAAGTATCATCGTATATGGCGTCTTCGGTTTAACCATTGCCGTTTCGGAAGATATAAGCGTAAGCAAGGTCATGACGATCATAATTATCATCGCAATCATAAGCTGAATAAAATCAACCGCGTTTTTAAGTTTATAAACTGTTTCTTTTTCGTAATAATTTGCAATTTGAAGTGCTGTTTGTTTAACGGTTCCTGTTTCCGCCCCAGAATGAAATCTTGCAAGTGCTGTTTTTGTGAAAACCCCCGTTGCTTCAAATGCTTCTACGAGTCCCTTACCTTGACTTAACATCATCGGTATTGCTATTGTTTTTATCTGATGTTCCATATACTTATTACCACATGCTTCAGCTGCAAGGCGAATAGCCTCTATGTTTTCCCCCGATCCTGCATAAAGAGCATAGAAAACTCTACAAAAAATTTCAATAGTTGTTTTGTGAATCAAAGGTCCAAGAACAGGAATTTTTATAATATACTTATCACGCAAAAACTGTCCTTTAGGAGTTCTAATGAAATAAATAAAAGCAAAAGTCAATAAAGCTGACCCAAAGAAAATATAAGTCATGTTATCAAGCAAGAATCGGCTTAGCTCTAATGTAGCTGCTGTCATTGGTGGAAGTTCAGTTCCAAGTTTAAGGAAAAGTTCTGCTGTCTCTGGAAAAATATATGCAACATAGAAAATAACAGCAATAAACAAAACGATCAATGTGAAAATAGGCATTATCAAAGCACTTTTAAGATTCTTCTTAAATTCAGCATTCCTCTCAAGAAATTTTGCGGTGCTCTCGTAAATCTCCGCCATATTTCCGCTTTTTGAAGCAAGCCCAAGCATTCTTGCCGTGAATTTACCCAAAACTTTTTCCTGCTTTAAGAACGCTTCTTCGCTGTCCTTACCTTGACGAAGATCATTGTTTATTTCCCTCAACGCCTCTCTAAGCGTCGGATGCTGAACATCGTTTATAAGCAATTGAAGGACTTCATTATAAGGAAGTTTTTCTCTTAACAAATCAGCGCTGACACGAACAAATGTAACTATTTCAGTTTCAGGTGGTTTAAATTTAAAATCAAGAACTTTAGGTTGAATATTTACAACTTTATATCCAAGTTTTTCAAGTGCTTGCTTTACTTCTTCTTTCGTAAAAGCCCTTTGTTCACCAGTAATTGGCTTTTCACTATCTCGTTGAACTTTATAAATAAAAGTTTTTCGCTTTTGAATCTTCGTTACCTTAAATTTTCTCTGCTCTGCAAGTTGCTTAATTTTTTTCTTTGCTTCAGCAAGACTATCGGCAGACACTATTCCCTGAACGGGGCGCCCCGTCAATGTTACACCCTCAAAGCGATAATCAGGCAAATTTTTCTCACCTCCTTAATAAAATAAAATTTTAACCAGGGGGACGCTTATAAAAGCATCCCCCTCTTAGGAGGAATTTTTAGGAGGAGCTAAATTTTATTGAGGTGTCCAACCTTGTAAGGTTCCATAACCTCTATTTGCGTCGGTCGTTTGCAATCCAGACGCAATACCTTGATAAATTCTACTTCTATCAGCATCTACACAATCAATAGCTGCAACAAAATTAGCCCCAATCCTTTCCTTTCCAAGAGCATGAATAACTATTTTTTGATCACCTGTTAATATCTCCACTCTGTAACTACCATTAGCATTTCCAGTATCAAGTGGGCTTAAAGCAAAATTAGCAAATGAATTCCCACCTCCACCAAGCTCAACGGGGGTTCTGTAATATCTCTGAGCTTTTGCAGCAAGATTTGCAAGATCACCTGCAATTGCGCTTCTGTTGGCGTCAACCGCACTGCTCTTGAACATTGAAATTCCAACTGCAATTGCAATTCCAACTATGATGACGCCAAGAACGATGAGTAAAAGTTGCTGTTGACCCATAGTAATTACCTCCTAAAGTTTGTTTTTTGGTGTATTTTTGAGAAAACGAAAAGGTTTAAACAAACAAAACCATAATCAAAGAACTAACTTCTAAACAAAAATAAACTTATATTTCGTAAAAGTCAAGTGTTTCAACAACAAGTTTATAAATTCTATGCCACAAATCACAATCTAAAAATCCATTAAAAATCAGAAAGCAAACAACCTCATACTTTTACCTTTTTTCACTAACTATGAAATTTTTACAAAACATAATTGCAACATTTCATTACACTAAAATGGTTTAAACACGGCAAGGAAAACTATTACTAAGAACACCACAAGATTTATATATGAGTAATACGCAATTGCTTTGCTTACCTTTGCTACTTCTTCTACAGAAACTTGATTTGCAAGCAAAAGCTCCTCACGCTTTGCAATATATTTCACGCCCACGAAAATGCCAGAAACCACAAACCATAAGAATAAAACTATCTTAGCGATTAACCACCAACGAACATCGCCAATAAGTATCCAGTTGTAAATTCCTGTAATTAAAGATAAAATTCCACCATTCCGAGCGAAATCTGAAAATTTAATAGACAATTTATGCAAGATCAAACTGTTCTCACTTCTAAAAAATGACTCAACGGTAGGAAAACCAAAAGCGGAAACACCAATCAGTATGGCAGATATAATGTGAATGAAATAGGAAATTTTTGATATCAACTCCACAAATTTCTTACCTTTAAATTTTTAATTCATTCATTTTTCAATGATGCGATGTAAATTTCAACATCGCGAATTTTTGCAAAGTTTGAATATTCTTTTTTTATCCTCTCAAATAAGCGTAGTGCTTTTTCCCTTTCACCAGCAAGCTTATAGTTTCTTCCCGCATTATAAAGATATTCTGGAATAAGTATATTTTCTCTGAACTTTTGCGCTGCCTTCTCAAAATACTCCCCTGCCTTTTTATAATCCTCCTTTATCTCATAAATTGATGCAATTCCAGCAAGGGATGCGGAAAGTAAAAGCTTATCATCCCCATCATATTTTTTGAAATACTTCAGAGCATTGTCATAATCGCCAAGCATATAATAAGCATTTGCAAGATAATATGTTGCGATTTCACCTGCTTCAGTGCCACCGTAATTTTCAACGATATATTTTAATCCTTGTATATTACGCTGTGGAATCCCATCAATTGCAGTTTTGTAGTCCCCATTGTCATAGTAGTTTATGATTTTTGAAAAAAGCATCTCTGCTCTTTCATTTTCGGCTCTAAGGTTATTTCGGTAAATGATTACACCTGCGACAAGAACTATTATACCGATTACAACATAACTCAAAACCTTTTTATTCTTCTCCACAAATTCACGGGCTTTGTAATAAGTTAGAACAAGTTTGTCTTCCTTCAGCTCCTGTTTTTTTATCTTTTTCCTCGGCTTAAGCATAACTTTAATATTTTTGATTAGTTTTCGTTAATTCCTACTTGCCATAAATATGCAAAATTTGATCAACAAAACAAAAGATTTCCCTGGCGACGCGATTTCAAATTCCAAATTAAACTTTTTACTCCTTGGTATATTGTTTTATTACACCATCAGAATAAATTGGTAAAATTGGGATGGTATCAACACCTGCTGCTACCTTTAAATCTTCTTCAAAATCAAGTTCAATTAAAAACCTACCATGCTCACTTTCTTTCAGCATCTTTAAAAGATTTTTGCGATAAGATTTGTAAAGCTTAATAGAGGCAAGGACGGAATCGCTAAGGTTGAATTTCTTCTTTGATTTTCCATTTATAAGCATGAAAGCAATCATCCCTCCACAAACTGTATCTTCAATACAAAAACGATTTAACTTTCCTGAACAAAGAATTAGGATATCATCGCTATTTTCATTTACAAACTTCACAACTTCTGATATATTCACGAATCCAGCGATTATGGAATGTTTCGCGTACTTTGTCTTGGTTATGGCAACGGAGCCATTTGTGCTTGCGTAGATTAATGTTTTACCTTTAACCTTATCTTCGGTGTATTCAAACGGGGAATTTCCAAGATCAAATCCATCAATTATTTTACCACCTCTTTCTCCGCATAAGAGAAAAGAGCTTGGTTCAAGAGTTGAGGCATATTTCACGGCGTTTTCAACAGTTGCAACTGGAATTATCGCTCTTGCGCCATTTTTCAAAGCTGTCGCTATAGTAGTTGAAGCCCTTAAAACATCAACAACTATTACTGTTTTATTCTGTAGCCCCAATTCATCTTGAACCTGTAAAGGTGTGAAAAACAAATCAATATTCATCTGTCCCCTGCTTTTATTTTGCTCTATTTGGAACGAATGGGAGATTTACAATAACCGCTGTTAATTCCTTACCACGGGCGTTAATTATTATTTTCTCACCCAAGTTTGAAAATTTAACATCAACATATCCCATTCCAATCCCCTTTTCAAGGATTGGCGAGAAAGTCCCACTCGTAACATGACCAACTTTCTCTCCATCTTTATAAATTTCATAACCGTGTCTTGGTGGAATCTTATCATCACTTACGAACCCAACAAGTTTTCTCTTTACTCCCTCGGTTTTAATTTTAAGCAAATTCTCTTTACCTATAAAATCACCTTTGTCAAATTTTACAATCCAATCCAAGCCAGCTTCAAGTGGATTTGTAGTTTGATCAATATCGTTCCCATAAAGCATATATCCCATTTCAGTTCTAAGGGTATCTCTTGCACCAAGACCTACGGGACCAATGTTAAATTCTTTGCCAGATTCCATGATCGCATTCCAAACCTTTCTGCAAAGTTCCGGATCGGCATCAAAATAAAGTTCAAAACCAAGCTCCCCAGTGTAACCAGTCCTTGAAATTATCATCTCAACCCCAGCAAGTTTTCCTTTAACGAAATGATAATACTTTATCTGCGTTAAATCAACATCTGTCAATTTTTGTAGTGTTAAAAGAGATTTCGGACCTTGAACAGCTAAAAGCGCAACTTTATCACTTATGTTTTCAAGAGTTACATCACCTTGAATATGTTCTCTCATCCATTCAAAATCTTTTTCAATGTTTGCTGCGTTCACAACAACCATATACGAATCGCCAAGATTATATATTAAAAGATCGTCCACTATACCTCCATCTTCATAGCACATCGCTGTATACTGTGCTCTTCCAGGAGAAATTTTTGAAACATCGTTAACCGTTAACCTTTGCAAAAAATTTAACGCGTCCTTTCCACTTACTTTAAACTCACCCATGTGAGAAACATCAAAAACACCCACAGACTCACGGACTCGCTTATGTTCGCTTATAATTCCATCATATTGAATTGGCATCTCAAAGCCAGCAAAAGGTGCGATTTTAGCTCCAAGTTCAAGATGAATTTCATAAAATGGGGTGCGTTTCATCTGTTGCTATTCTCCTAAGTTTTTATTTAACCTTTTCAAATTTTTCAATCTCTAATTGAGCTTTTCTCCAATCCTCAAGAAATCTTTCCAAGCCAATGTCTGTAAGTGGATGTTTTATCATTTGTTCTAATACTTTAAACGGCATCGTGACAACATCTGCACCTATGAGCCCAGCTTCAACAACATGCATAGGATGCCTTACGCTCGCCACGAGAACTTTGGTTTCAAAATTATAATTTTTGTAAATCTGAACTATCTGCCTGATTAGATTCATTCCATCGCTTGATATATCATCAAGACGACCTACAAATGGGCTAATGTAATAAGCTCCTGCTTTCGCTGCTAAAATTGCTTGGGTTGGGGAAAAACAAAGCGTCACATTTGTTCTTATACCTTCATTTCTTAAAATTTTAACAGCTTTTAAACCGTCCTTTATTAATGGAATTTTCACGACGATATTATTAGAAATCCTTGCAAGCTCCCTTGCCTCTTTGATCATGCCTTCAAGGTCAGTTGATATAACTTCAGCGCTGATATCGCCTTCAACGATGGAACATATTTCGTATAGAATTTCCCTAAAATCCCTTTTTTCCTTTGCAATTAAACTTGGATTAGTTGTAACGCCATCAAGTATTCCCCAACTTGCTGCTTCTTTTATTTCATCAATGTTTGCGGTGTCAAGAAAAATTTTCATTTTAAATCTCCATTTAATTTTGGTTTTCTTTTGAAATTCCGATATATGCTCCCGTGTCTGTTAATTCCTTGCCTGTTTTCGCTGAAACGACTTTAAACTCTTCTACAGAAAGAGTTGGGTCTGCTTCAACTTTCACTTTAATGAAATATCTCAAAATGAACTTCAAAATTTTCAATCTTCCTTTCAAACTTGTTTTCATATATTTAGCGACCGTTGGATGAAGTTTTAAAACAATGTTCCTTTCAGATGAAATCGCTTTAAATTTTGCGAACCATCGCTCTATTTTCCTGAGTATCAAATCTCTTAGAAAAATCGTTCCAGTTCCAGCACAGGTAGGACAAGGTTCACTAAATTTCTCAAACACACTTGGTCTTACCCTTTGTCTCGTGATTTGGATCAGACCAAATTCAGTCATCGGCAGCACCGTCACCTTTGCCCTGTCTTTTTTGAATTCTTTTCGGAGTTCATCAAATAATCTCTTTTTACTTTTTTCATCTTCCATATCAATGAAATCAACAACTATCAAGCCACCAATGTCTCTCAACCTTAGTTGTCTTACTATCTCTTTCGCAGCATCAAGGTTGATTCTCAAAGATACTTGTTCTTGATTTTGGCGTGGTGCATACTTTCCTGTGTTTACATCTATAACTGTCATCGCTTCTGTTTGCTCAATCAGGATGTAAGCTCCTCCGCGAAGATAAATTTTTCTACTAAGCGAGTTTTCAATTTCCTTGTTTATTCCATATTTTTCAAAAATATCTTCCGTCTCATCAAGTTCAATTTTGTCAACTACATCAGGCGCTGCCCACCTTGCATATGCAACTATCTCACGGAAGAGAGATTTTGAATCAACAACAACTCTTTCCACATCTTTAGTTAAAAGATCTCGCATTACGCTTGATGTCACACTTATATCTTTATAAAGCAAAGCAGGTGGCTTCTCCGTTGGAATCATTTTTTCTATTTTTTCCCAAGTTGCGATCAACTGTTCAAGCTCCCCTCTTAATGTTTTAGTATCTTTCCCCTCGGCAGCGGTTCTAACGATAACACCATATCCATTAGGAAGAAGTGCTCTAATTATGTTTCTTAATCTTCTCCTTTCCTTGACATTTAAAATTTTCCTTGATATTCCGATTTTATTCTCCATAAAAGGCATAAGGACAAGAAATCTTCCGGGAAGAGTTATCCTTGTCGTGACTCTAGCTCCCTTCCTTCCAAGCGGTTCTTTGATGACTTGTACCAATATCGGTTGTCCCTTTTTCAACAGATGAGGTTTTTTAGGTGCATATACCTCGGTTGTCCCGGTTGATTTGGAAGTAGAAATAGGCTGTAAAGCTGCTAACTCTTTCTCTTCCGCAGTTTCAACGGCGGTTTCTGAAACTTCATCAACGCTTGTGTCATCACCAAGGAGATCAGCGTATTCTTCAATTGAGGTTTTATCAATATCGGCAAAATGAAGAAACGCATCTTGTTTATGTCCGATGTTAATAAAAGCTGCTTTTATACCGGGCAAAACTCTTGCGACTTTACCAAGATAGATATCCCCGACCATTCTTTCTTGTTCGGGATTTTCAAAGAACAATTCTGCAATTTGACCATCTTCAAGAACTGCTATACGTGTTTCTTTCTTCCTCGTGCTGATATAAATTTCCTTCCTCATAACTAAAAACCCCTATTTTGTTTTTCACTAACTCATAATCAATCGGATCAAAGATGACCCCATCTTTACAAATAAATTGACCTGTCCTTTCAATTTTTAATTTTTTGATTTCTTCTTTGTTTAAACCCAAAAGAATTTCAAGAATTAGGTCAACGCGTGGCATCACGCCGTCTTTGTCGCGAATAATTTGAAGCGTAAAACCGTTGTTATTTATGTTTATTTCTCGGATATATTTGCGAATGTTTAAGGTTTTCAATTTACCATTTTGATTTACCTTGTGAATCAAAATTTCATCCTTTGAGAGAAACGACTGAATTTGATCTGCAAGTTTTTCTGATGTGAAATAGATTTTGTATTCAAAAAGATTTATTTGCTTGTCAAGCGATTCTTTAGGTTTTGAAATCTCTTTTATTTCTATCACACGCATTCCATCAGGGAGATTTGAAGCAAGACGATCTTTGATCTCCTCAACATCAAGATGATCTTCAAGCTCAAAATCAATAAATTCACACAAACTTGAATAACCAAGCGGAAGCGGAGCAGAAAAAGAAAACTTGGGATGTGGATGAAAACCTTGTGTATATGCAACTTTCAATCCCGACTTTCTAAAAATACGATTGAAAAGACGGACAAGATCAAGGTGCGAGATGTATTTTAAATATCCCTCTTTCGTGTATTTCATTCTGTAGAAATAAGTTTCAATCTGTTTTGTTTCATTTTCTTGGGATTTATCAATCCAGATTATATCCTCGCCCATGCTCATAACTTCGCCATATTGCACAGTCTTGTCAGGTTTATCTACTTGTTCTCTGATTAACATTTTTATAGTTTTAAAATCACAAGCTCCACACGCATGGCAAATATCCTCAGGTCTACAATCTGGAATCATTGCTTCCTTATAAGCTTTTTCTCTATCCCTCCATAGGAATTTCTTCAAAACGCCCATGAAAATATGATCCCACGGAAAAACTTCATCTTTGTCAAATTCACGGATGAAATCTTCAATCTTAAAACCATGTTCATTCAACGCCTCAAGCCATAAATCAAAATTCATTTTATCTGTCCACGCATCAAACTTAGCTCCTTTTTTCCAAGCTGAGTAAATTACATTTGAAATCCTTCTATCGCCACGTCCAAGTATCGTCTCAAGAGTTGTAACCCTTGGATCTCTGATGTCAAGTTTTATATTTTTGTATCTGTTCTTTGATCTAAGATATTTCGCCTTGTCAAGTAATTCTTCAATTGAATTTTGTCTTTCCCATTGAAATGGAGTGTGTGGCTTTGGGGAAAAAGGAGATACAGAGACATGAACTTCCATATTATAAACTTTCTTCTGTCTGGCGATTTTCACTACATTTTCAGCAATTTTCAAAATTCCGTCAAGATCCTCATAGGTTTCCGTGGGAAGCCCCATCATGAAGTAGAGTTTAACAAGTCGCCATCCATATTCAATTGCTATTTCAACTGCACGATAGAAATCTTCTTCAGAACTTTGCTTGTTTATTACCCTACGCAATCTTTCAGTCCCAGCTTCTGGAGCAAATGTCAACCCGCTTGCGCCACCTTCTCGGGCAAACTTTGCAATTCCCTTCGTGTATGTCTGCGGGCGAAGTGATGGAAAACTTGGGGAGACATGCTTTTCTTTGATGAGTTCATAATTTTTACTCATTAACTCAGGCAACAGCGAATAATCCGATGTAGAAAGCGAAACTAAAGACATCTCTTCATAACCAGTGTTCTCTATAACTGTCCTCGTTTCATTAATCAAATCATCAACGGATCTCTCACGAACAGGTCTGTAAATCATTCCTGCGTTGCAGAACCGACAACCTTGAGTGCAACCCCGCATTATTTCAAGCTGAAATCTGTCGTGGACAACTTCAATCAACGGAACAACAGGTTTATCTGGATAATACTCTGGCTTTAATTCCGGGATGACATTTCGTTTGATTGGAAGAGGTACATCATCAACAAGTTTTTTTATACTTTTTATCTTGCCATTTTCATAAACTGGTTCATAAAATTTTGGAACATACACTCCTTGCAAGGTTTTTGATGCTGTTAATAAAATTTCATCTCTTTTCGCACCTTCTTTTTTCATTTTACGGACGATTTCAAGGAAAGCAGGTAAAAGGTTCTCCCCATCACCGAGCAAAAATGCATCAATGAAAGCAGACATTGGTTCAGGATTGCAGGCAACCGGCCCACCTGCGATAACTATTGGATCTTCATCAGTTCTATCTTTTGCGAAAATTGGGACATTCCCCAAATTAAGCATGTTCAAGATGTTAGTATAATGAAGCTCATATTGGAACGTAAAGCCAATGACATCAAAAAGTTTTAAAGGTCTTTTTGTTTCCAAGGAAAATAAAGGAATACCTTCCTTTCGCATAATTTCTTCTGCATCTACCCAAGGAGCGTAAACCCTTTCGGCGCTTGCCCACGGTATTTTGTTCACGATGTTATACAAAATTTTAAATCCAATATAAGACATCCCTATTTCATAGACATCCGGGAAACACAACGCAATTCTTACCTCTGCATCTGGCTTAACTATGATATTAAACTCATTTCCAATATATCTTCCCGGCTTATCAACGAATGGAAGAATTTTTTGGTCTATTTTTGACTTAATTTCTTCAAGTAATCTATATTCAAAATTTGCCATATTGTCAATCGCTTTAATTTCCGTTTCCCTTGCCTTGTATCAAAAATACTAAAAAAATGTAAAGATTGCAAAATTTTGTTTTTGACTTTATTTTTTGAAATTTAAGAAAAGTGCAAAATTAAGGTAAAAGCGAAAATGGAAAAATTCGTAATTATCGGAGGGCAAAAACTTTCTGGGACTGTAGAAATCAGTGGAGCTAAAAATTCAGTTCTCGCACTAATGCCAGCAACGATCCTCGCAAGCGGAACCTACAGAATTTATAACACTCCTGACCTTAGAGATGTAAAAACAATGAGCCAAGTTCTCACCGAAATGGGAGTTGATGTTAAATTTGAAAATCACATTTTAACTATCAACACAGAAAACATATCAAAATTTGAAGCACCTTATGAACTCGTCAAAAAAATGAGAGCGTCTATTTATGTCCTTGGTCCACTTGTTGGGAGATTTGGTTATGCTCGTGTTTCTTTACCTGGTGGTTGTGCTTGGGGACCAAGACCTGTTGATCTTCATATTGAAGGTATCAAAAAACTTGGTGCAGAAGTTGAGCTTGATGCTGGTTATATTGTTGCCAAAGCTAAACAGTTACACGGCGCCAGAATACATTTTGACAAGCCAAGTGTCGGCGCTACTGGAAACATAATGATGGCTTCAGTCCTTGCGAAAGGAACAACTATAATTGAAAACGCAGCGAAGGAACCTGAAATTGTTCAACTTGGTGAATTTTTAAATTCAATGGGAGCAAAAATAAATGGACTTGGAACAGATAAAATTGAAATTGAAGGTGTTGACCAACTTCATCCAGCCGACATTGTAACGATACCCGATAGGATTGAAGCAGGAACTTTCCTCATAGCTGGAGCAATAACAGGCGGAAAAATAAGAATAGAAAAATGTAATCCGTCCCATTTTGAAGCTGTTCTCTTTAAACTTGAAAACGCAGGATGTCATCTAAAAATTGGAGACGATTTCGTTGAACTTGAAGCACCTGATGAAATTAAACCCGTTGATGTCACAACAGCTGAATATCCGGGCTTCCCTACGGATATGCAAGCCCAGTGGACAGCCCTTATGTCAATTGCGAAAGGAACATCCATTATAACGGAGACGATCTTCTACGACAGATTTAAGCATGTCCCAGAGCTTGTTAGGCTTGGTGCAGATATTGAAGTTAATGAAAATGTAGCAATTGTAAGAGGCGTGGAAAAACTAAAGGGAGCAAAGGTGATGTCAACCGACCTGCGTGCGAGCGCCTCGCTGATACTTGCCGGTCTTGTCGCTGAAGGAAAAACGGAAATTTTACGAATCTATCACATTGACAGAGGATATGAACGGATTGAGAAAAAACTCCAACAACTCGGAGCGCAAATCTGGAGAGAAGAAACGGACGAATTTTGAGGAACTTTAAACAAACTTAATCGTCATAATTTCAGAAAATGAAAGAGCAGTTTGAACAAATTGATGAAGTAGAAGTCATTAAACGAGCAAGGGACGGCGACGAAAAGGCATTTGAGTTTATTGTGAAGAAGTATCAAAACAGAGTCGCAAATTTGGTCTTTAAAATTATAGGTGATGCAAGCGTTGTTGAAGATCTAACTCAGGATGTGTTTATGAGAGTAATTGAGTCAATAAAGGATTATAAATTTGGCTCGGCTTTTTATACATGGATTTACAGGATCACAGTTAATATCTGTATTGATGAAATAAGAAAAAGACAACGCTCAAGGACTTATTCTCTATCGGATGTATTGAGCCAAAATCCAAAAGCAGAGCCATCTCATTCGCAGGTTGAAAAAATCGTTGAACAAAAAGAACTAAGAGAAATTATTGAAAAAGCAATCTCAAAACTTCCAATGGAATACAAAACTGCGATAATTCTCAGAGAGTTTGAGGATTTATCATACGAAGAAATTGCGAAAATACTTAAGGTAAGTGTTGGAACTGTAAAGTCAAGAATTTTTAGAGCAAGAAAACTTTTGGCAGAACATTTAAAAGAATATAGGGAAGTTCTAAAATGAGGCACGGTAAAATTAAAAAGCTCGTTTCCGAATATATTGATGGCGAGTTAAAAAACAACATTGAAATGATTGAAGAACACATAAAGATATGTCAAGAGTGCTCTCAACTTGTTAAGCTTCATGATCTCGTTCGCGAATCCCTAAAAGAAGAAATTATTGAAGTTTCCCCGTATTTATTCACAAGAGTACAGGCAAAACTCAAGGAAAGAAGCACACAACAAACATTGTGGGATTATGTAATTGGATTTTCAAAAGAACTGGCGATCGCCTTGATAATAGTTTTTCTAATTTTAATTGGATTTGAGATCATGTCTGTAAGGACTTCTCCTAAAATTGACGAAGCGATATTGAACGAAACACCATCAGTTCAAAAAGTTATATCATCTGGTGAGAATTTAAGCAAAGACGATGTTCTTGAACTAACATTATCAAATGGAGGGAAAAAATGAGCAGTAAAACCAAGGCGATAATTCTTGTAATAGTATGCATCTTAATTGGTTTTGGTCTCGGAATCTTGGTGGATAGAACTTTTCTATTGAAACATCATCCAAGGAGAGGACTAAAAGAATATAGAAAAGAGCTCATTGAACGATTGAAGCTAAACCAAGAGCAACAGGTTCGCCTTGATTCTATTTTAAGTTGGTCGCAAAGGGAATTCAAGAACTTAAGTAGAGAATTTCGTCCCAAATTTGATTCTCTTAAAAGTGCACTTCGCGATTCAATAAGAGCAATTTTAACGCCAGAACAAATTAATGAATTTGAAAAGATGATAAAAGAAACAGAAAAAAATGGACGGAGGTAATAAAAGATGAAGAAGAAACTCATTCGTGTTTTAATAATAGTTTTGGTCTTAATTGTGGCTGGGCTTGCTGTTGCATTTTATCTTAACAACAGAAAGTCAGGAAACCTTCAACTTAAAACAGCAAAAGCAGATGTTGGCACAATTGAAGTATATGTGACCACAACCGGGACATTAAATCCTGTTACTCTCGTTCAAGTCGGGACGCAGGTATCAGGGACAATTGCAAAGATATATGTTGATTTCAACGATGTCGTGAAAAAAGGACAAATAATTGCACAACTTGATTCAACTTTTCTTGCAGCGCAAGTCAAAGATGCTGAAGCTCAGGTTGAAAGAGCAAGGGCACAAGTAAATCAAGCACAGCGTGATTTAAGCAGGATAAAAGAGCTTTTTGCGAAAAACCTTGTCTCACAAGCAGATTATGATCAAGCGTTAACAAATTATGAAACGGCACTTGCACAACTAAAATCTGCAGAAGCCCAACTTGAAAGAGCAAGAGTAAATTTAAAGTATTCAACAATTTATTCACCTATAGATGGAATCGTAATATCAAGAAATGTTGATGTTGGACAAACTGTCGCTGCAAGTTTGCAAGCTCCAACCCTTTTCACGATTGCAAATGACTTAAGAAAAATGAGAGTTGAAGCAAATGTTGATGAAGCTGATATCGGAAAAGTCAAACCTGGGCAAACTGTCCTTTTCACTGTTGATGCTTATCCAGAGGAAACTTTCGTCGGAAGAGTTGCACAAGTTCGGTTGCAACCTATTAATGTTCAAAATGTGATAAACTACGCCGTGATTATAGATGTTGATAATAACGATTTAAAACTGCGACCGGGAATGACTGCAAATGTTAGGATTTTGATAGATAAGCGCGAAAATGTTTTGAGAATTCCAAATCAAGCTTTAAGATTTAAACCAGATCCCGAGGATAAACGCTTTGCAAAAGCGATGGAAGAAATGCAAAGAAGAAGAGAAGAGTTTATGAAAAGGAGACAACAAGAAGGTGGTGGACCTGGCTTTTTCGGACAAGCACAACAGGGACAAGGTGGACCACGCTTCGGTGGTGGCTTCCCCGGCGGAAACAGAGCAACTATATGGGTTCTTGATGAAAATAAAAATCCAAAACCAGTATTCGTAAGAACTGGCATAACAGATGGAAATTATACTGAAATAGTTGGTGGAAATTTAAAAGAAGGCGACGAAATAATAACAGGTTATGCATTTCCAACCACTACTGTAAACAATCCTCAAACACCCCAACCTTTCCAGTTTAGAGGAAGGACACCATTTTAATTACTTAACAGGGCAGGTTTAACACCTGCCCTTTTTTATTTTTCACCGAAAATTTCTTTTATTTTGTTTCTCCTAAATTCAAAAATTTCCCTGATCCGAGGCGCGATTAACAATTTATTTAAAATTCCATCAATCAAAGGCACTGGTAGCATATAATGAACTAAATCAATCATCAAAGTTCCACCTTCAACTGGGAAAAATTTATGTTTATGATGCCAAAACTTATACGGACCGAAGCGTTGTTCATCAACGAAAAATACTTTCGGCTCAACATAAGTTATCTCAGTCACCCATCGCATTGGAATGTTAAACAAAGGGCTAACCGTGTAAATAATTATCATACCTTCTTCCATCTCATCTGGAATCTCGTTTAGAATGTCAAAACGCATATAAGGAGGCGTAATGATTTTCAAATTTCTTGGATTTGAAAAGAAATCCCACACCACATCAATTGATGCAGGAATTAACTGCTGTGTTTCAAATTTGAAAATTTTCATCGGTTTTAAATGCTTTTTTGCGAAAATTTATAATTTTTTGATCAATAAAAAGCAAATAATTTTTTGGGAAAAATGCGATTTTGAAAAATTCACTGAATTTGAGGGCATTTTCCTTGTCTTTAAATGACATTTTGATTATATTTAAAAGCGAAAAAATAAACAACACAAGGAGATCAAGATGAAAAAAGGAATTCATCCGCCTTATAAGAAGGCAGTGATTGCGTGCGTTTGCGGAAACACTTTTGAAACAAGATCAACAGTTGGTGGAGTTATCAAAGTTGAGATTTGTTCAAATTGTCATCCGTTTTTTACAGGAAAGCAGAAACTCGTTGACACCGCTGGTAGAGTTGAGCGCTTTATGAGACGCTATGCAAAGCACTATCAAGAAAACAAAGGCGAATAGCCCTGATTTTTAGCTAAATTTATAAAAAGGGAGGGCATTCGCCTCCCTTTTTTTGTATATAAGCAATCTTTTAAACATAAAAATCAAAAACTAAAACGGAGGAAAATTAAAATGCTTGTAATCGTAAAGGAAGATTACGACGCAATGAGTAAGGAAGCTGCAAAAATCGTTGCTGACAGAATTCGCAAGAAGCCAAATCTTGTCCTCGGGCTTGCAACTGGTAGCACACCACTTGGACTTTACAAAGAACTTATAAGAATGCACAAAGAAGAAGGACTTGATTTTTCAAAGGTTGTAACTTTTAACCTTGATGAATATATCGGATTGCCACCTGAACACGACCAGAGCTACCATTATTTTATGTGGGAGAATTTATTCAAACATATCAATATCAATCCAGCAAATGTTCATATCCCCCAAGGAATGTTTGGCGATTTGAAAATTAGTCCATATGAAACTGACCCGAAAGTTGAAGCGTACTGCCAATGGTATGAAGAGCAGATAAAGAAGTTTGGAGGAATTGATTTACAAATTCTTGGCATCGGAGCAAATGGACATATCGCTTTCAATGAGCCAGGTTCATCGCTCGGTTCAAGGACAAGAATTAAAACCTTAACAGAAAAAACAAGACAAGATAATTCAAGATTTTTCAAAAGTATAGATGAAGTTCCAAAGTATGCGATAACTATGGGAATTGGAACGATAATGGAAGCTAAAGAAGTGATTTTGCTTGCAAGTGGCGAAGGCAAAGCAGACGCAGTAAAAGCAGCGGTTGAAGGACCCGTCACTGCAATGTGCCCTGCTTCAATGTTGCAAATGCATAGAAAGGCAATTATAATTCTTGATAAAAAAGCTGCTTCAAAGCTCTCAGCTGAATTCGTCTATTACGGATAAATTTTTTAAGCGGGGATTGCTTCACGATGAAGCAGTCCCCTTTCTATCAAAAACTAATTTAGAAAATACAGCGATGAATATCTGCATATTTGAAGATGAAAAATACAGAAAACTTCTACCTCTCGTATACTTTCGCCCTGTATATGAGCTTCGTTGTGGCATTACTTTGTTGAAAGACAAAATTATAAGAAGTTTTTCAAGTCCAACCGTAATTCTACACGCACGGGATTATTTAACCGATCTTCTAAAAAGAGATTATCCAAACTTTTATGTCAATGAAATTCCCTCTGGAGTTGATCAAGTTTTATTCATAAATGGCAGAGTTTTAGCGGAGCCACATCTTGCAGATAAGTTCAAATATAACGGAAAAGACATCGCTTTTGTCAAAGATGGTGAAGTCGTCGCGTTCTGGGCAACGGGCGAAAATTTGCAAAAATTTAAAAGTAAATTCGGCAAACCTTTTTCAAATTCTGACCTTGATGGATTTGAAAAAATTGAGACAAATGTTAAGCTAATAACCTATCCTTGGGAACTTGTAAATAATAACGGTGAGCAAATTTTGATTGATTTCAATATACTAACCGAAGGAAAGGCGAAGAAATTAGGTAAGGTTTATGACGGTGCTCACCTTTTAAATGAACATTTCATTCATATTGAAGAAGGAGCAAAGATAAAGCCGGGCGTCGTGCTTGATGCCGAAAACGGACCGATATACATCGGTAAAAATGTAAAGATCCTTCCAAACGCTGTAATTGAGGGACCAGCGTATATTGGGGATGATAGTTTGATAAAAGTTTCAGCAAAAATTTATGAAAATACAAGCATCGGTCCTGTTTGTAAAGTCGGTGGTGAAGTTGAGGCATCTATAATTCACGCATATTCAAACAAACAACATGAAGGATTTATAGGACATTCATACCTCGGAACTTGGGTTAACATTGGGGCCGATACAAACAACAGCGATTTAAAAAATGACTATGGTAATGTCAAAGTTTATATTGATGGTGAACTTGTAGATAGCGGTTCTATGTTCGTTGGCTTAACAATGGGAGATCACTCAAAGAGTGGAATAAACACTATGTTCAACACCGGGACTGTCGTCGGGGTAAGTTGCAATATCTATGGTGCTGGGCTTCCACCGAAATTTGTTCCTTCGTTCTCCTGGGGCGGAGCTGAAGATGGATTCGTGACATACAGAATTGATAAAGCAATAGAAGTTGCAAAAAGAGTAATGGCAAGGAGGAAAATTCAGTTTACCGAGATTGACGAGAAACTTTTTAGAAAAGTTTTTGAACTAACACAGGAAGAAAGAGATAAAAACGGAGTAAAAGATTAATCTTTCTAAAGCCCGGTTTAAGCCGGGCTTTTTAATTTTGATAATCTCCCACCTTTCCAAAAACAAAAATTTTAAACTTCACACCACCCGCGCGTAAACATCTTTCGCCCCGGCGCTTTTATTTAAGATCTCGTTTTGCTATATTATTTATGTTTAAAAACAAATTCATCCGCTCTCGCATCATGGAAATAAACATTCTTTTCATTGGAGATGTTGTTGGCGAACCAGGTTTAAGAATTGTTGAAATGCTACTACCGAACTTCAAGAAAGAATATAAAATAGATTTTTGCGTTGCAAATGGTGAAAATCTTGCTGACGGAAAAGGTATAACACCAGAAACAGCTCAACGCCTTTTTCAAGCTGGTGTAAATGTAATAACAACCGGAAATCATGTCTGGGACAAATTACAACAAGTAAAGGATTATCTCATAAACGAACCAAACATCTTAAGACCGCTGAATTATCCCAAAGGAACTTACGGTAAAGGCTATGTTATTTATAAACTTCAAAATGGAAAAGGTAAAGTTGCTGTTGTCAATCTTCAAGGAAGAGTTTTTCTTTACCCCATTGATTGTCCTTTTAGAGCAATGGAAATGGCTCTTGCTAAAATAACAAAAGAGACAAAAGTTATAATCGTTGATATGCACGCAGATGCCACTGCTGAAAAAATGGCTATGGGTTGGTATCTTGATGGAAGAGTTAGCGCTGTGCTCGGAACGCATACCCACATTCCAACTGCTGACGCGCGAATCTTACCTAATGGAACTGGATATATAACCGACATCGGGATGACAGGCCCTTATGATTCTGTAATCGGGATGGAAAAAAGAGCATCAATTTTGAGATTTCTTTATCAAACACCACACAAGTATGAAGTTGCGCAAAACGATGTAAAATTTTCAGCCGTTTTTCTCACTGTTGATTCTCAAACTGGGAAAGCGCTACGAATTGAGAATATAATTTACCCCGAATTTAATAGAACAATAAACGAAGGAGCACTCCAAAATGCCAGCACAAATAATCAATGGGAAGAAAATCTCTGAAGAGATCAAACAAGAAGTCAAACAACAAGCAGAAGCACTTTTCAATGAAACCGGCGTCATCCCGGGGCTTGCTTTCATACTCGTCGGTGATAATCCAGCATCCCAGGTCTATGTGAAAATGAAAGGAAAAGCTTGCGAGGAACTTGGCTTCTATTCTATAACTCTAAAACTTCCATCAGAAACACCTGAAAACGAAGTAATTGAAAAAATTAACGCTTTAAATTCTGATCCTAAAATCCATGGAATTTTAGTCCAACTTCCGCTTCCATCGCATATTAACGAGCAAAAAATTTTACAAACGATTGATCCAATCAAAGATGTTGACGGATTTCATCCTGTAAATGTCGGAAAACTTGTGATAGGTTTAGACACTTATCTTCCCTGCACCCCGGCGGGAATTCAAGAACTTTTGAAAAGAAGTGGAATTAATCCTGCCGGAAAACATGTTGTAGTAGTTGGAAGAAGCAATATAGTCGGTAAACCAATTGCAAATATCTTGATCCAAAAGAAAGAATGGGCAAATGCCACTGTCACAGTGTGTCATACAGGGACAAAAGATATTTCTTATTTCACAAAACAGGCCGATATTTTAATAGCTGCAATGGGAAGCCCAGAGTTCATAAAAGGCGATATGATAAAACCTGGAGCCGTTGTCATTGATGTCGGCGTTAATCGTGTTGACGATCCAACCTCTGAAAAAGGTTATAAACTCGTCGGAGATGTCCATTTTGAATCAGCTTACGAAGTTGCCGGAGCTATAACCCCAGTGCCTGGCGGAGTCGGTCCTATGACGATCGCAATGCTTATGAAAAATACCCTAAAAGCAACAATGAATCAAGTTAAGTTCAAAGGAGTTGAAAGTTTCACTTGATTTAACGGTAAATCCGGAAGATTAAATTTAACACAAACAAAATTTGGTTCTTCATTTGGAAAAAGCATTTTTTATATCTGATGTTCATCTTGGGCATGGAAGCAAGGAATCTAATCGTGCAAAAGAAATAGAGCTTGTTCGTTTTCTTAATCTCGTTGGCGAAACCGCACAAAAACTTTTTATCTTGGGTGATTTTTTTGATGTCTGGTTTGAATATAAACTTGCTGTGCCAAAGGGTTTTACAAGAACACTTGGAAAACTCGCTGAACTTTCCGATAATGGAGTGGAAATCTTTTATGTGCTCGGGAATCATGATTTCTGGGTTCGCGATTATTTTGAATCGGAAATAGGCATAAAAATTTTCAAAGATGAATTGAAAATTGAAATCAACGGGAAGAAATTTTACATAGTTCACGGCGATGGGCTTTCAAAAAGCGATAAGGGATATAAAATTCTCAAAAAGATTTTGCGCAACAAGACAAACATCGCTTTGTTTTCTCTACTTCATCCTGATTTTGGGCTCTGGCTTGCTAGCGCTTCATCAAGAAAAAGCAGAGAATATTCAATCAATAGGGATTCAAAGAACGACGAAAAAGATATAATTGAATTCGCAACAGAGAAAATTAAAGAAGGTTTTGATTATGTTGTGATGGGACATTTGCATAAACCTGCTGTTTTAAAGATCGGAAATGGATTTTATATCAACACCGGCGACTGGCTGTGGAACTTCACTTACGGAGTTTTTTCGGAAGAGTTTGAAATAAAAAAATGGAACTTCGCAAATGAGGAAGTTCAGAGATTACTTCAAAAGTGAAATTGACAAGGAGCGATATTTCAACGATCCTGATTACAGAAAAACGATACTTGAGAAATTGAAACGGCGTGAGAAGATAAAAAGAATAATTTTAATTTCAGTTGCAGTTTTATTTGTCGCATATGTTATCTATTTGGTTTTAGGTCTACCATCGCTTCAGCAGCTTGAAAATCCAACTCCAGAGCTCGCGACAAAGGTTTATTCATACGACGGAGAACTCCTCGGACAATTTTACATCAAACAAAGATCTTACACTCCGATAGATAGCATACCTAAAAATTTGATAAACGCTTTAATAGCAACTGAGGATAGAAAATTTTACAAACACTGGGGAATTGATTTAGATAGAATTATAAAAGCAATGGTGAAGAACATTTTAAGTTTGAGAATTCGCGAGGGTGCGAGCACAATTACTCAACAGCTTGCCAGAAATCTTTATCTTTCACAAGAGCTTTCGCTTACAAGAAAAATTCGTGAAGCGATAACAGCAATTCAAATTGAGAGAACTTATACAAAGGAAGAAATCCTTGAGATGTACCTTAACATTGCTTATTTTGGAATGAGCGCATATGGAGTTGAATCTGCCTCGTTCATCTATTTCGGCAAAAGCCCAAGTGAATTAACACTCGCTGAATGCGCTTTATTAGTTGGAATGTTAAGATCACCTGCAAGATATAATCCGTTTGAATATCCAGACAGAGCTATAAAAATTCGCGATGTCGTCTTGAAAAATATGCTCGTCACTGGTTTTATAACTGAAGAAGAATATGAGAAAGCCAGAAAAGAACCACTCAACCTCAATCGCGGTCGTGAATATATTTATTCTGGAATTGCCCCCCATTTTCTTGAATACATAAGATTTATTCTTCACAGGAAAGCCGAAAAATATGGATTTAACATCTACAAAGATGGCCTCGTTGTTTACACAACACTTGATGCACGAATGCAAAGATACGCAATAAGAGCAGTAAAAGAACAACTTGAAGAATTACAAAAAGAATTTGATAAAGCGTGGAAATGGGACAAAGAGCTTTTGAACGCAGTTCTTGACAAGGCAATAAAGCAAGATCCAAGATATGTTGAAGCAAATCCTGAAGAAAAAAGTAAAATTTATCACGAGTTACTTAACAATAAAGCGTTCGTTGATTCGGTTAAAAGGGAAACAACACGAATTCAAGCAGGATTTGTTGCAATTGAACCGCAAACTGGATACATAAAAGCAATGGTAGGTAGTTCAAACTTTGAAGTTTTTAAATATGGTCTTAACCATGTGACTCAAATAAAAAGGCAACCTGGCTCGGCCTTCAAACCCTTTGTCTACGCAGTCGCAATTGACAATGGATATTCACCAGCATATCAACTTTTGAATCAACCAATCACGGTCATAATGGCAAATGGAGAGAAATGGACGCCCTCAAACTTTGACGGTACTTTCGGAGGAAAGGTGACTTTAAGGGAAGCGCTTAAAATGTCAATCAATGTCGTAGCTGTTAGAGTTCTACAAGAACTCGCTCCAATAGATCAAGTAATTGACTACGCACATAGGATGGGAATAAAAACAGAAATACCACCATATGAGTCAATCGCCCTTGGAACAGCTGAAGTGATACCTTTACAAATTACCTCAGCTTACGGAGTTTTTGCAAATGAAGGTATTTATGTTGAGCCGATTGCGATCTTAAGAATTGAAGATAGATTTGGAAATGTGATTGAAGAAGCACAACCAGAAAAGAAAGAGGTCATAAGCAGAGAAACTGCCTACATCATCACAAATATGCTTGAAGATGTAGTTAATTCAGGAACTGGAACAAGAGTTAGACAGTTCTTCCATTTACCTTGCGCTGGCAAAACTGGAACAACTCAAGATTTCGCCGATGCTTGGTTTATTGGTTATACTCCAAATCTCGTAGCTGGCGTATGGCTTGGATTTGACGATAGAAGAATAACCTTCGGCGGAACATTCGGTCAAGGTGGAAGAGCTGCAGCACCTTTGTGGGGCAGATTTATGAAATATGTCTATGACGATCCAGAGATAAATATGCCAATTCTTGATTTTGAACAACCTCCAGATGTCGTATCTGCAACTATTTGTGCTGAATCTCAAAAACTTGCCACTCCATATTGCCCCCAAAAGATAACAGATCTTTTCATCAGGAAATACCTCCCGACGAAGGAATGCGATATCCATACCTCCGAACAAAAACCAAGGATTATGTTTTAAGTTATGAAGATAAATTTTTTGAAGCCAATTTGCCTGTTTTTAATAATTAATTTTGCCATCGCACAAACTCAAAGCGAACTTAATTTATTACGACTTGCTCAATCTTTTGAAAGGGGCGGTGAATACGAAAGAGCTTTAAAAATTTACGAAGAACTCTACTCACAAAACCCAGAAAACAGAGTTTACCTTGAAGCCCTCGTTCGCTTAAACATTCAAACCAAAAATTATGACAAAGCCATTAAACTTGCACAATCATGGTTAACAACCCATCCAGATGATATTGATATTAGAGGAAAACTTGGAGATGCTTATTTCAAATCTGGAAAAGAAAAAGAAGCAATTGAAATATGGGATAGAACCGTCAAAACTTACAAGAATAATCCAGGAGTTTATAGAATGATAGCGGATTATTTGATTCAAAACCGACTTTACGATAAAGCCATTGAATACCTTGCAACCGCTCAAAAGATCTCAGGAGTCCCCGAACTATATTCACTTGAAATAGCAATGCTTTACGAATTTACGATGAGATTTGATAAAGCAGTGGAAGAATACATCAAGGTTTTACGAAGGACACCAAGCATGATCCCAAGCGTTAAACATAGAATGTCCTCCTACATTGACAGAGCAGATGTTCAAAAACAAATTTTGCCTATTCTTGAATCTGAAGCGAGAATTTCAAAACAAAACATCGGTATAGTTGAACTTTACTCGTGGATTTTGATAGAAGCGAAGGATTATCAAAAAGCTCTTGAAGTCCAAAAGCAACTTGATAAAATTACATTCGCAAACGGTGAGATTTTGCTAAATTTTGCACAAGATATGTTCAGTCAAGGAATTTATCATATAGCCAGCAAAGCCTATGCAACGATAATTGAAAGTTATCCCAATTCAAAAATTTTACCTGAAGCGAAATTTGGATTTGTTCGCTCAAACGAAGAAATGCTTAGATTAAAATTTTCCACACTTGAAAAACCCGACTCAGTTTTCTTCTCTGAACTAAAAAAAGTTGAAAACGAATACATTAAGATTTCAAACGAATACGCTGGAACTAAGTATGAGGCCAATTCTTTGTTTCGCCTCGGGCTTATAAAGCTTGACATTTATTTTGACCTTGACCAAGCCCAGAGATATTTTGAAGAGATTGAAAAAAAATTCATGCTCTACATCGGCAAAGATGCGATATTAAAGCTCGGCGAGATATTTACTTTGAAAGGCGACTTAAATTTAGCAAGAGAGAAATATCTTCACTTGTTAAAAATCAAAAACTTTCAGGATACCCTCAGAGTTAAATTTTTGCTTGCTCAACTTGACTATTACGATGGAAATTTTAATTCCGCAATCAAAACTCTTGAAGAAGTTTCAAAATCTACTTCATCTGACTTTTCAAACGACGCTATTGAACTTATGATGAAGATTCAATCAAATCGCTTCCCCGCCGACGAATATCTCAAAATGTTTGCGATAGCTGAATTAAAAATAAGACAGAAGAAATTTGGTGAAGCAATTTCCATCCTTGAAAGCATAATATCAAAATGTAAAAATTGTCAAATAAGTGACGATGCCATTTTTACGATTTCAAAAACATATCAATCTATAAAAAAACTTGACGAAGCGTTGAAATACATTGAGGTTTTGATGAACGAATATCCTGAAAGCATTTACACAGACGACGCATTGATGGAAATGGGATTGATTTATCAGAAACTTGGAAAGCCCGATCTCGCAATTAACTCATACACGAAACTTATTTCAAAATTTCCAAATTCTATATTTGTGAGCGAAGCGAGAAAAAGAATTAGAGAATTAAGAGGCGAGATACAATGATGCGAAAGATTTTGATCTTGATCGTTTTTCTTTACCAATTTTTATCTGGACAGGACAAAATTTTGATATATATGGATTTAAAACAAACCGACCATCTCAAAGCATATGGCATAGCATATTTCGCGCTAAAGCATGGTGTTGATGTTGATTGGCTTTTAAATTATCGTGGTGGTTCATTTATGATGGATTATCACGATGTGATCGCAAACGAATGTAGGATTCGTGGTGTTGCTTTTGATGTGATCTCATCTTTAGAGGCAATGCAAATCTATGCGCAGATTCAAGACGAAAATAACAATATGGATGTCGTTCGCCTTGAAAAAGCCCCTAAAATTGCCGTATATGTTCCCCCAAACTTTAGACCTTGGGATGATGCCGTGACCCTTGCGCTTGAATATGCAGAAATTCCATATGATAAAATTTGGGACGAAGAAATTTTAAATGGGAAAGTTTATGAGTATGATTGGCTACATCTGCACCATGAAGATTTCACTGGTCAATATGGGAAGTTTTATGCTTCGTTTGGAAGAACACAATGGTATATTGAGGAACAAATGATGTATGAGAGAGAAGCCAAACGACTCGGATTTAAAAAAGTTTCTGAACTTAAGAAAGCTGTCGCTCGCGGAATTAAGGAATACATAGCTTCAGGTGGTTTTGTATTTGCTATGTGCTCTGCAACAGATGCGCTTGATATCGCACTTGCAGCTGAAAATACAGACATCTGCGATGTCATGTACGACGGCGATCCTCCAGATCCCGATTGTCAACAAAAACTTGATTACTCAAAAACACTTGCTTTTGAAAACTTTAAACTTGAAATGAACCCATACAGATACGAATATTCCGATATTGATCTTCCTCCAAGCGATCCACCACCTCTTCGTGATCCATCAACCGATTATTTCACACTTTTTGAATTTTCAGCAAAGTATGATCCCGTTCCGACGATGCTAACTCAAAATCATGTTAATGTAATTCGCAATTTTATGGGACAAACGACATCTTTTAATAGAAAATTGATAAAAAAATCGGTCGTCATTCTTGCCGAAAAAGAAGGAACTGACGAAGTAAAGTATATCCACGGTAATTATGGACGTGGAACCTTCACATTTCTTGGTGGTCATGATCCAGAAGATTATCAACACGCTGTTGGTGATCCACCAACTGATCTTTCACTTCATAAAAACTCGCCTGGTTATAGATTGATCTTGAACAATATCTTATTCCCTGCAGCAAAAAAGAAAAAGTTAAAAACATAAAGATTGAAAATTTTTTTGGTAAGCCAAATCTCAAAAAGTCATGCGATTAACTGCCGAGGACATAAGGCTGATTAATGAAATAATTGAACAAAGAGTTAAAAATATAAAAGTTAGCCGTAAGGAATTTAACTTACTTTGCGATTTGATAGTTAAGATGGAACAACGCCTTTCGCCTGTTGAAGATAGGCTCACACGACCTGAAGAAATTGTTGTAAAACTTGATCAAAGAATTACACTACTTGAAGAAAGGATTGAGAAACTTGAAAAAAGGATCACAAAGCTTGAGGAAGTCATCGTAAAGCTTGATCAAAGAATAACTTTACTTGAGGAGAGAATTGAGAAACTTGATGAAATTATCATACGACTTGACAAAAGAATAACACTACTTGAAGAAAGAGTTGCCAAAATAGAAGAAAAATTTGAGGATAGAACAATGAAAATTGAGGAGATGATTAAACAACTTGCCGAGCTTAAGTTTGATAGCGAAGGTTTCGTATTTGGAAAAGCAATTGGAGAAGAAGAATTAAAATTTGAAGAATCCAAGGAGATAATGCCATGAAACTCACAAGGAGAGAATTTCTTAAGAAAACAAGCGCATCAATTATCGGTCTCGGGTTGGTCGGGATAAATGATAATAAATCCGAAATAGAAAAAAGGAAACTTGGCAGAACAGGTCTTGAAGTCACAATCCTTGGTCTCGGCTGTGCTCAAATAGGAGGGATGAGAAACTTCAAACAAGCAGTTAAAATTATTGAAACTGCGATTGATCTTGGTATAAACTATATTGACACCGCAAGCACATACGGAAACGCTGAGGAAAAAGTTGGAGAGGTAATGAAAACAAGAAGAAATGAAGTTATACTTGCAACGAAAACTTTGCAAAGAGATAAAGATGATTCATGGCGCGAAATTAACACAAGCATTGAAAGGTTAAAAACCGACTATGTTGATATTCTACAAATTCATTCTGTAAATACAATTTACGAACTTAACAAAATCACATCAAAGAACGGTTCTCTATATGCTGTGATCAGAGCGAAAGAGGAAGGGCTTTGTAAACACATCGGAATCACAGGTCATACAAGACCTGAAGTAATAAAAGAAGCACTTAACAGATTTGATTTTGAAACTGTGCTTGTCCCCTTGAGCTCCGTAGATAAACTTCTAAATGATTTTGGTGAAGTAATTTTCCCAATTGCTAAAAGGAAAAACATCGGCGTAATTGCAATGAAAGTTTTATCGGACGGAAGATTTACGAATTTCGTCTCCGAAAGTTTAAGATATGTTTTTTCTCTTCCAATAAGCACAGCTATTGTCGGAGTGAAAACGATAGACGAATTAAAGCAAAATGTTGAAATTGCTAAAAATTTTGTTCCAATGACTAAATCAGAAATGGAACGATTTATAGAGAAAACTAAAAACAGCACATCAACTTCTATACTTTGGTGGAAAAACTTATAAAATCTACCTTATTCTTGGCTTTGCCTGCTTGAAATGATCGCAAGCAGTGAATAAAGCATTGAAATACCCATTGAAAGACCAAGAAGTAAGAAAATTTTATTTACAGCAGAAAGAAAAACTGAAGCAAGCGTTAAGACAAGAAACACTACCACGAGAATAACGCTAATTTTTTGCTCCATTTTTTAATTTCCTTCTTTAGTTTTCACTTAATTTAAAATTGTGGGGCAGGATGTGTGTGCTTTCCTGCCCCTATTAATTTTTTATTTAACAAGAACCATTTTTCTTGAAATTGATCTTCCCTCAGCGCTTAACTTGTAGATATAAATCCCGCTTGGCAAGTTCCCCCCATTAAATTTCACTTTGTAAGAACCAGATTCAAGATTTTCATCAATTAACCTTGCGACTTCTTGACCTATAGCATTATAAACTACAAGGCTTACCCTACCACTCTTTGGAATACTAAATTCTATCACTGTTTCTGGATTGAATGGATTAGGATAATTTTGCTTCAATTCAAATTGCGTAGGAAGATCAGAGACTTTCTCGTAAACTTTTAGAAATCTTGAATAGTCCGTATTTTGCGGGTCATAATTTGTCCAACCAATGTCCCATCTTTGAGCTGCATCTGGTCCGAAAGCACCAACCCAATTAACATTCGTGAAGAAAGGATCTTGTAATCTTGGATTTGCGAAGCTTGCCATTCCAATTAGCGGTGATCCGGGACAGGGCAATGGGCGCGGATTTGCGAGATCAAATGCAGCACACATTCTTATTGAATCAACGATCGGATAAATACGATTTGCATATCCAGAAGTTAAGAACCAAGCTCTTGCATCAAAACCAGAAACATTGGTTGTAACTTGGCTTGCTGCTCTTATGCCTGCGATAACAGTATTTCTTATTTGAAGAGTATCATTTTGAGCTGCTCTTGCAACCGCTGAACCATCAAGAAATATCCCAGTTGGCCATCCTATTATAACACCGTTATACAAGTTTGTTAGGGTTGCGCGTCTTAAGTGAAGCCCCCTTCTATAGTTAGCATTATAACCTGTAAAGTTTGTATCCGGCATCGGACCAACTAAGGTGACATTGCTAAATATCGGCGAAGTTCTGGGATTATTAAATGAACCAGTTGGATCATTATCCGACTCAAAGCCATTGCTACCACTTATATCAGCAATAGCCGGATCTCTCAAGGCAATTGCAAATTGAACTTTACCATTCCAACCAAGGTCTGAATCAAAATCATCGTCAAGATTTTTGTATGAGATTAAATATTTAGCGTTCACATTACCACCAAACCATTCAAAAGCATCATCGCCAGAGAAGCTAACTTGTACATATTCAATTAAAGTTTTCCTACCAACACCACCCATAGTTAACCCGTTTATCTCATTATCAGGTGTGTATGCTATACCTGGGAATTCAATTCTTACATATCTAAAAACTCCACTGCTATCATCTGGATTTGTACCTCCATATGTTCCATCCTCCGGTGGTATTCCACCTTCAATTACTGCAGTTCCCGTTGGAGTATTAACCGGAGCTTCACCAAGTATTATAATCCCTCCCCAATCACCTGCTGCCCTCCTTCCAACAGGTTGCGCACTTGTAAATACTATCGGTTTGTCCTTTGTTCCGTTCGCAATTATCTTTCCACCTCTTTTAACTATCAATGTTCCTTTTGTCTCTTTATCACCATATATAACTGTTCCAGGTTCAATTCTTAATGTTGCACCTCGCTCTACTGTAACAAATCCACGCAAAAGATATTGCTTATCGGCGGTAAGTGTAGAATCCCTCGTAATTCTTCCTTGAATCACTACAACATTTGCCGGCGGTTGCGCCATAGCAATTAACTGAAAAATAAGCAAATTAAATATGATTAAAGCAATCAATCTGTTAAAGCGTAACAACATATTTTGTTCTCTCCATTTTGTTTTTAATTTTTATTTTGCCTAAAACTTAACGTTCACGCCGAAAGAAATGCTTGCTACTGTTGTTATCTTTTGATTTATCTCCTTGCCTTGCTTCAATACGATCGGTGACGCAGTGATGTTTTTGCCACTTAAACTAAGGCTAATTATTCTATTCAGTCTATACCCAAATCTGAAATCAACTTGATGTCTTGCTATTTCAATTATATCTTCGGTATATTCAGTTGCTACATCGTGAATTCTCGGCCCAGTGAGATTATATGATATGCTTGCGCTAAATCTTGATTCTGGCTTTTCGTGCACCAAAAGCAAATTAACAAGGTACGGGGGCTGTCCCTGTAGGCTTCTACCCTTGCGCTCTACAGTTGTTTCAGTTTTTTCAACATCAACACTTGATTTAAGAACTGAAACATTACCAACAACCTTTAAAAATTTTAGATCTTTTATAAACTCAACTTCAAGGCCAGAGACCTTTGCGAATTTACCATTCATAAATGTTCTTAACTTCCCAAGCGCAACCCCTGTAATTATCACTTTCTCTATCGGCGACTTTATATGCTTATGAAAAACCCCAATGGATAACATGTCCTCACCCAAGCTGAAAATCTCTGCCCTCAAATCGTAGTTGAAAATCAACGCCCTTTGAATCTGTGGATTCCCTACGATTGTAGTTTGCGAATAGAAGTCATAATATGCAAACGGAGCAATTTCTCTTAACTCAGGTCTGTTAACAGTTTGACTATATGAAAGTTTAACATTTATCATATGCGTCGGAGAATACTTTAACTCAACTGATGGGAAGATCTCGTAATGTTTCCGAATTATTATCTCATCTTTAGTATTTGTAAAATCTCTCGTATAGATGTTTTGAGATGAATTTTCAACTCTAAGGCCAGATGCGAAGTTAAATCTTTGATTTCCGATTCTAAACGGTATTTCAGCAAGAAGGTAATATGCTAAAACCCTATCGTAAGCCTTATATCTATTTGTTCCCGAAACATATTCATCTAATGAAAAACCATCTCGTTTGAAGTTTTCAGGCAAGAATATGGAATCAGGTGGCAGATAATACATTTGATAATTCATAAACGGAGTCACTACAACTCCAATCAATCGGAATTTGAAATTACGCTTGGTCTCCCAGAAATTAACACCGCTTCTTAAATCTATACCCAAAATAGGAAATTTTACATCTGCTTTGACCTCATTCAAATTATCTTTAAGATATGAGTACAAAATCCCCCCATTTTTGAAACTGGCTTGCGGTCCAAGCAAAATAGAAAACCTTGAATTTGGATTATCAATATCTCGCTGATATACGAGGCGTCTTGAATCTGGTTCAGTGTTCAAGATGGATGATGTAGAACCTTGCCAATTAATTTTCACATCACCAAATAAATGTTCCCCATACAGTTGCCAAAAGTAAAGATTTCTTTGATTAAACTTTATTGACATTTGATTTTGTTCAGCCCATTGATCAGTGTACTGAAAACCTCTTAAATTTGCCGATTCATCTTCGTATATACCAACGATCATCCCTCTAAAACCTACGATCTGTTCAGAAAATTTCGTTTTCAAATCAAAATATCCCGTTAATTGAGATGCCCGCGAAATTCTATCTCCAGTATACTCAAATCGTTTTGAGCCATCCCATTCATACTCATAAACCTCAAGGTTTCTTTTAGATGATTCGCCGCTATATATAACTCCAAACGAATAACTTAATCCGCCAAACGGAATTTTCCCCATGCTTAAAAAGTTCATTCTGAAATTCGGGATATAATAAAATGTATTTCTGTTCCAGAGGTTCTTGATATCTTTCGCAAAGAGTATCCTTTGCTCGTGCGGTAATTTGCTTAAATCTTCAGGTAAACTTGAAGGAAGCCCCGTGGTTATATTTGAAGGTCCAAATGCATTCAATCTGTTCATCCCATAAACAAAGAACCTTCTGAAAGTAGCATCCGGAATTCCTGCAACTGACAAATTTAAAGAATTAGATAACGCTTCGGAAAATTCTATCGTTTTAATATCAACTATTCCACCTCCAAAGTTTCCTGGAAGCTCTGGTGAAAATGTTTTTATGACTTTAACTTCTTGAATTAAACCAGCTGGGATTAAATCAAATGTGAAAGCTTTTTGATCTGGTTCCGGGCTTGGTAAAAACGAACCATTAAGCGTAGCTAAATTATATCTTTCATAAACCCCCCGCACATTTACAAATTTCCCCTGCTTTACTGAAACCCCAACGATTTTATTCATGAGTTCAGATGAGGTTGAGGCAATTGTTAATTTAATTTGCTCATAACTTAATCCGTCAAATATCCCTCTGCTCAATTGCTTTGCTGCAACATAATTTTTCAAAGAAATCCCATTTTTTTCAACAGAGCCGCTAACTTCAACTTCGCCAAGCTTAACGACATCAGGTTTCATTCCGATGCTTAGCACTATTCCGCTCCTGTTAAGATCTATCAGTGTGTCAACAGATTTGTAACCAACATAGCTTATCTTTAAATTGAATTTTCCCCTGGTATTTAACCTGAGCGTAAACTCGCCATCAAAATTTGTTGTTGTTCCAGTATTCAATTCCTTCACAAATACATTTGCCCCAGCAAGCGGTTCATTCGTGTTTGAATCGTAAACTTTTCCGGAGATCTGATATTGACTTTGCAGGAGATTTATTAAAAGCAGGGAAAGAATTAATAACTTTTTAAGCATAATTTGCGCAAGCTCTTTATTTTAATGCTCACCCCCAAATTAAACGGCTAGTTTAAAGTAAAGATGAAATTAATGTTAAAAATTTGTAAATCTTTTTCCCTTGAAATTCACAATCAAAGCAAAAACTTAACAAAACTTTAACAATTCTAGCGGACCTAAAATCGGTCGGTGAGATATTTGATTATCGCAGGCGTTATATCAAGGAGTGATTTTATCTCGCTTGCGACCTTCTCTTTCCCCTTTCCCCAGATGATGGTTGGAACTTTGTTCAGCGTGTGGGTTTTAACGGAAAGATCCTCAATGTTTCCATGGTCGCTCGTCAATATCACAAGATGTTTGCACAGGTCAAGTGTTGTTAACAGCGAATCAAGAAATCGTTCAATTCTGCTGATATATTCCAAAGCAAGTTCAAAATCCTGATTATGTCCTGCTTCATCCGTGAATGGGAATTCATACATAACAAAATCATATTCGTCAATCAATCTTGCGATTATTTTTCCAGATTCTTCAGGAGTTATTATTTTAACATCCGGATAAAACTTTTTCATAAATTCCCCTGTTAAATCAGCTGGCACTGCTTTGCCTTCTTTTAATTCAATATCATACCATCTAAATGGAACTTGCGAAGCCAAGACAGCGTAAGTGGAAGCTGAAAGCTTTTCCCCACGAAGTTCAAAATAATGTCTTGAGTAAGCATTCGCAAATGTCACTCTTTTGCCAAGTTTCTTTAGCTTCAAAAATATACTTTCTGATAGAAGAATCTTTCTCAAAGTAGGCGTCGGAAAGCCGTTAATATGTCCTTGCATTATCTCGGACGCGTTTACACCAGTGAAAATTGTCGTCTGCCCAGTTGCACTCTGTGGATAGCCTGTGATGTTCATAGTTGCATCAGTTGGAACAATTATGCCGTCATATTCTGCTGTGTGATTATCTTCATTCGTAAACGCACGAAAGAATTTTGATCTAAATCTCGCAAACGGATTTTTCTCCGGATCGTTCTCACCTATGCCTATTCCATCAAAAAATAAAAGAGCAACAGACATTTTAAAACTCAAAACTTAATTTTAATTTTGCGATCAATCCGATATCCAAATTATACTCAAAACCTAAATTAGAGCTCAACTCACGATTTTTCAATATCGCTGTCATTGACGCATCAACTGCACTTAAAATATGATTCGCAACTATAACGAAAGCAGATATACTTGCAACTGAATAAAAATCATTTGCTTTTCCTCTTTCCCGTGAATAAAATTTAAACTTTGGAGTTGGTTTTAGTTCAGAAACATCTCTCGGTACGAAATTCCGATCAAAATCATTCCAGCCAGGTGAATATTGATGATATTTTCCAATCAATTCATAGTATTGTTGTTCGCCATAGGATGGAAGCGTATGTGAGAATCCACCTGCGCGAATGCTTATATATCTTTCTGCCTCGTTCAATCTTGACCAATCAACTCTTTGCCAAGGTTTTAAATTTTCATTTGGATTTATTGAAATCATCGGCGCATCTTGTCCACCATATCTTCTCATCCATTCGTTCATCCATAATGCATAATCAACCACGCTCCAATTTTCATCGGCGTATTGCCTATACCATCGCGTTTGCTCATCCCCTTTTTTCGTATAGTTGAAATAGACAACCCATAAAACTACCTCCGCGGTGAAAAATAAGGCTGATTTAAGATAACTTTTCGTGTAGAACTCTCCACTTCCTGGCACCAAAGCAGACATCAATCCCGCCTTCAGAGGTGAATATCTTTTTTGCTCCAATTTATCTTCGCCTTTGTATGAAAAAACAGAAAAATCAAGCCCAAGTTGACCAGTTGTAAGTTCTATTTCCTGCGAATACACAGCGCAAATGAAAATGATAAGCAAAAAAACTAACTTTTTAGCCATGCTCTAAACAATCTTTGATTTTTATTCAATTGAATCAAAATCAAAAACGACGCCAAAATAAAATCTAACCTCACGACCGAAATTATATTTAACCTTGCTTATGGTTTTATCAAACTTATCAAAACCATAAGCAACGCTTGCAAAAATTTTCATCGGGAAAAGATAAAAAGAGTTTCCATCAATTCTTAATTCAATTCCTGCGTCTCTTTTGAAATCCTTTAAGCGCGCTCTTTCATCCCAGGCATTTCCAAAATCAAAAAACACTCCAGCATAAACCCTTTGAAAACCGAAGTGTAAAATTTGATGTGAGAAATTATCAACGATCGGAAATCTGTAAACTAATTTTGCTGTGAAGATCTCATTCCCACCGAGAGAATAAAATGAATATCCACGCATCCCGATTAATCCACCACCATAAAAATTGAAAAACTCATTGACAGGTCTTCCTAAGATAGTTCCATATCTTACCACAAGACCTAATGTGTGATTCTTGAAAGGCAGGCTTAAATACTCATTCCAACCGACCTCAAATCTCAAAAAATTAAACCTCTTATAGACCGGGACGAGAATCCCGTCTTTAAATTCGTAAGTTCCATCAGGATTTAATTTGTTAAGTTCATAATTCAAACGCAGATTAATTTTTCTACCAACTGGATTTATATCTGCGTTGACCCGTGGCTTTATGCTTTTAAAGAGAAAATCCAAATAGAAAACGCGACCTATAAAATACACATCATCGGAGGACGGGACATGTGCTTTCGTCTCTGGTATGACGAAGCTTTTTATTTCAGCGGAATATCTTGAAAATGTGAATCCGCTTCGCAAGTTCAAAGACGGCAGAAAAATTTTCCAACTAAAAGAGAGATCAACTTCTGTTAAGTGATAAATTACATCAACTGGAATTAAATTCAGCCCAAGTTCAAGGATAAATTTCGTTCTTCTCGTCACATTATATGCTTCAACAGAAAATTTAGGTTTAAGTCCAAGTTGATAAAGAATTGGAAATTTATCGTTAAACTCAAGCTGCAAAAACAAATCACGCTCAAGTTTTCTATTCACAAGTGCACCTGCGAAGAAACTATACTTACCAACCACATCAGTTGAATATGTGTAAAGCCCAAATTTCAAATGATCTATCCCCTTTTCATGCCGGTTGTAGTTATCAAACCGAAAAACAGGATAAAATGAAAGTGAAGTGTAAACATTTTTATATTCTTTGATCTCAAACTCTGGCAGAATCGTATCATCATATTCATTTGAATTTGAAATTTGTGAAATTTCCCCAAGATTATTTTCGTAGGCGAGCAAATTTACATCTTTCAGAGGTTTAATTCTCTCTATCTTTTGAAAATACGCAATTTTAAAGCCATCCGAAGTGTAAATTGAATAGACCAATTTGCCATCTCTTACGCTCGGCATGAAAGCCCCACCGATGACATTCGTAACTTGATAAGTTTCCCCAGTTAAAACATCAAATTCATAAATGTTAAAAATACCGCTTCTATCGGAAGAAAAGTAAATTTTCATCCCATTTTCAGAAAAAGTTGGATTTCTCTCATCACTTCTCGTTGCGATAATTGGTTTAAACTCAAGCGTTTCAATGTCAATAATACCGATGTCGCGATTGTTTTTAAGTGAGTAGTCAAATAAAATTTTCTTTCCATCTGGAGAAAAACAGAGGTTATAGATCTGTTCTCCGTTTTTAAATTCAGTTAACATTTTCACCTTTGCTGGTTCATCAATCTTTGCGATCCCTATGTTCGCAGTTCCATCCGAATAGAGAACAAATGCGATCGTTCTTCCATCCGGTGAAACAGCAGGATTATTTGCTCTAAATCCGTATGTTAACCTTTTTTCTTTTTTTAGCTCAAAGTCGTAAACAAAAATATCATACAAACTTCGCCAATTTTTATTTCTTCTCGTCTTTTTTGAATAAAAAATCTTCTTACCATCCGAAGACCAAGCGATGGATGATGAAACCCCGCTGATAAGCTTCTCCTCTTTTCCGGTTTCAAGATTATAAATGTAAATTGCGGAAGGAGAAAAATAGTCACTTCCCTTATTTGAAACATACGCCACGATTTTACCACTGGCAGAGAACTTAGGATAAAAATTAGCAAAACCCTCGCTTATGATAATTCTTCCTTCAACTTTTTCCCCAATTGCTTCAATCTGATTTCTATATTTTTCCTTGATATGTTCCTTCCAAAGGTTATAAAGTTCAACACCGTCTATCCCAAGCGATTTCTTCACAGCTTGATCAATAGTCAAGCGAAGTGGAGATTTCAAGTTCGTTGAGATCTCTTTAAGTTTATCAACGCCGTAATTTTTAGCGATGAATTCAACCAAGGAAAAGCCCGAATTATAGACCGATTCATTTCCCAAGCTTGTCTTTCCAAAATAATTTAAATCATCCCAGGATAAAAGTTTATTATCAACAACTTGCATTCTCAAGATCATATCTCTATGCGTATCCCAGTAGTCATAATTTAAGTCGGGATGATTAAATTGAGCAGTTCCTTCAGCAAACCATGCAGGGACATTTATCCCAGCAATCGGATGAGATACAATTACATTTGGGAAACCATAAAGCACATCAGGTCTATTTTCCTTTTCATAGCCAAGCCATTGAAAGTAAACCGCTGGAATTCTTCTGCCAAACTTCATCGCAACTTGCATTTGAATGTTGTGAGTGAACTCATGAGTGACAACATCCCTTAACCAGTTATGTACACCCCGAAGCTCAAAGTCAAGAGCACTTGCCCATATTTCAATTCTATTGTCATAAAAATAAGTCACGCCGTTTGAGAAATCGTCATAGTCCTTTATGATTATGTTAACTTTTTGATCTGGCTTATGCTCATAGAGTGAGGTTATCGGTTCATATATTTCTTCAGCAATTTTTGCAACGACTTTAGCGGTTCTCTCCGCTCCTTTATGAAAATGAATTAGAAAATGTTCTGTTTCAATAGTGTACCATTCAAGTTCAGGATGAATGTATTCCTCATCTTGCGCAAATGAAGAGATAGTGATAAAACAAAATAACAACAGTAAATTTATCTTCACAAAAAATTTCATCTCACCACTGCAATTTTTATTATTTTTACCTCGCTTCTTCCATCGGCGATTGCTTCAACTCTTGCATAGTAAATGCCCGGCTGAACATTTTTTACACTCCACTTTATGTCTGATTCAAAGTTTGCGCTTACGCTCGTGTTGATCTCATCAACTTTAAAACCAGCGACATCAAAAATCTTGATGTTTACTCTTGCGTCCCTAAATGTTTTAACACGAATATGAGTGAAATCATCATAAACTGGGTTCGGCCAGTTGTAAACTACTTTATCATCAAGAATTTTCATAGAAGGAAATGAAGTTAACTCAAAAGACTTTGAAGAATAGTTTGAATGTTTTTCGTCGCGCAAATAGCTTGACCACAAGATGTTGACTGAATATGTATTAGGCTTCACAATCCACGCATAAAGATATCCATCTATACTTGGGGCAAGTAAATAAACTATGTTGCTTTCATAATAAACTGCCGGGGATGAAAGACACGAATTACTTATAGAAATTGGAAACATAGAAACTACCTTGCCATATACATCAAAAGCATAAATCAATCCCACATCGGTTCCAACGATTATCTCTGGTAAAGTATCACCAACGAAATTAACAATAACAGGAGATGATAAACTGCTTACATTTTTAACCTCTATCGGAAAGTTTACAAGCGTTGATCCAAAGTGATTAAAAGCCCAAATTTTATTTCCAGAAGTTATAACAATATCAGGAAAACCATCAAGATTTAGATCGGCGATCGCTGGGCTACTGTAAGTTCTTGGCAAAGGATGAACTTTCGCTTGTCTAACTTCACCGGTCACCGTATTAAGTATGATTACATCTCCGCTTTCAGAAAAACCTACGACTATTTCAATCAGACCATTTCTTTTCAGATCAATTCCAGCAGAAGAGATAAAATTAACATTGAAGTTCCATTCGTTCATTTCCGTCTTTATTTTCCGTTTTGAAACCGCAACCCACATTGAATCGCTTACAATTAAAGAAACGATCAGATCATCCGCTATTTTTATTTTCTTATTTAATGTCCCATTTTTGTTTAAAATGACAAGATTTCCACTGCTATCACCAAAAGCTATTTTATTTTGAAAAATCGCAGGTGGCGTTGAAATTGAAACCTCGTTGCTAAAGCTCCACACGACATCAGCGAAACCGTCAAAATTAAAATCATTTGTCCTGAGAGCATAAACTCTTCTACCATCAATTCCTATCACATCCCCAATTCCATCACCCTCAACATCAAACACAGCACAAGCGAAATCGCTTTTAATGTTTGAGTAATATCCACTTTCGTTTAATGTTAAAGATGCCCCATTAAAATTGAAAGCAAAAATTCCAGATGCTGAGTTTAAAATTATCTCACTTTGAGAATCGTTAGCTATGTTTGCAATTGTAATAAAAGATCTTTCCGATAATCCAGGTGCTCGTTTTGGAAAGGTTGAAGTTGAAAGAATTAGTGAATCAGATATCCCAAGTTTAAATGTCATTAGAGGTGATGGCAAGCTGAAATCGTAAATTTTAAAATTGAAGTTTGATAAATTGTTGGTTGGATTCCAAGGGTATGCGCTTATGGAAAATTCGTTTCTATAAGTAGGTGCCGAATTTCCACGGAACCACATATCAAATTCCCAGCCGATCTCATCGCCAAAAATCACCTGTGGTCCATCTGCTTCAACGAGCTTCACGCCAAGCCGTTTCACATCATTATTGATTGAATTTGTTTTCAAATTTTCATCAATCACATTTTCGTCAATATACCAGATTAAAATTCCCGAACCAGGCAAAGCCCAATCTGGCTCGTCAACATCAATCAAAACACCGTAGACAGAATCAACATCAAAATAATTAAATCCAGTTTGATCTCTTGTAAAGATCCTTTCAATTATTTTTTCTCCCGTTGAATCACGCCAATAAAATTTCAATCTGACACCGTCGTTAAAAACATCACGATTTCGGTTCTCAATTAGAAAATATTCTTTTGCGTTGATCGGTATTTTGTAAATTGCATTGTTCCGGTTGAATTGAAAAGCCGAAACAGAAATAGTTGTGTCTTTAAAGTTCTTTACTTCAACAGGTTGACATATTCCAAGTTTTATTTTTTCCCACGCTGATGGTTCTGGTGGCAAGAGCCCACGATATGAGAAAATTCCTGGTCCATCCATCAACCCAAATCTTCCAATTCTTGACCTTCCAGTTTTCGTATCAAATAGATCTGGCAATCCAAGAAAGCTAGCAAAGTTTGAAACAAGCAAGCCATTTAGCCCAATTTGAAGTAATCTTTCGCCAGTTATGCTTTGAATGTATCTTGATTCCGTTTCGGGGAGAATAATTGAATTTTTCACTTCAAAACCTTCTGTTATCCCTCTTTTTCTCAAGAACGCAGTTATTGAATCTTGATTTACAAATAGCGAAGGTATATCAAATGGCGTTGGATTATAACCGTACTCTGCAGATAAATTTATGTCTCTTCCAACACCAGCGTGAAAAATGATATAACAATCATACGAAGAAAGTGGATATCTCGTCCTGACTTGAGAATCTTTAACAATTTTCCATGTGTCATAAACAAGCATTAAAATTCGTTCAAGCCCCGAATCTTGTGGCGGTGAGTAATGTCGCATTTGCTTTGGCAAAGTGATAACTGAATCAATGATTTCGTATTCAATGTTTATAGAAAACTTTGAAAAATAGTTTTTTAAAAACTGGAGATGAGCCGTGAAATACTTCTTATCGTGAGGTGGAGGATCTATGATCTTGCGCGAGGGGAAGCTTAAATTAAATTTTCCATTTCCACTTGTCAAAGGATCGTTATCTTCCTGAAACTCCACCATCACCGCAAGAACCCTATAACTTCGCTGTGCTTGTGAAAATAGAAAAGTAGACCCCAAGATCAAAGTAATTAAAAATATAAAGATTATCCTCATTTCGCAGAAGAAAATTATTTTAAAAAAAAGGGCGAGTTACCTCGCCCTTTTTAGGACTATTCTTTACTACCGAAGTTTAGTGAAATCGTGAAACGAAGAGTATTGGCAAGTGGATGATTTTCTTCAAAGGTTGAAATGTAGCTAAAATCAACCCCCACAATGCTGTATCTTACTCCAGCTCCAAAAGTTGCAAATCTTCTTCCTCCAGCGCGTGGAGATTCATAGAAATATCCAGCTCTTAGAGCGATAAGCCTTGGGCTTCCATACCAGTATTCAACCCCAGTTCCTATTGTTACTTTCCTCAAACTCGCATGCTCACCCCAAGCAGTGATCAAGGATTTGGGCAAAGGATCTGGCTTCCTATTTTCCCCAGGATATCTTCTAACGAGGACTCTTCCAAAATCAACAGTTGCGGTTAAATTATTATACTTTGTTTGAATTATATCAAAAGCGAAACCAACTCTTAAATGTGTGGGCAATGGATCTGCTTGTTCTCTATCAATGTAATGTATCATGGGTCCAAGATTTGAAAGATTAAACCCAGCGCTTACCCTTCTACCGAAGATATACTCTCTAAAAAGAAATCCTATATCAAAGCTAACACCATTAGCAACTCCTCTACCTTGCTCTTCTGCAGTTCCGAATGGAGCAAGCTGGCTATGGATATATCTTAAATTTAAACCAAACCCTAAAGATTGTGTTAATTTCATCGCGTATGCAAGAGTGACTGCATATTCAAAAGCTTTAAAAGTCCCAAGATAGGTGTTGTTTTCGTCTCTTCTCTCAAAAGATCCAAGATTAAAGAAAGTTATGTTTGCTCCAATTGTAGCGTCAATGACGCTAAGATAATGTTTTGCACTTAAATATTCGTAGGAAAGATCTGAACTAAATTGAGGAAGCCATTTTGCGTGTGTGAAAGTTATTTCAGTCCCTCTCTGAAATGCCAAGCCAGCTGGATTCCAAAAAATTGCATTCGCATTATCCGCAAGCGCAACGCCTGTCTCACCCATAGCACCGGCACGCGAATCGGGAGCAATCAAGAGAAATGGAACTGCTGCATCCCCACCTTGCGCATAAACCAAACTATGAAATGATGCAAAGACCAACAGGATGCTCAATCCAAGGATAGCGCCTTTTTTAAACAACATAATTTTTTACCTCCTGAGTTTTGGTTTTTACAAACGATCTCAAAGCGGTAACTATTTGATCGCTTGTCGTCGTCCTTTTGTTTTTGTTTTTTAAATATAAAAAATTTTTACGAAAAACAAATTTATCTCATCACAACGATCTTTCCGAGTGATTCAGCTTTTTTCCCATCAAAAGTTTTAACAATCAATTTATAAATATAAACTCCGTTCGCTATCTCATCGCCATCTATATCCCTGCCATCCCACTCAATTGCAATGAAATTCCCAGTTAAACCATATCTTTCAATTTTACTTATCAATTTCCCCGCCAAAGTATAAATTTTTATCTCAACATCAACAGGTGTATCTTCAGAAGTTGCAACCTTTTGAAATGTGAAATAAGTTTTATCTTTCAAAGGATTCGGATAATTGAAAACATTGTATATTGCAAACTCATCAGATTCAGCGACTTTAAATTCCACCTCCTTTACAGATGAATTATTGAAAACATCCCACGCTCTAACTTTTAGCGTATGTTTTCCGGGCGATAACCTTGGAAGTTTGTAAACGATCTCACCTCTTCTATAATCATCAAGCTTCGTTTTATATAATTCAGAAAGATCAATTCCTGTTTGATCATCATCAATAAATGCCTCAATTCTGTGTCCAATCGCAGATGTTGACACATTAACACCGCTCTCATCAAATATCTCAACTATCAATGTAGGCTCATTTGAAACAATATCACCTGATTTAAATCCAGTGTTATTAAGATAGATATCAATTTCAGGCCCTTTGAAATCAGCGACGAAGCTTGAATCAATACCATTGACTATTATGTTTGTCGTGAAACCAACCCCATCTATTTGGTTTCCGTAAAAATAAGCAATTGCCTTAGCTTTTTCGTTTGAAAAAGATATATCCTTTGGAAGAACAAACGAACCATTAAATTTTCCATTTCTCAACGAATACTCGCCCTTGAAAAGCAAGTTTCCTTGATCAACAAAACTAAAGTTCATACCAATCTCATCTACATAGTTTAAATTCCTTTGAGCATCAAATAAGATAAATTCAACCTTGCCCGATAAATTCAAATCAGTCCCTGCATTTTTACTTACTTTTCCAGAGAAATTCGCTTTTCCAAGTGCTTTAAGTTGAACAATATGATCTGTCTTAAGTCCATTTATGGTATCAATTGACGCTGAATATCTTGGTATGACGAGGCGTATCGCCGGATCTGCAAACAAGATAAATTTTCTATCATTCAATTGAGCATAGTACTGCTTAACTCTAAACATTGCTTCACCGATGCGCGATGTTTTAAATTCATCACTCCATTTGAACAACTCTTCAAAAAACTTGTAATTAAAAGCTGCATTTTCATTTGAATAGACCAACCTTGCCGACGATAGAACACCGATAGCGCCCCCATTTTTAAGTGTCATTAGAATCTCGCTCGAGCTTTGCGATTTTGGATTGTCAAAACGACCGAAGTCACAGGTAGCTGCTATTATGAAAGGCAACCTTTTACCATTTTTGAGGTTTTGGATAGTATAACCGATTTCAAAAACTCTCTCATGAGCCCAAACATATGGATTCCCATGCCCTATCCAATTTACAATAGCGACACCACGATTTATAAAATCAACAAGTGCTTGCGATGATTCTGGTTTTCGCCTTCCAACTGAAGTATAAACCGTTGGATAAGCAACTAAATAAAGTTTCCGCTTGTTGATGAAATCGGGAGTATAATAATTAGCAAGCACTTCAGATTGAATAGTATGAATTAATCCATCCGTCATTCCTCCAGCGACTAAACCGTCATCCGCAACAAATAAAGTTGTATTCCTCCACAATCCGAAATCATTACTGGTTTCATACTGAATTATTTTATTCACAACGGTTTCAGCTTCATCTAATGTTTGGACGGGCAAACGACCTATCGCCATATCTATATAAACATCTGGAGTTAAAAGAACGAAGAAATCATCTGAAGTATAAGTTAAAATCTGTTGCAATCCCTCTTTACTTTCATAAGCTGGAATCCAATTTTTGTCAGCAACTTCAACATTTCTGTAATCATAATCACCATCGCCAAACAACAAAACATAAAAAGGTTTTCTGTTCCATCTATCAAAAGCGTATTTTAAAAAATCCCTTATGGCAACTGGATCTAAAATTCCGCACGAAAACTCATTGTAAATGTTCTCAACATCTATCACAAGCGTTTTCAAAGAGTCCTTTCTCTCTCTAAAGTTGGCTAACCTTCTTGCTTGTTCAATGAAATCAGAATGGGAAATCACGACCCAATCAGCACCTTCAATTTCCCCGCGCAAATTCGTGTTTTTAACCTTCTCAATCCTTGAAACTTTTTTATATCCATTAGTTCCAACCCCTATAAATCGTTTAATTTCGCCCCTTCGCTGTGAAACCTGAAAAACGAACTCACCTGCGTTGATATTCCCTGAAATCATCTTAACATTTGAAAAATCAGTGACATCAAAGAAACTTATATCGTTTGATGAAAAACCTGAAATTTTATATTCCACAACTGCGGTTGTGTCGTAAGAATAAAAAGCGATATAATCATTCACCGCTCTGAACCTTCTTGGATAAATTATCTCAAACCAATCAACATAACCAGCCACAGCTTCACCGATCCAATTGAAATAAAATTTCAAGTTGCTTCGTGAATCTCTAAGATCTCCATTGTAAATGAACTTCCTTGGACCTGATTTAACAGCATAAAAATCAAGCAGTGAAGATATTCCAGATAAAACAACAGTTCCAAGTTCAATAACACCAAGATCGGTGTCCCCCTCTCTCACGACAAACCAATTTCGCGAAGCTGATCTGGAAGCAACCTGCACTCTATACTGAATTGGCTTACCTAACACAAGTTCATCAAGCCTCGCCGTGTAACTTACCATATTGAATCCTGATTTCGCTTCAACAGAAGACATGAACCAATCACGACCCGATTCAGTTAAATTAATTTTGAAATCATCCCTAAAATAGAGTCCTATTGTGTGTTCAGGTCTAAATGGAGAAGCGACATTTAAACTTTGAATGATCTCAATTCGTTTACCTCTCGTCCCTCCGAATGTTAAGAAATAAAAATTGACATCAGAGTAATCGTGAGTGTAATGTGAAAATTCTCTACTTACCGGATCGTAATTCCAACCGCTTGTGCCTCTGCCGTAGAAAATTATATAATCCCCTTGATCAAACTTACCATCGTCTTGACCATAAACGAAAATAGCGTTTTCAATTAAACCAGTTGGTCTTGGACTTTGAACATTTTCAGGTAGTTGGAAACCACCATTGTTGAAAATTTTTATTGTCCTCGGATCAATGTTGTCAGGATTTATGCCTGCATTTCTAAGATCAGCGTAGGTTATTCTATAGATTCCCTCTTCCGTTACGGGAATCTTATACCAATCACCTGTTGCAAGTTGACTTGCACTTGGCTTTGAAAGAGTTAAACTTTGTATTTTCCAGAACTTCGCTATCTCATGGTTAACAAAGCTTTGAGCAACCTTTAAATCAAATTTATCAGGATTTGCAAATGAATTTACACTTTGAGCGTATTTTAACACAAGCTTTATCTTGGTATAAACTCTAACCCTTCCAAGTGCAGGATTATATTGTAACGGATAAACTTTGATGTTTGAGACGATGTAATTTCTCGCTCTACCAATATCCCCGAGCTCAACAATTTTTTCCGGAATATAAACGCTCTTATTGTAAGTGTCGCTGAAAACAAACACTTTTACATACGAAATTGAATCCTCAACTCCAGCAAATTTCTCATGAATTAAATTAGGGAATGGTTTTAACTTTACATTTTCATACTCCACATAAGAGGTCTCAATTATATCAATCAAATTTCCCTCTTCAGATTTTAAGGCGATCGGGAAAAGTCTTACAGAAAGCTGAGGTTCACCCGGCTTGGGATTTTCAAAACTCGCGTTCAAGAACAAAAATGAAACAAGTTGCTGGTTATCGTGTATTGCGGTGTCTATTCTAAAAAGATATGGATTGTATTCAATGACAATTTCTTCGCTGTTTTGTGATAAGATTTTGAAATCGGAAATGCCTTGGGATAAGGAAATTTGAGCAGATAAAATTAAACAGAGAAAAAACAAAAAAGGACAGTTGCCAAGCGAACTTACGTTAAAGGCTATCTTGTTTCGCATATCGTGTTCATTCGTTTTTTGCTTTGAAGTTAAGGCATATTAGTCAAAGAATAAAAACCTTTAACGAAGTCGCAATGGCAACTGTCCTTAATTTTGAATTCTACCACAATATAATCAATTCAAAAATCAAAGTCAAGCTTTCCAACAAATGGACCCTTTTACTCTTTCAAAGTAGTAATCACAGACGAAATTTAGAATATGAGTTTCTATAAAATCTTTTTTCGGTAGTTTTAACCGATATACTTTCTGAATCTAAAAACGCTGAAACCAAATATAACAACTCCAAAACAAAGGATGGCTAAAATATGCGGATACAAAATCTCAATCCCAGCCCCCTTTAGAAAAATTCCACGAAGAATAACAAGAAAATATTTCAACGGTATAAAATTTGTGAGAAACCTTATCACAGCTGGCATACTTTCCACAGGGAAAACAAAGCCAGATAAAACTATATTTGGCATAGCAAAGAAATAAGCGGTCATCAACGCTTGTTGCTGAGTCCGAGATATCACCGATGAAAAAATACCAAGTCCAAGTGTTGTTAGAAGAAATACAAAAGTTGATAAAAAAAGCAAAAAAATATCACCTCTTAATGGAACGCGAAACCAAAACTTTCCAACAAGTGTAACTATAACAGCATCAAATAAACCTATTATAACAAAAGGTAAAATTTTCCCAAGCAAAAGCTCATAAGGCTCAACAGGCGTAACAAGCAAAAGTTCAATTGTGCCTTGCTCTTTTTCTTTTACAATTGACAGGGATGTGACTATTAATGTCACAGTTATAAGTATCATTCCTATTAGACCAGGGATCATAAAAGATGTTGATCTCATATCGGGATTAAACCATACTCTTATCTCAGGCTCACACACTGGAATGTATTTAACTCCCATGCTTGAAATTTTATCTCTAACGATGCTCATGGATTTATCTATTACAAAACTTGACACAAAGCCCATTGCGATTGTTGCAGAGTTTGCGTTCGTGCCGTCAATTATAATTGGAAGTTCAACTTTTTCTCCCCTTATAATTTTCTCTTCAAAACCTTCTTTGAAAATTATAATCATGTTTGCTTTCCCCCTCTTAAGAACCTCATCTAATTCTTCCAATCTTTCAAGATACATTATGACTTCAAATGTCTCTGTTAAATCAAGTGCATCTGTTATCCTTCGGGTTAACACACTTTTATCTTCATCAAAAATCGCAATCGGCATATTTTTGACCTCAAATGTCACTGCATATCCAAGAACAAAAAGCTGTATTACTGGGGCGATTACCAATATTCCCATAAAAAGGCGATTTCTTCGTATCTGCGATATTTCCTTTTTTAATATAACGAAAATTCTATGCACTAGACTTCTCGCATTAATTTTTTTAATCTTGCCGTTCCACCTACAAATGTTAAGAACATAAAAAGACATAAAATCAAAATTCCATCATAGTGCTCCGCGAATCCATTTCCCTTTAAAATAATACCGCGAATTACCTCAAGATAATATCTTGCAGGTATAAGGTGGGAAATAAACTGCAACACCAAAGGCATATTTTTTACCGGAAAAACGAAATCAGAAAGAATAAATGTTGGAACAAGCGTTGATATAAACCCCAAGGCAATAGTTGATTGTTGAGTTTTAGCAACAGTTGAAATTATTAATCCAAGATTCAAGCCACAAAAAATAAAAACAATTGTGACCAAAAAGAATAAAAATAAATTTCCCTTCACCTCCAAATCAAATAGAAAAATACCCGCAATCAAAATTAAAATTGAATCAATAAAAGCAAGCGCTGCATACGGTATAATTTTCCCTGTAATTATAAAAAGCGGGTTTAAAGGAGTTGATATTAATTTTTCAAAAGAACCCAGCTCTCTTTCGCGAGATATTGAAAAGGAAGTCATCAGCACTGTCATTATTATCATTATTAATCCGATTAAACCTGGAACAAAAAAATTTGCGCTTTTAAGTTCTTGATTGAACCAAATGCGTTGCTTCAAATCAACCTCTGGCAATGTTTTCCCTGTCTTTTTAAAAATAAAATTCATCATTATTTCGTTTGAAAAACCACTAACTATTTGTTGAACATAACCTAAAACAACACTTGCGATATTTGCATCACTACCGTCAATTATGATTTGAACTTTTACAGGTCTGCCAGAAGTGATATTTTTAGAAAAATTAAAAGGTATCACAAGCCCGACCTTCACTTCTCCAGATACCAAAAGATCATCAATTTTATTAATACTCTCAACTTCACCATACAAATTGAAAAATCCTGAAGCTGTAAATTTTTCAATAAATTTTCTGCTCAATTGAGTTCTATCAAGATCACAAACGATAAGATTGACATTTCTTACATCCATTACAACCCCATAACCAAAGACGATGAGAAGAAACAGAGGGATAAAAATGATTATTATAATACTCCTCGGGTCGCGACTCAACTGAATAAATTCTTTCAAAATTATATTAAGGAGAGCTTCGCTCTCCATTTTTGGTAAGCGCAATAAAGACATCTTCAATTGACGGTGAAATTTTTTCAATCTTTTCAATCGTCACATTTTTTCTTCTCAAAAAATTTTCAATTTCAGAGATCTTAGCCTCCGCATCTTGAACTACGACATGGATTGAATCACCAAAAATACCTATATCTTCAACGAAATCAAGTGATGAAAGAACCTTATAACATATCATCAAATCTTGGGGAATTATCCTGATAACTTCTCCTCGCATATACTTCTGTTTTATCTCGCTTGGAGAATCAATAGCAAGAATTGTTCCGTGAGATATAAAACCAATTCTATTACATCTTTCTGCTTCATCCATATAATGTGTTGTAACAAGAACTGTTTTACCCCTTGCGGAAAGGTTATATACCAAATCCCAAAATTGTCTTCTTGAAATTGGGTCAACACCCGATGTGGGCTCATCAAGAAAGACAATTCTTGGCTCATGAACTATTGCTGTTGCAAACGATAATCTTTGTCTCAATCCTCCAGAAAGGTGCATCGCAAGTGCATTTCTATATTTTTGAAATGAAAGCTGTTCAATTATTTCTTCAGTTCTTTGTTTTGCAAGCTTTCTGTCATTTAGATAAATCCCAGCATAAAAACTTATATTCTCCTCAACAGTCAAGTCATCGTAAAGTCCAAACCTTTGGGACATATATCCGATTATTTTCTTAATTTTCTCAGGTTCATTTTTTATTGAATAACCTCCGACAATCGCATCTCCTGATGTGGGACGAAGCAAACCACAAAGCAAGCGAACAAGTGTTGATTTCCCAGCACCATTTGGACCGAGAAGGCCAAAAATTTCACCTTGCTCAATCTTAAGATTTACAGAATTAACAGCAACAAGATCGCCAAACTTCTTTGTTAAATTAAATGTTTCAATTTCAAACATATCTTCATCACCTCCGTTTAATTATCTCAACATCCACAGGCATTCCTGATTTAAAAACCCCGTTTTCATTTTTTACCTTGACCTTAACAGCGTAAACAAGTTTTGCTCTTTCTTCTTCAGTTTGAACATTTTTTGGAGTGAATTCGGCTTTCGGCGAAATGAAAACTACCTTTCCTTTAAAGATTTTACCAGGATATGAATTAACCTTGATATTTACAGAATCACCTATTTTTATGATTCCAATTTCCTTTTCAGGAATGAAAAATCTAACATAGACCTCTTCAAGATTAGCGATCTTTGCGATAGGTGCTCCAGCTGGGATAAATTCACCAATTTCAACGAATTTTTCAAGGACAAATCCTGAAATCGGCGCGACGATTTTTGAATCTTTTAGCTGGATCTGTATCGCTCTTACCAAGGCAACAGCTCTGTTATAATTTGAAAAAGCAATTTTTATTTCTTCCTCCCTCGCCCCTTTTCTTAAAGCTTCAAGTTTTTTTCTTGCCTCTTCATATTGAGTTTTGCTTGTTTCATAAAATGCTCTAACATTATCAAACTGTTCTTGAGTTGCAACTCCATCCTCATATAGACTTTTAATTCTTTCAAATTGCTTTTGCGCATTTTCAAGATTAACTTTAGCACGGTTGACGACTTCTTCCATTGCTTCAATTTCCTCGGTTCGTGCTCCTTTTAAAAGAAGCTGATATTGCAAATATGATGCCTCCATTTGCGCTTTTGCCTCAAGATATTTTTGATAAGTCAATTCGGTATCAATCTGACATAACACAAAACCACTATCAACTTTATCCCCCTCATCAAAATTAATGTAAATAATTTTACCACTAATCTCCGAACTTACAACCACTTCCTTGGCTTCAGTTGTTCCACTAGTTTTGAAGATTCCCCCATTTTTGTTATTTGAACAAGAAATTATAAATGGCAAAATTAAAATTGCGAACAAGTGCTTTCGCATTGCACAATGTTAAATCTTTATTTAAAAATAAAAATAATAAAACCTGAATTTGGGCTTGATTCTCAATGTCGGAGCTGGTAAGTGAATATAGTTTAAAGCACGAATAAAAACATTCAAAATGTCCACCTTGGTATCAATTTTCAAAAGATTGAAATCAATAGCGATGTAAAGTTCTGAATAACCACTACCAGCGTAATTTATATCCCTCACTCTATAACCAAGCGCAAGGTTTATAAAATCAGGAATTACCTTTTCAATCTGTTCAGGTAGTAATTTTTGAAATTCAAAACTCATCCAAAATGTCATTCCTTCGTAATCCGTATGGAATTGTTTTTTATAAAGAGCGTCTTTGAAACTTCCAAAACGCAGATAATCAGACCAAGTATAACCAGATGGAGTATAACTCCATTTAAAAGTTATGCTCTTTAAACTTGGAAAATATTCCTGAGCAACTGGGAAGAAAGCACCAAGTAAGTTCATAACGACATCAGTTGGACTAAAACCCCACTGCGTTGTAAATCCGTCCGTAAGTTCAACAACTCCAATTTCATAAACTGTGCTTATTCCAGCTCCAATAAAAGCAGATGTTTTTTCGTTGAAACCGACCCATTTAAATATATTTTTGTATGCATCTGAAATGACATAGGAAACATAAAAATGCCCCGCTTTATCAGCTCTTAAAAGATCGTTCCAATCATCACGCCAGATAAATTTTTTAACCTTTGTTGGCTTCCACCAAACGGTGTTAAAGTAATTATAAGTTAGAACTCCAAGCCCAGCAGTTCCAACTATCACTATCCCGAGCTTTAATTTATCAACGCGAGCTTTCTTTGATACAACGCCAGAAGAATCATTTAAACCGCTGGCGTGGGCGTTTGTAAGCAAGATCAACGCAATTAGAAAATTTAGCATTACGATATTTTTCAATGTGTTAAATTAACCACCCAAAAATGGAACAAACAAACTTAACAAAACCCATATTATCCATACTCCGAACACGAGAGCAAAAGTAGAAGTATAATCTTTATTGAATCCTTTTGCCATTCCAATTGCAAAAACGATTAACTGCCAAATTGTAAAGACCTCAATTTTAGAAGCCAACACATATGCTTTGCTCGTTGAAACTTCCATAAAAATGGCAGGGCTTGCTGACGCGAAAAATGAACCAGTCAAAAAGGCTAAAAGAGTTGAAACTATAACCCCAACTGAACCAATTAAACTTGAAAGCGAATAAATTGAAAAAATAGTAAGAAACTCAACACTCCCCTTGAAAAACAATTTTCCAAGCAAGAAATAAACAAGCGTAACAATCAAAAATACAATCGGAACTCCGATTAAAATTCCAAGCACGCTGAAAATCTGTTGCGCTCTACCAAATTCACTTATTCTTTCTTTTGCTATCTCAGCTTGCTCTTCTGTCATTTTTCCTTCTTCAACTAATTTGTCTATTCTTTGCTCCTGAAACATAACCAACGAATCTCTAATTTGATGATTGCCAAATTTTAAGAAATTTGAAACAATACTTAAGACAATCAATATCAAAATCGGCAAAAGCCAATCGGTTGTTTGCGCTTTTGCTTTCACAACATTTTCAAAAACTTCACCAGGTGCTGTGAAGACACCTACTAACTTGTCAATAAAAGGCATTGGCTTTGCTTCTTCAGCAAAGCTTGGTTCTTGTGGTTGTTGTAAATTTTCTGACATATTTTTCCCCTCAAATTATTTTTAGAAGTTTTTCAATTATTTCTGCTGTTGAAACCCCATCTGCTTCTGCGTTGAAGTTGGTCACAAGGCGATGTCTTAAAACTGGTAAGGCAACAGCTCTCACATCATCAATTACTGGGGTAAATCTTCCATCAAGGACAGCGCGAGCTTTTGCGCCAAGTATAAGATACTGAGAAGCCCTTGGACCAGCGCCCCAACTTATCCATCGTTTGATGAAATCTGGTGCGCCATTTAAATTCGGTCTTGTCAAGGTAACAAGCTTAACAGCATACTCAATCACATTATCAGCAACGGGAACTTTCCGAATTATATCTTGAAGTTTCAAAATTTTTTCACGAGTGAGGACTTTATTGACTTCCGGTTGATATAAGCTTGTGGTCTTGCGAACTATTTCAACTTCTTCATTAAAACTTGGGTAATCTATCCAGATATTGAACATAAACCTGTCAAGCTGTGCTTCCGGAAGTGGATATGTTCCTTCCATTTCTATTGGGTTCTGCGTAGCTAAGACGAAAAATGGTTGCTCAAGTTCATAAGTTTGTCCCGCAGCGGTCACACGGTATTCCTGCATCGCCTCAAGCAATGCAGATTGCGTCTTCGGTGGAGTGCGATTTATCTCATCCGCAAGAATTATATTTGCAAAGATTGGTCCTTTAACAAATTTAAAAAATTTTTCGCCTGTGCTTACATTTTCTTCAATTATCTCGGTTCCAGTTATATCACTTGGCATAAGGTCAGGTGTAAACTGTATTCGGCTGAACTTAAGGTCAAGAACTTGAGCAAGTGTCTTTATAAGAAGCGTCTTAGCAAGTCCTGGCACCCCAACGAGAAGACAATGTCCCCGTGCGAAGAGAACTATCAGCAATTCTTCAATTATCTTATCTTGACCTACTATTACCTTGGCTATTTCGCTTTTTATTTTCTTATACGCGTCGCTAAGCTCCTGAACAAGTTCAATGTCGCTTCTATCTTTTTGCACCTTAAAACCAATTTAAGTTTTTAAAATTACAACTTGACGAATCTTTATTCAATCTTCTTTCCATCGGCATCATAGACAATTACTGGTCCGAATTTATCAAGTTTTGATTTTATCTGGCTTGAATTTCCAGAGACAACTATTAAAAGTTTATCTGGATGTAAATACTTCCTTGCCGTTTCTTGAATGTCTTTTGCAGTTATTTTTTTAACTTCCTCTCTAAATCTGTCATAGAAATCTTTCGGCAATCCATAAATTTCAATTGTCATTATTCTCGCTGCGACTTGAGCTGGTGTTTCTATTTGTAAAGGAAATGACCCAACTATATAGTCCTTTGCCATCTTAAGTTCATCCTCCGGCACAGGTTCGTCAATTAGTCGTTTCAGTTCTTTGATTATTTCAACGATAGATGAATCTGTGACCTCATTTCTTACATCTGTTGAAACAACAAATGGTCCAGGATAGAACCTCGCATCAAAGGAACTTGAAGCTCCATATGTATAACCTCGCGTCTCCCGCAAATTCATATTTATCCTTGAATTGAAATAACCACCGAGCAAAGTGTTAAGGGTGAATACTTTGACATAATCTTTATTTTTTCTATCAATCCCAAGATGACCAACTCTTATAGCCGATTGAACCGCGCCGGGTTTATCAACTATAACTACTCTCGTCTGCGATATATTTTTAACATCTTTGAACTTCTTATGAGGGTTCGGTCCTTTTTTCCAAGCGCCAAAATACTTCTCAACGAGAGGAACTGCTTCGGCAGGAGTGATGTCGCCAGCGAAAATTATAAATGAATTATTTGGGATGAAATGCTTTTGATAAAATTTTACTATTTCATCTCTTTTTATCTTTTGAATTGATTCCTCATTGCCACCACTTTCATTTCCATATGGATGACCTGCAAACAATTCCTTGGCAAATCTAACGCCTGCAAGATAACCAGCTTCTGCTTTGGACTGTTTGATGGAAGCAAGTCGCTGTGTTTTCACTCTTTCAAGCTCCTCATCTGGAAAAGTAGGATTCAAAACGACATCCTGAAGAATGTCTATTCCAACATTGAGATATTTTTTCAAAACGAGAACATTCACATTGGTAGCATCCCACGAAGCGGCTGAGTTCAAAGTTCCTCCGACGAAATCAATTTCTTCAGCGATTTGAGTTGCCGTCCTCGTCTTGGTCCCCTTTGTCAAAAGTTCAGCTGTTATGCTCGCAAGCCCCGGAAGATTCTCATCATAAGTTGAGCCACTTTTCACAACAAAACTAATATAAACGATTGGTTGCTCGTGATTTTCAACTACTATAACTTTTAATCCGTTTGGTAGAGTTTTCTCAAAATATGATGGAAATTTAACTTTGCTTTCAGGGCCGGGTTTCGGTGGTTTAGTTCTATCAATTTTTTCCTGTGCGTTTAATGCTGATATTAGAAATATCACCATGAAAAATGTCCCAATTTTTTTAAACATACCTTTTTCCTCCAAAATTTTTGTTATCTAAATTTAATCCGCTTTTGGTAGATAGTGCAAAATTACTCGCTTTTTAGGATCTAAATACTTTTGAGCTACCCTTTTAACATCTTCCACCGTTACTTTTCTGTATTTCTCTATCTCCGTGTTAATAAGTTCGGGCTTTTTATAAAATGTGTAGTAATGTGCTAAAAGATCAGCTTTGCCTTGAACAGTTTGTCTTGCAGAAACAAGCGCTGATTCAATTTTATTTTTCGCTTTCTCAAGCTCCCTCTCCTCTACTCCATAGTTTCTTATTTTTTCTATCTCTTCATCAATCACTTTTTCAAGTGTATCAGAATTAAATCCGGGATTCGCGATTGCATAAATAAGAAAGAGTCCCGGATGTTCTCTGGAATCAGAATATGTCTCAACTTCATTTGCGATTTTATCTTTATAAACCAATCGTTGATACAATCTTGAACTTTCGCCGACAGAAAGTATACCCGAAAGCAAGGCAAGAGCATATGAATCAGGATTTCCCTCCTCTGGGATCCTAAAGCTCATAAAAACGGCAGGTAGTGGTGCATTGATATCTTCAACAACTTCCCTAACTTCACCATCAAGTGGTTCATCATCCGGAGACGGACGGGGAATTCTTTCAGGACCTCTTGGTATTTCACCAAAATATCTCTCTACAAGTTTTTTCGTCTCCTCTATGTTGATGTCTCCTGCTATTACCAAGACAGCGTTGTTTGGAACATAAAATGTCTCATAAAATTCTCGGACATCTTCCATACTTGCATTGTCAAGATGCTCTTGATAACCAATAACAGGCCAACGATATGGATGTTTCTTGAAGCTTTTTTCTGAAATTTTTATCCAAGCGGAACCATATGGTCTATTCTCATAGCGCCATCTTCTTTCCTCCTTAACAACCTCGCGCTGAGTAGTTAAACTTATCTCTTGAATTGAAAAACCAAGCATTCTATCTGACTCAAGCCACAAAGCAAGCTCAAGGTAGTTTGAAGGTAAAACTTCATAATAATTTGTCTTATCTTCGGTCGTGTAAGCATTGCTATAACCACCCGCTTGAGATATGTACTTGTCAAATTCACCACGCTTGACATTTTTTGAGCCATCAAACATTAAATGTTCAAAAAGATGAGCAAAGCCAGTTTTATCTGTCTTTTCGTTTTTTGAGCCAACATGATAACAGATATTTACTGCAACTATTGGGGTTGAATGATCTTCGTGGAGTATGACATGAAGTCCATTTTCAAGCGTAAATTCTACAAAATTAATCTTCCCATCGCTTTGGGAACGAAGTTGATTCGGGCTAATTAGAAAATTCATCATAAACAGCAAATACATTAATTTTAAAATTCTCATTTCTCAAGTTATGTTTATTTTGAAGCACGCTGTTCTCTGGGAAGATAATAAAGAACGACAGATTTATCAGGTTTTAGATACTTGTTCGCCGCCTCGCGAATATCCTCGCGAGTTATTGAAAGAATTTCATCAAGTTCGGTATTTATCTTGTTTGTGTTTTTATGAATTACATAATAACGAGCAAGTTGATCTGCTTTTTGTAGGACGGTTTGATAACCGCTTATGATCTGCGCTTCAGTCTGATTTTTTGCTTTTTGAAGCTCTTTCTCAGCAACAAGTTCAGTGCGAATTTTCTCAATTTCATTCCATATTTCCTTTTCAACTTCTTCAGGCGTATGACCAATTGCGCAATATGCATCTATTTTAAAAACGCCAGCATCTTCCATACCTATTGCAAAAACATTAACATTTTGCGCGATCCTTTTTTCATAAACAAGTTTCTGATAAAGCCGTGAACTTCTCCCAGAGCCAAGTATATTGGCAAGAAGATCAAGAGCGTAGTAATCTTTTTCTCCATCCTTTGGAATTTTAAATGAGATGAAAACAGCAGGCAATCTTATGTTATCGTAAATCGTATCTCTAACTTGCTGCGTCAAAGGCGGTTCAACGACATTTGGCCTTTTTATTTCATGTTTCCCTCTCGGGATATCACCAAAGTATTTTTCAATAAGCTTTTTCGTCTTCTCAACATCAATATCTCCAGCTATCACAAGAACGGCATTGTTTGGGACATAGTAAGTATCAAAGAATTTTTTAGCATCCTCAACCGTTGCTGCGTTCAAATGTTCCATATATCCAATTACTGGCCATCTGTAAGGATGGACTTTGAAAAGTCGTTTAAATGTTTCCTCCCACTGTGTTCCATATGGGCGATTGTCAACTCGCCATCTTCTCTCTTCTTTTACAACTTCACGCTGATTGTCAAAATTCTCCTGGTTAACATTTAAGCTTGTCATTCTATCTGACTCAAGCCAGAGAACAAGTTCAAGCTGATGAGATGGGACAACCTGGAAATAATTTGTCCTATCCCAACTTGTTGACGCATTAAATGTACCTCCTGCCTTTTGAATGTAAGCCATATGTTCTGCTTTCTTCACATTTGCCGAACCTTGAAACATCATATGTTCAAACAAGTGCGCAAAACCCGTCCTGTTTGTATCTTCATTCTTTGAGCCGACATGATACCATATATTAACTGCAACTATTGGCGCTGAATGGTCCTCGTGTAAAATTACATGCAAACCATTTGGTAGATCGTATTCAATAAATTCTATTTTTCCTGTCTTTCCCTGCGCTGATAAAATTGCTAACGGGAAAACCATAAAAACTAAAAATTTCAATCTCATTTCAACCTCCTCAAGTTTATTTTAAAAAATCACGATTTCATCATCTAAAACTTTCATCAACATACACATAAACTTCTTCCCTTAACTTTTCCAGCCATTTTTGATATTCACGATTTTGTTTCTCTATCAGAGCGAACTGATAAATTTTCATATAGTCATCTTTTAAATTCATTCTATGTGCTGGAATTCTTCTTTTTAGAAGGACGATATGATAAGCGTAAGAGTTTCCATACCTCATCTTTAACGGTTGAGTGATCTCGCCATTGTTAAGTGTGCTCAATGCTTCTCTAAGTTCTGGTTCAAGCTCATCAACCTCAATTATTCCAAGATATCCCCCTTGCAACCTTGTTTGTTCATCTTCGCTGAATCTTTTCGCCATCTCTTCAAATTTTGCCTGCTTTGAAATGATTTTGTATCTAATCTCTTCAAGCTTTGAGATGACGATTTTATCACTTTCCTCAGTCAACGGGACTCTAAAGAGTATATGTCTTGGATGAACTTGCTCACCTCTCCTTTCAATAAGTTGAATTATGTGATACCCAAATGGCGTTCGCACGACATCAGAAATTTGTCCTTCTTGCAATCTAAAAACGGCTTCTTCAAATTCTTTAACGAACAAACCGCGTCTAACCCAACCAAGATCACCACCATCACTTGCTGTTGCTCTATCTTCTGAATAAGTCCGTGCAAAATACTCAAAATTTCCTCCATTTCTTATACTATCAAGAATCGCTTTTGCCTTCCGATAAACTGCTTGATCAACCGAGTCAACAGGTTTTGGAATCATCATTATGTGGTATAACTCAACGGATTCTGGAACCTCGGGCAGACTATCTTTATAAGTATTGTAAAACTGCTCAACCTCATATCCTGAAACCGTCAGCGTCCCGAATTTTTGCTGTTTTAATTTTTCTATCATTAATCTTTTCTTAACATCATCCCTTATTTCCCGTTTTATTCTACCGATCGGCATACCGTAGATTTCTTCTAACCTTTTCTCAGACCCGTATTGTCTGACTAATGCCTGAATCTGTGCCTCAATTTGTCTTTCAACTTCATCATCTGAAACAACAATCGTGTCTTCTATTGCTTTTGTTAAAACAAGTTTATCATTTATCATTTCCTGTAAAACATACCTTTTAAGATTTGGGTCATCAGGTCTCAAATTGTTTTGAATTGCAAAGATGTAGGTTTGATAATTTAAATCCGATTCAAGAATTATTTCATTTCCAACAATTGCAACTATCCTATCCAGAACCCTTTGCTGTGCAAGCGCTATGTTTAAAAAAGCAAGCAAAAACAAAATTGTCCTCACCATTTCACTTCGTAATTGTATTTTCTTTTCAAGATTGTTATTAAACTATCAAGCAAATTATTTTGTCTTTCAACAATTGCTCTTTCCCTTACATCTTCAGCGACTATTTCAAAATCAGCTTTGCTTCCTGCCTCCTTCTTATCGTAAAGATAAACCAAAAAATAATTTCCACCAGAAAGTATCGGGAAAGATACATCACCTTTATTCAAATTCCAAGCGACACGCCAAATTTCAGAAGATGGAATGCTGAATTGATCATAGTATTTCTCTGGCACGACCTCAACAACTCCAGGTTCAGCAGATAAGCTCAAAACCCCAGATTTAAAATCCTTCATTCTCAATATCTTGCTTCTCAAAGAGCCAGCATCAACCCGAGACGATAGTTTAACATATCCAATTTTAACAAAAGGTCTATCAAGAATAAATTCATCTTTATGTTTTTCATAAAATTCTCTGACTTCTTTATCTGATATCTCCATTGCCTTGCTCAAGACCTCGTTTTGGATAAAATTTTTAACTATGAGAGATTTTCTAAATTCGTTAACCATTCGCTCAATTTTTTCATTCGTCTCATATCCTTTTTTAATTGCTTCGGCGTAAAGAAGATTGTTCTTTATCCACTCATCAATGTAACCCTTGACAAAATTTGAATCAAGGCCAACAAGATCGCTTCTCAGAAGATATTCATCTTCAACTCTTGCGATATAATCTTCATTCTCAGTTTTTCCACCACAGCTTATCAACAGAAAAATCAAACTAACGATTGAAAGCTTTTTCAAGTGCTTTTTCATTTATAACGACTTTATATTTCTTTTTTAGATTTTCAACCCACTCTTTTTCAAGTCGTTTCAGTTCTTGTTCTTGCAAAGCGCCGGCAACTTCACCAAAAGCTTCTTCAAATGTCTTCACACGGCTTGGTTCTTTACCTGTCACCTTTATTATTGAATAACCTCCCTGAAACTTTATCGGCTCCGAAATCTCATTAACTTTCATGTTCCAAGCAGTCCATGTAAGTTCATTTTCTGAAGCTTCTACAAGCCCCCAATCTCCTTTCTTTTCCTTCATTCCTGCCCTCTCCGTATATTTTACGACGAGCGAATCAAATGGCACTCCGTTTTTAAGTTGTGAGTAAATATCCTTCGCTAATGACTCACTTGTCACCCATATCTCGCTAAATCTTACTCTATCAGGAAAGCGATAGTTTTCTTTATGCTTGTTGTAAAACTCTTTTAATTTCTCCTCACTTAAATCTACCCTATCCCATACCATCTTTTGCTCAATATGATAAAGCAAAATTCCATCCACGAACTCCCTCAATTCATCTTTAAATTCAGGATAAATCTTTTCAACATTCCTCGCTCTATATTCTGTTAACTTCATCTCAATAATTCTATCAACCATCGCAGTGATCCCAGGACGATCAAGTTTTCTGCCTGTAAATTCAGGGCTTTTCTTAATTATCTTTATTGCTGAATCAAGGGTTATTTTTCTATCAGCAAATTCAAATAAAATCTTCGCTCTGTCTTCCTTTGTATAACTGGTATCCCATTCAAAATGTGATGCTGTTTTAGCTGTATCAGCCTTTGAAATGAAAATCTCAAGCGTTTGCTGGTTTAATTTGAAGTTGTATTCTTTTTTCAATTTTTCAATATATTTTTTGAAATCGTACTCAAGTCGCTGTGATTGATAAGTTCTGTTCAATTCGTCAACTATTTCATCAAAAGGTTTTACTGGAACGACCTCAGTCACTTTAATGATGTGATATCCCCATCTTGTTCTAATTATATCACTTACATCACCAGCTTTTGCGTTGAATGCGAAATCTTCAATTTCCCTATACGCTTGACCTCTGCTGTAGTATCCAATATCGCCACGTCTTTCTTTTGTAAATCTATCATCGGAATGGCGTTCAGCAAGCGTGTTAAAGTCATATCCTTGTCTTATGCTATCAAGAATTGCTTTAAGTTCATTATAAATTCTCAATGTATCTTCTGGTTTCGCGTCCCTTTCAAGTTTTTTACCGATATGACTTAATCTTACCATCTCAACACGAGGTTTCCGATCAAGAATTTCAATCACATGATATCCAAACCTTGTCCTCACAGGTGTCTTCGTCCTCTCGCCAACTTTCATTGAATAGCACACATCTTCAAACTCTGGAACCATAGTTCCAGCAGTAAAGTAATAAAGATCGCCCTTGTTGAAAATAACGGTTGGATCATCTGAATGCCCAATTAAAGAATCCCAAGGAACATTCGCTTCAAGTTCCCTTATGATACTCATAGCCCTGTTATAAGCTGACAAAGTATCCCCATAGAAAATTTCAATCAGAATATGCCTTGCTCTTATTTCCTCCTTTCGCCGTTCATAAAATTGTTTTAAACCTGGCTCAACAACTTCTTTCTTTGTAAGGTACGAAAGAGCAAGCGTCGTGTAGTAATCTTTTATTTCTTTTTGAATGTTCGGATCTTTTTCAAGGTTTTGAGCTTTTGCGTCAAGAACTTTTAGTTTATATTTCACAAGTAAATCAAGATAGTTTTTCCTCTCATCAAGTGGTCTTTCCTTTGCTTTAGTAAATCCACCGTTATTCTTTGCGAACGATTTTTCAAATTCATCAAGAGTTATGATTTCTCGTCCAACTTTTGCGACATATTCTTTTTCTTCAATTAGCCCGATGTTCCTCAAGAAAGCACAACCTGAAACAGCAAAAACCAGCAGGATCAAAGCTATGTTCTTTTTCATTGAATCTCGGATCTTTTGTTTTTGATTATTCAATAATTGTAAAGCCAGTATATTTATGTAAAGCTTTCGGAACTATAACCTTTCCTTCCGGGGTTTGATAATTTTCAAGCAACGCGACCATCAACCTTGATGTAGCAAGTCCTGAACCATTGAGCGTATGAACAAATTCAGGTTTTGACTTTTTATCTCTTCTGAACCTTATATTCATTCTCCTTGCCTGGAAATCTTCAAAGTTACTACAACTTGACGCCTCGAGCCATTTCCTTTCCGCTGGAGACCAAACCTCAATATCATATGTTTTAGCGGACGAAAAGCTCATATCCCCTGTACAAAGTAAGACAACTCTATAAGGAATGTTAAGAAGTTGAAGTACTTCCTCCGCATCATTTACGAGTGACTCAAGTTCATCATAGGATGTCTCTGGCGTTGTGAATTTAACAAGCTCAACTTTATTGAACTGATGGACTCTTAAAAATCCGCGTGTTTCCCTCCCCCATGAACCTGCCTCACGCCTAAAACAAGCCGAATAAGCAACATATTTCTTTGGAAGTTCACTTATATCAAGAATTTCATCACGATGAATGTTTGTGACCGGAACCTCAGCGGTTGGGATTAAATATAAATCATCCTCAGGACAATAATACATATCTTCTCTCAATTTTGGTATTTGACCAGTTCCACGCATTGATGCTTCATTTACCAAAAAAGGTGGGAAAACTTCAACATAACCATGTTTTTGAATGTGAAGATCAAGCATAAAATTTATCAAAGCTCTTTCAAGCATCGCTCCTTTACCAATGTAGAGAGGAAAACCACTCCCTGTAAGTTTTGCTCCACGCTCAAAATCAATTATACCAAGTTTTTTCCCAAGCGTTAAATGATCTATCACCTCAAAATCAAACTCCTGAACCTCGCCCCATGATCGCACAACGACATTGTCTTCCTTGTCCTTTCCAACTGGGACTGACTCGTGAGGAATGTTTGGAACCCAAAGTAAAAGGTTCTCTAATTCTGATTCAACACTCTTAAGTTCTGAATCAATCATTTTAATTTCTTCTGAAACCTTTCTCATTTCTTCAATTAATTCTGTCGCGTCTTTTCCCTGTTTTTTAAGATTTGCGATCTCTTCGGTGACATCGTTTCTTTTTGCTTTTAAAGCATCACCTTTTTTGATAAGTTCTCTTCTTCTCTCATCAAGTTTCAAAATTTCATCAACCCGATCTTTTTCACCTTTTAATTCAATAGCTCGCTTAACGATCTCTGGATTTTCACGAATGAATTTAAGATCCAACATTTTGCATAAGATTTTATTTTAATTTATTGTGGTTCGCCCATCAATTTGCTGATTCATCCTTCCAAGATTTTCACTTTTTAAAATTTTACCAAAAATAATCAATAAACTCAAAAATTTTTCAACTCGTTTAAACGATACCTAAATTCACGAATCCCATCTTCAACTCCATATGGTTTCAAGCCAAGTTCAGATTCAGCCTTAAGTGTTATCAGACCAGATCTCAAAGGTCGTGGGGCTATCTGATTTAATTCCGATGTTTTAACGGGAGTTATAAGTTCCTTATCAAACCCAAAAACTTCTGCAAGTTTTACAGCGAAGGTGTATCTATCTACGAAATCCCTACCCCCGACATTATAAACTCCCTCTTTATCAAATTCGGCAACCTTTAAGATTGCAAAAGCCAAGTCATCAACATAAGTTGGATTCCCTACCTGATCGGTCACAACCCTTATTTTCTCACCATTTGAAAGTTTTTGATAAAGCCACAAGGCAAAATTACTTTTCACATTTTTTCCAACGCCATATAAAACATTTGTCCTCAAAATCGCAAACCTTATCCCACCGATCTTTATTTCATTCTCACTTGCAAGCTTGGTCCTTCCATAATAGTTAATCGGATTTGGAATTGCATCCTCTGTATAAGGCCCATTTTTACCATCAAAAATGTAATCAGTTGAAATATGAATTAATTTCGCATCAACTCTTCTCGCAGAATGGACAAGATTTCTTACACCTTCAACATTAACTCTCCAAGCAAGCTCGCGATTTTGCTCACAACCATCAACATTCGTATACGCCGCAGTGTTAATTATAACATCAGGACGAAAGTAAACAACGAGATTTTTAACATCATTTCTGGATGTTATATCAAGCATAGTATAATCAAACCCACCGAAATCAAGAAATGTCCTTGGTTCTTTAGCGGTTGCTAAAATTTCAGAATCAGTGCTTTTTAAAAACATATTCAATACAGCTTGTCCCAATAATCCATGACATCCTGTTATCATAACTTTCATTTTTTCACCAAATCCTTAAGTTTGTCAATCTGCGTCGAACCTGGGATCGTTGCATTCAATCCAGCAACATAATTTGCAAATCCAGCAGAAATTATAGGATCTCGTGTCTTTGAATACTTATAAAAAAATGCGGAACCAAAAACATCACCACAACCAGTCGGATCAACCACAATAACCTCGTAAGCTTTCAGATCTGTTCTCTTAAAGCCGTTGTTAAAATAATAAACTGTAGTTCCAAGATTTGCCCTTGTGATAATCATTACCTCAATACCGAGACCTAAAACATTTTTTGCTAGTTCATCGTCATCCCAGTTTTCATCCCCAATTGATCTTGCTTCAAACTCATTCATCTGAACAGTGTTAACATTGATAAGCCAATCTTTCCAATTGTCCAATTTTTTTCTAAACCTCAAATTTTTATCATCTACTCCAAGCGTTGCGCTATGCACATCAAAGTGTATGTATCCGTTGAAATTTTTGCGCAATCTTTTCAAAGTCTCAACTTCAATATCAAAGCCGGAAATCATATTGATAAAAATTCCATCCACTTCAACATCAAGCAAAATTTTCAATCTTTCAAACTCAATCGGTTTTGCTATATGAACTGAACACTCCGTTCTTTCTTTCCTATCCTGATAAAAAAGATGGACTCGGTTTGTCAAACCTTCAAACTTAAAAATTCCGTCTGTCACCACATTTGGATAAACTTTTATCCTTTCAATAAACTTGTCATAATCAACATCGCCAACGCCGAAGACAGGATATATAATATCACCATCATCAACTATATTCGCAAGCGAAGCAAGAGAGAAAAATATACCACCATAACTTTGAACCTCGCTTCCATCTGCTAAATGAATAACATCTAAACATAAATGTCCGATAATTCCATACTTCATAATTTTGAACCTTGCTTTTTAAACTCCTCAAGTTTCTTCTTTAATTCAGCATCTTGCAAGGCAAGAATTTCCACAGCAAGGACAGCTGCGTTTATTGCACCCGCTTTTCCAATTGCCACAGTTGCCACTGGTATTCCAGGAGGCATTTGAACAATGGAATAAAGAGCGTCAACCCCTTGTAATTCTGAAGCAGGAAGAGGAACTCCAATTACAGGTAAAGTCGTATTCGCAGCTATAACTCCAGGCAAATGCGCAGCCATTCCAGCAGCTGCAATTATAACTTTATAACCATTCGCCTCAGCGTTTCGTGCAAATTCAATTGTCTCAAGCGGATTCCTGTGAGCAGAAAGAACTCTCTTCTCGTAATCAACCCCAAAGTATTGAAGATATTTTTCGCAATTCTGCATTATTTCGTCATCGGTTTTGCTTCCCATTAGGATTGCTACTTTCGGCATGGTCAATTATGTTTTGTTTTTAATGCAGTTTTTTCTTAAAAACTCAACTATATTTTCCCGATACGCATCTCCAAGCACTTCCCAACTGTTTAAATGCCCCGCACCGTCAACAAGCAAGATTTCACCTCTCAAGGTATACCGATGCAAAACAACCGAATGCCATGATTTAACGGTTTTATCTTCTTTTCCGTGAATATAAAGAACTGGACATGAAATTTTTTTAGCATATTCAAGTGGCGATATTTCATCAATTTTAATTCCCGATGTTCTTTCAACGCTTTCAAGAACCTTTTTCATCAAAAATTCCGAAGTAAATCCAAACTTTTTCTTTTGATGCTCAAGAACAAGGTCATAAAAATTAGCAAAACTTCCCTCTGCTATAACTGCGCAAACCCTATTATCAATTCCAGCAGTTTGAATCGCAATGGCAGCACCTGCTGAAGTTCCAAAAAGCGCAACAGGGAGGTTGGGAAATCTTTTCACAAGGAAACTTATCCATTCAGAGATATCAAACTTCTCAAGATAACCATATGTGCAAAACCTTCCTCCACTTTCACCGTGATATCGCAAATCAACCAAAAGAACATTAAAACAAGCCTCATTTAAAAACTTTGCTTTCTTTAAACCGAATGCTTTGTTAGTATAGGCTCCGTGGATATAGATAACATTGCCAATTGGTTCAGGATTTGCCAAGATAAGCCATGCTTTTAAAGTTACGCCATCAAACGACTTTATTTCAACGCTTTCGTAATTAAGTCCAAGCTCCGTTGGCGATGTGATTACTTTTCCATCAATCAAAAAATTTTTTTGCTTAGGTTTTAAAATCATCGCTGGACCAATAAAATTAACGATTAAAAAATAACTCAAAAGTAGAACAAAAGTCAAGCTCAAAAGCAATGTCAACATCTTTATTTCACTTAATTTTTGAGTTTTTTCTGTAATAAATTCCGACAGCCAACAAGAAACTTAAACCCATAGCCAACGCTCCGAGAGCGAAAGGAGATTTTTGTCCAAAATTTCCATAAAAAAATCCACCAGTTGATGGACCAAACACCCGTGCTAAACTTGAAAGCGATTGCCCCAATCCAAGCGTCATACCTTGAATTTCAGTGCCTGCCTGCATTGATATTAAGCTTAATACACTTGGCGTTGTTATACCACTTCCAAATGTGAAAAAGGTCGCAAAAATTAAAAACTCAAAGAAATGCGATGAAAATGTCATTCCAAGTAAACCAATCGCCATCAAAAATGTGCCCGTAATTAAAATTTTTTCTTCTTTAAATTTCTTTGTCAACTTACCAATTAAATAACCCTGTGTTAAAACACCTATCATCCCGACATAACCAAACAACAAACCATTATGCGACGCGTCAAAACCAAACATATCTTTCGTAAAAAGCGGAAAGACAACATAGTTTATGGATATCCCAAATGTTATGATGAAAAATGTAAAGTAAAGAAAAAGCAAAACCTTATCTTGTAAAATTTGAGAGATACTATTGCTAAAATTTAATCCGTCTGTTTTAGATTTATGCTTTTGAGGTTCAAGTAAAAATTTATATGCAAGTATAAAATTTAAAAGTGAAAGCCCAGAGGCGAAAAATATAGGAACATTATACCCAAACTTGCTTAAAATTCCTCCAAGAAATGGCCCCACCACGAAACCTATACCAAATCCAGCGCCAACAACTCCCATCCATTTTGCTCTTTCGTTTGATGGTGTAATATCCGCGATATACGCTTGTGCTGTTGCGATGTTAGCTCCCATTAAACCTGCAAGCATTCTTGAAATAAAAAGAAGCCAAAGAGAATTTGCAAACGCAAATATCAAATACGAAACGAAAGAGCCAAAAACACTGATAAGTATAACAGGTCTTCTACCAATTTTGTCCGAAATCCTCCCCCAAATTGGGTTGAAAATAAACTGCATTAACGAAAATGTGGAAACAAGCAATCCAATTTGATGTGATTTCGCCCCAAAATTGAGCGCATAGAACGGTAAAAGTGGAATCACGATACCAAATCCAATTAAATCTATCAAAACAGTCAAAAAAATAACACCAACTCGGTTTTTCATCAAGCAAATTCTTTTCGCTTTGTTTTTAGAAAAAATTTAAAAACAAAGAATCGCTAATCCAAATTTTTAATAGCTATCACAAAACTTTTAAACATCGCAAACCAGAATCAAATCAATTAGCAACTTATTTAGCTTCGCTTTGACTTGTTAGAAATTAATGTTATATTTAAATTGCGTTGAGATAGACAGATGAAAAAGCGAAACTGAATTTAATCAACAATGTCCATAGATAAATTTCTTAAGGGAATAGAAGAATTCAATTCTGAATTATTTTTTGAATGTCACGACACACTTGAAGAAATATGGAACGATGAAAGAGACCCGGAGCTTAAAAAATTTTACCACGGTTTGATACACACTGCCGTTGGATTTTATCATCTTACAAACCTTAACTTCCGGGGCGCAACCAACCAACTTAAAAAAGCTGTCCAAAAACTTGAAGGTTATCCCGAAACTTATATGAATATCAAACTAAACGATCTCTTGCTTAATATAAGGTTTTGGCTTGAAAAAGCTGAAAACGCTCTAAATCACAATGATAAAAATTTTGATTTTCAAAACTTACCGAAAATAAAATTTGTTGAAGAAAAATGAAAATAGGTAAATATGAAGTATATGCAGTTGAAACGGGACGATTTAAGCTTGATGGCGGCGCTATGTTTGGGATCGTCCCAAAAACAATATGGGATAGATTAAATCCAAGTGACGATAGAAATAGAATTGAGCTTGCTTTGAGAACTTTGCTTATAATAGGTGATGGTAAAAAAATTCTCGTTGACACTGGGATAGGCAAAAAATGGGAGGAAAAATATGTTGATATCTATGGAATTGACCACACGAAATACACACTTGAAGATTCACTTGCTAAACTCGGTTTGAAAACTGATGATATAACAGATGTCATATTAACTCATCTTCATTTTGACCACGCTGGTGGCTCAACGATGAAAGATAGCGATGGGATCATAAAACCAACTTTCAAAAACGCGACTTATTATGTTCAAAAGCGCAACCTTGAGCTTGCGATGAATCCAAATGAAAAAGATAGAGCCAGCTATCTACCAGAAAATTTTCTACCTTTGATAGAGTTCAATCAACTTGAAGTTGTTGATGGTGAATTTGAAATTTTTGATGGAATTGAATTAATAGTTTCAGACGGACATACATTCGCTCAACAACTCGTTAAGGTTTCGGATGGGGAAAAGACGCTTGTCTATTGTGGGGATTTAATTCCAACCTCCTCACATATACCTATTCCATATGTGATGGCTTATGACCTTCAACCCTTAGTGACAATGGAAGAAAAGAAGAAACTTTTAAAGCAAGCAGTTGAAGAAAATTGGATCTTGTTTTTTGAACACGATCCGTATGCAGATTGCGCAACCGTGAAACAAGGCAAAAAATATGTTGAGCTTGATAAAAGATTTAATGTTTCAGAACTTTCTTTTTAATTTTTAAAAACAGCGCAACAAAATTTTCATCAAGTGTTTTCTCAAAAGCCCCGAGCCATTTGAGAACATATTTTTCATCAAAAACACGATTTTTCAAAAGAATACCTTTGACATCTTCAATGTCCCTTTCTCTTCCTGTACAGGTAACAACATTGTTTCTTGAACGAAGTTTTCAACATCATCAGGCAGAGGTTTTAATTTAGTTTTTTATATCAACCCCAAGAGTTATATCTATATCCTTTGTCAACCTTGGCTCACCATAGACCATAACTGCCTGTCCGCCAATTATCATATATTTGATTTATTTTTTGAAAGTTCTCTTGCGACTGCCTTTATAAGTTCTTTTAACTCCATTTATAGCTCTTGCGTATTTTATATCCGTTTCAATTCCCTCAAGTCGATTCGCTAGTGGAAATTTCCCAATCTCCTTTGCAAACCTTAACATCGGTATTTCTAATAAGTTCATTTTCAAACTCTTCTAAAATCTTGCGATTTTTGATCATTTCAAGATTGAAAAAATTTATTTAACCCAAGAAATATAAAAAAACACCTGTAAGAACAATCACAACGCCAGCTAATGTGTGAGAATACCTTTCTATTTTCTCAAGATTAATGAGCCGAATTCCAAAATAACCAAGTAGTGCTTGTCCAACCATCATGATCCATGTTATGACACTGAAAACTATAGTTACTGTAAGCACTCCAGCAGTTTTAAACTTAAGAGAAGCAAAGATCAATGGAATCAAAGGTTCACACGGTCCGAGAATAAAAAGAGCATACAGAGTCCAGACGGTGACGACTTTTTTCGTCAAGATTTCCTCATCAACTATTTCATGTTTATGAGGATGCCTTATATGTTTCAGGCCCCAAACTGCATAAGCTACCCCAAATCCTATTAAAAGCCACAGCCCCACATCAGCACGAATTGCTTCAATTCCCTCAAGTTTACTCAATTCCATCCCTATAAACAAACCTATAAACCCAAGCAAAACTGAAGATGCAACATGACCTATTCCTGCAATAAAAGATACAAAAGTTAATTTTTTTACTGACCACTTTCGCGCCCTTGCTATCGCTACGAAAGGAAGCCAATGATCAGGAGCAAGAGCATGAAAAAATGCAATTGATGCCGTGCTTAAAATCAATGCTACAAATGAAGCATCCTGCATTTTACTTTCCCCTATTTTGTTTTTACCCAAGATATCAGCTCTCTAAAAGTTGGAAACTTTCCATAGCTTAAAATTGCGATCCTGAAAATTCGCCCAGCAACCCATATCATTCCAATCACAGAAAACAATAAAATCAATGTCGTTCCGATAATCTCCCAAGATGTGGGCATTTTAATAGGAATTCGCACGACCATAAACGGAGCTGTGAAAAATGGAACAAATGATAAAATTTTTATCAAAAGTAAATCTGGATTTTGCATTATAAGAAAAGCAAAGGCAATTGGAAAAACCATTATCAAACTAACATATCCCGCAACTTGTTGTGCTTCATATTCTGAATTCACAGGAGCACCAATTGCAACAAAGACGGCGGAATAAAAAAGGTAACCAAGAACAAAATAAATCAAAGAAATTAATATCGCTTCAAAATTTATTAGCGTAGCAGCAAATCCTGAAAGAAAATAAAATGCAACCAAACTCCATATCAACATTTGCGTCAAACCAACAAAACCAAGTCCAATTATCTTACCTGCCATTAGTTGGTTCGCCGTACACGACGAGAGAAGAACTTCAATAACCCGATTTGATTTTTCCTCAACCACACTTCTGATCAACATCTGTCCACCAGTCATCACAAGAAGCATTAAGGCTAATATGAAGATATATGAACTAAAAAATATACCAACAAAATCAGTTTTTTCTTCTTCACCAGTTTTTGAAATTTTAATCGTTGTATATTTAACTGACCTGAGGATATTGTCAATCTCACTTTCTTTAATTCCGTATTTTTCAAGATTTGCCTCTATAACAATCTCATTCAACACGCTTTTAAATCGCTCAATGTCTCTTATGTTTCCAACATTTTGCCCAACATATTGAAAAGCAAAAGTATCTACCCCAAAGTTTGAGGGAATGATAAGATAACCTTCTATTTCACCATTTATCACTGCTTTATTTGCGATCTCTTTATATTTCGTTAAATCTTGAACTTCGCTACTTGACTTGATATTAACAGCTACATAATTTGGCTTTCCATCTGGAAGTTTAAACTCAGATAATTTCCTTCTAAATTCATCAAATACCCAACCAGTTTGATCAATAATTCCGATATGTTTTTGTCTCAAATCTCCTTTATCCATCAAAATCGTTGGAAGAACAGAAAAGGCAGCTATAATGAGGGGCATTAAAATAGTAGAGATTAAAAACGCTTTTGTTCTTACCTTGGTTATATACTCCCACCAGGCGATGGTGAAAACTTTTTTCACGGAAAATCCCTGATTAGATTTTTTAAAAACCCAAATAAATCGTTGATACTTTTTCAACGACTTTATATGTTGTGAACCTTTGACTTTTAGAAATTAACAAAGCGTTTTATTTTTTCCAAAGATTAAATTCCATCTCGGCGTTTTCGCTACATAAACTCTGAGTAACTTTTAATTGGCCTTTTCGTATATTTAATCACAGAAGCAAAAAACATAAATTTGAAGGCATATGAAAAAAACTTTAATAATTTTGTTATTTGCTTTTTTCGCCAACCAAATATTTCCTCAAGAACCTGAAGAGAAAAAAATTGAAAGTTTAATTGATGAAATCTTGAAAAAGATTGAAGATTATTACTCCTCCGAAGAACTTATCACAGAGCAACAAATTCAGAAGCAAAAGGAAATACAAAAACAGCTGGAGAAAATAAGAAAGCAACTTGAGATTTTGCGAAAACAGAAAGAATTTATAGACGCTGAAGAATTTCAAAGTGAGATCCAAAAAATTCAACAGCAAGCTATTGAGATTCAAAAAGAAAGCGAAGAACTTCTCAAGATAATTGAAAAACAATCCGAAATTCTCTCTTTGGTTTCACCTACATTTAGATTTAAAGGTAAAACAGAGATCGGCAAAGATGATTTTATTGAAGGAGATGTATTTGTCCAAGATGGTGATTTAATCGTTTACGGTCGCATCAACGGGAATATACTTGTTGAAAATGGTGATGTGATACTTGAAAACGGCGCAGAGGTTAATGGAGATATCTATACAACCAACGGAGAGATCAGAATAAGCGAAAAAGCGAAATTTACAGGTCAAAAACATGAAAATTTCTCCCTGCTTGCAGAAATTGATAAAGCAACATCCTACAGTCGGAGAAGGCAAGCAGTTCAAGTAAAGTATAAACAATTTTATGAAGAACAGCCCGGTTTTGATAATTTCTATTTTGAATTTGAGAGAGTGAGTGGTTTTAAAATTGGACTGATCTTTCCCAGAAAGTATACAAACATAGTCAACAAACATATTTCTATGTACGGCTACGGCGGATATGCTACCAAAATACATAGATGGATTTTCTCCGTTGGACTTGACAGATCTTTGATAAACATAAATGAAGGAAATTCTAAATCATTTCTTTTAATTATTGGCGGGAAGGTTTACTCAACAATTGGAACAAAAGACGATTGGCTTATATCACCTAACGCAAATACGATTTCGGCGCTAGTTTGGAACAATGACTATAGAGATTACTTTAAACACGAAGGTTTTGATGTTTATCTTGATTCATATCTTGAAACAAATCTTTTTCCAGATATTCAAAACTTAAAGATAGCTTATTCAAGCGCAAACTACGGAAGCGAGACTAGAAGGTATATCAAGTATTTTGGATGGAATAGAAAACGTCCGTTTCGCGAAAATCCCGCAGTTTATGAAGGCAATCTGAAATCAATTTCCGTAAGCTACAAAACAGGGAAATTGGAATTAATTGAAGGTTTTAGGAAATCCGGCTTTTGGATGGTTATAAACTATGAAAGAGAAATCGGGAATTTTGCTTACAACATCATAATTTCTGAATTAAGAATCCGTTTGAATTTATCAAGTTATGACAACCTTGGTTTTAGATTTAGATTTGCCAGTTCCGATAAAATTTTACCAAAGCAAAAATCGTTTGAAATTGGCGGTTTCGGAACGCTTTATGCTTTCCCCTATAAATCATTTGAGGGAAATAAAATGATACTTACAAACATTGAATATATATTGAGAAATCCTGTTGATATTTTTGACTTTGTTAACTTCTTTATCTTTTTTGACGCTGGCTATGTAAATACAACCGAAGGGAAACTTACATCTGGATTTAAAATTAGAAACAAAAGCGAAATAAAATCCGATTTTGGTTTCGGGCTTGGTACGGAGAGCATGAAGACGAGAATTTATTTTGCCTGGAGAACGGATAAGAAAATGCCCCCTGTTATCGTTGTGAGATTGTCAAACCCGTTTTAAAGTTTTTTCAAAATAGTTTCAAGAATTTTCTTTACCTCCACAAGATCACGACGAAGTTCAGGATTAAAGATCTTAGGTAATTTAGCTTTTCCATCCTCAATGATAATATCGGTTGGGTCTTCATCAGGATTATAACTGTCCAAAAATTTTTTTGCACCTGCGATAGTATAACCTTCTTCGTAAAGCAAATGTTTGATCATTAATATAATTTTGATGTCTCGGTTCGTGTATATTCTGTTACCTCCCCTGTTTTTCGCTGGCTTTAGTAGATCAAATTCTTTTTCCCAATATCTTAGAACATGCCTTTCAAGCCCTGTTAATTTACTTACCTCACCGATTGAATAGTAAAGTCGCTCAATCTTAAACTTGGACATGCGAAAAACTTTTTTGTTTTATTTTAATCATTTCTTTGATAAAATTCAACCAATTTATCAAATCTTAATTTGGCTTTAACGAATGTTTAACCTTAGCGATGTAATCTTAAAGTTGAAGTTTGCTTTAAAAAAAAGGTCATTTTTTGTAAATTTAAGAAGCATATAGAACCTTGTAAAAAAATTAAAACCTTAAGAGAGCAAAGCAAAATGAAAAACACAATTGATTATCTACTCAAACTCCGGGAAGAAGCAAAACTTGGGGGTGGATTAAAGAGAATTGAAGAACAACACAAAAAAGGGAAATTAACAGCACGTGAAAGAATTGATATTCTTCTTGATGAGGGGAGCTTCCAAGAAATAGACATGTTCGTAAGGCATAGAACATATGATTTTGGTATGGATAAGCAACGACCACTTGGCGATGGAGTTGTTACAGGTTATGGAACAATTGATGGTCGTCTTGTTTTTGTGTTCAGTCAAGATTTTACCGTATTTGGTGGATCGCTTTCAGAAGCACATGCCGAAAAGATTTGTAAAATTATGGATCTTGCAATGAAAGTTGGTGCGCCAGTTATTGGTTTAAATGATTCAGGCGGTGCAAGAATTCAAGAAGGAGTTGCAAGTTTAGGTGGATACGCTGAAATTTTTTTGCGAAATACACTTGCATCTGGCGTTATCCCGCAAATCTCGGCAATTATGGGTCCGTGTGCTGGAGGCGCTGTCTATTCCCCAGCGATAACAGATTTCATTTTCATGGTTAAAAACACAAGCTATATGTTCGTCACTGGGCCAAATGTAGTTAAAACGGTAACTCACGAAGATGTGACATTTGAAGAACTTGGCGGTGCAATGATACATGCAACGAAAACCGGTGTAGCTCATTTTATATGCGATAATGATGTTGAATGCCTAATGCATATAAGAAAACTTTTGAGCTATTTACCATCAAATAACATGGAAGAACCGCCACGAATTGAAACAAATGACGATCCAAATCGCGAAGATCCAAAACTTGACTCAATAGTGCCCGATAATCCTAACAAACCTTATGATATGAAAGAGATCATTTTATCAGTTGTTGATAATGGAGAATTTCTTGAGGTTCACGAATACTTCGCTCAAAATATAATCTGTGGATTCGCACGATTTGATGGTTATTCCGTCGGTATAGTTGCAAATCAACCTGCGGTTTTAGCCGGAGTTCTTGATAATGACGCTTCTATAAAAGCTGCAAGATTTGTTCGTTTCTGTGACGCTTTCAATATTCCGATTATAACATTTGTTGATGTCCCTGGCTTCATGCCTGGAACGGATCAAGAATGGCGTGGTATAATTAAAAATGGCGCTAAACTTCTTTACGCTTACTGCGAGGCAACTGTGCCTAAAATTACAATCATCACAAGGAAAGCATATGGTGGAGCTTATGATGTCATGGGCTCAAAGCATATACGAAGCGATATAAACTATGCCTGGCCAACAGCCGAAATCGCAGTTATGGGACCAAAGGGCGCTGTAGAAATAATCTTCAAAAAAGAAATTGAAAAGGCAGAAAATCCAGAAGAACTTGAGGAGAAACTCATACAGGAATATAGAGATAAATTCGCACATCCATACATTGCTGCTGAAAGAGGCTATATTGACGATGTGATTGAACCAAGGAAAACGCGATCCATGATAATCAAAGCCTTAAGAATGCTTGAAAATAAGGTTGATACAAATCCGAAGAAAAAACACGGAAATATCCCGTTATAAAATAAAATAGCGCTGATGATGTTTGATTTAATTTTAATCGCTTCCGCAATTTATTATTCTTTTGAGATACTCTTGTTTTTTTTCGCTTTGAACAAAGCTGAAAAATTAAAACGTATTGATGATAACAATCTACCAAATGTGAGCGTTGTCGTTGCAGCAAGAAACGAAGAAGAAAATATAGAAAGATGCGTTACTTCAATCCTAAATGTTGATTATCCGAAAGATAAGCTTGAACTCATCGTCGCAAATGACGGATCAACTGATAGAACCGAGGAAATTCTTAGGGATATTCAAAAAAATAATCCAAATCTCAAAATTTTAAACATTGAAACTCAGATAAATAACCTCAAAGGGAAAGCTAATGCTCTTGCTCAAGCGATAGATAAAGCAAACGGTGAATTTATATTTTTGACAGATGCTGATTGCGCCGTTCCAAGGACATGGATTAAAGGTATGTTGAAGTATTTTGATGAGAAAACAGGAGTTGCATCTGGAATTACAATAGTTGAATCAGGCAAAATTTTTTATGGGATACAATCACTTGAATGGGCATTCTTACTTGGCGTTGCTGCTTCTGTAGCAAAACTCTTTAAACCAGTTGCCTGTATTGGAAACAATATGGTGTTTAGAAAGAAAGCTTATGTTGAATTTGGTGGTTATCCAAATTTGAAATTTAGCCTAACAGAAGATTTGGCTCTTTTAAAAGCGATAGTTGATAAAGGAAGATGGGGATATTCATTCCCTGTTGATGTTGATACCTTAGTTATAAGCAAACCAATAAAAACTTGGAAAGAACTTTATCATCAGAAAAAAAGATGGGGAAGCGGCGGACTTGATACCGGTTTACTTGGAATAGGCGTTTTATTAGGTGGATATATTTTCCATTTTCTTTTGTTAATTTCGCCCTTTTTCGTAAAAAACTTTCTTGTTATCCCGATAGTTTTGCTCTTAAAGTTTTTAATTGATGGCTCCTTTCTCTTTAAAATCTTAAATAGGTTCAAAAAACTTCCTCTTTTCAAATATCTTCCTTTCTTTGAAATTTACTACATAATTTATGTCGTTGTTCTTCCGTTTATTGTTTTCCTCGGTGGAAAGACCGAATGGAAAGAAAGAAAATATAAAGGCATCAAAAACCTGCAAGTTATTGAGAAAAGCTAATGTTTCCTGAATATTTTCCGATAATATAATCTGGAAGAATTCAAAAAGAAAGTGTTTTGCCTTATGTTTAAAAAGTGTCCGATGTGTAACAACACATGGAACACAAGAGAAGAGTTCTTAACCGATGAAGAAGTTCAACTTGTTGGATATCAAAAATATATGGGGGTTTACGGCGGTGGATATTTACTCTTTAGACACAAAACGAAATTCTGTGGCACTACGATAGCAGTAAAAGCATCTTTTTTGTCAAATAATATATCCTCAACTCAAAGATTAAAGCGAATTTACAAAAAAGAAGGGGAAAATTAACTAAAACCGCAGGCGAAAATGCCTGCGGTTTAAACCTATTTCCCCATCACGATAGTTGAACCTTTCCTACGAGAAAATGTCCAGATATAATCTCTCAAAGCCCTTATCTGTTCATTTGCGTCACCATTGAGCACATCCGGAACTGGACTTGTCCCTTCATAGAAAAATGTTGGCATATTTGTGCCAGGTTGAATTGCTTGAGGGTCACGTAGCCAGTCAATAACCCATTCGGGTTTTAATCTATTTGGTGCAAGGTCAAGATTGGGAGCAAGCATTGATGCAGCAAGATCACTTCCAGCAACATGGCATTTTAAACATTGTAATCTATCAAATAAAACTTTTCCTGCGTCAACATATTTCTTTTCAAGTGGAACATCGTAACTTCTAACTTTGAATTCTTGATTACTCAAACCAAGGAAATATTTTATAAGGGTAGTTATCTCATCATCTGTAAGTTGAAAGGTCGGCATTCTTAATTTAAACCATGGTCTTATAATTGATGGATTTCTCAAAAATTCATAAAGCCATGGCTCTTGAACCTTTGCTCCTTCAATTGTAAGCAGCGGTGGTCTTAATCCAGGATCTTCAATCATTGGATGGATATATCCGCCTTGCTCCTCAATCTGATGGCAATTGGTACAATTATACAAAAGCGCTAACTTCCTTCCATCATTGATTTCTTTTCTCTTCTTATCAAATGTTTGAACATGGCTTGGACCAACTTCATTCTTCTTGAAACTTGCAATTAAAGTCACAAGAGCATCTACTTCTTTATCCGTAAAATTAAATTGCGGCATCCTTAATTGAATTCTCTCTGTTGAAAATCCACGAGAATCGCGAAGCTTTTCAGCAAGCCATACAAGACGATCTTTTGGCAAGTGTTTTTTATAGCCAAAATCAAGTTGTTCAAGATTCTTACGAGCAAAGTCAGAAATATCAACACTTACTTTCGTCTCTTTCTCTGTTCCCTTTATATCATGACAACCATAGCAACCATACATTTTTATCAACCTTAAGCCTTGTTCAGCTTTAGCTTCAGAATAATTTACCTTTATGGCGGAGTAATCAACCGTATCTTTCAAAGTCATCAAATAAGCAACGATATCACTTGCTTCTTGATCGGTTAATCTCAAACTTGGCATCTTTGTGTTCGGCAGGTAATGTCGTGGATTTTTAAGCCAATCATACAACCACTGCGGATTAACTTTGCTTCCAATTTTTGTTAGTTCAGGAGCGACATCATAATTTAAACCTCTCGTTTCTCTAACAACTTTATTATCTCCAATTGCATGGCATCCAAGACAACCGATATTCTCAACGAGTTCTTTTCCACGCGCTGGATTTCCACCAGACAAGTATTTATATTTATATTCCCAATTCTTGGCACTATCTTGACCAATCTTGACAAGATAAGCTGTTATAGCTTCAGATTCTTCAGGTGTTAACTTAAAGTTAGGCATTCTTCCATGTGGTAGATATTCCCGTGGATTTAAAAGCCAGCGATAAATCCAGCCAGGTGTCGTCTTAACAAGCAAATTATTCAAACTTGGACCAATCTTTGGAAGATCATTATAACCATCAACACCATGACATCCATAACATCCAGATTCTATCAAGATATGCTTTCCTGCCGTGAGTTTCGGCGCCCATTTCAAATTAATTTCGTTGAAATGACAATCATTGCATCCAGCTTCTATATTTTCCTTCTTTAAGATTGGCCATTCCCAGTATTTATCTTTATCGCCGTGGGCATATCCTTCTGTAAGAGCTGGACCTTGACCACGGTGGCATGGCGTGCAACCAAATTTTTCTGGATTATGTTTCGCAAGAAGCTCAAGGTTGGGATGAGTTTTAAAAGGTTGCGGTGCATCTTCAAAAAGTGGATCATTCCATCCAAGATGACAAGTTTGACATCTGTCAACACGAGATTTCAAAGTCCCAAAGTTAGTGCGCTCAAATTCAGGCAAGATTACTTGGATAATTTTTATCTGTGCTTCCTTGGTTTTTTGAATTCTATCTTTAATTTTGTTTATTTCATCAAAAAGTTTGCTAATCTCACGCTCTACCTCATCAACCCTTGCCCTATAACTTTTCACTATTGCCCATGCTTCGTCTCTCTTTCTTGTCAGTTCTTCTATCTTTGTGTTAAGTTCATTCATTAACCTTTCTTCGCGCTGAATTCTTTCCCACCACTTTTGAGTTTCTTTTTGTCCGCTGTTTTCAAGCTTAGCTTTTTGGTAGAAGTAATAGTATTCGTCGGATCTGCTTTTTGCAAATTGAAATTCCCTATTTAACTCAGCAAGCTCCTTTTCGTATCTTTTATAATCTGAAAGGGCTTTTTTGTATTCGTCTGATTCAAGTCCTGCTTTCGCTTTTGCAAGCTCTTCAGACAATTCTTTATATCTTGCGCTGTCAAAATTCGCAAGAGCTAGCTTATAAAGCGAATCAAGTTTAGATAGCTTCAACTGATAAAATTTTCTCTGATATTCCTTCCAAGGTCTTCGTGTTGAGACCTCGTCAATTACAGCCCATAATGTTGCAAGAAAGAGAATGATCGCAAGTAAAAGATAAATTTTATCATATCTTCTTTGTTCAATCGGTATTTCCTTCCGCTTTTTCAGCCATTTTAGGATCATGGTTTGCTATAAAATTTTTGTTTTTAGGTTAAACATTGAACCACGGCGTCACCCAGACATATTTAACATTCAATGTCCATCTTAAAATCATCTTTATCGGCAAAGCTATCATAGTTAAAAGCAGATATGAGGTAATCAAATATCTCGTTAATCCAAATTTTTCTGCAAAATCTGGCATTTTCTTTTTCATCCATAACCATCCCAAAGGCATTAAAATTGCATAATATCCGATGACAACAATACCACCAAAAATAGAAGCAACTGGATTTAGCGAGCCATCAGGATTATAAGTTGGAATTCCAATAAGTTCATTCAAGTCAACATTTGTAATAGCAACAACTTTATGTGGATCCCACTCTTCCCAAGGCCAGAAGAAATTCCAACCCGGTCCTCTGAAAAATGTCCCAACGACAATTAAAAGAACCCATAAAATTAGAAATCCAAACGCAAAAATTGTGATTGCCCATTTCCTTTCTTTAAATGTATAATAGCCGTTGCCTTTTGGATTTATATCAATATATGGTATTGCCATTAAACCAATTATTATAAGTCCTGGTAATAGAACACCTGCAATCCAAGGATCAAAGTAAACAAGCATTTCTTGAAGTCCGAGAAAATACCATGGCGCTTTTGATGGATTTGGCGTAAGAGATGGATTCGCCGGTTCTTCAAGCGGTGCGTTGAACCCAATAGACCAAACAAGAAGGAAAGCCATCACTGCAATAGCAGCGATAAACTCAACGCGAACGAGATAAGGCCAAACCTGAACTTTATCTGTTTCATCGGCTTCATATGGAATTCCACGCTCGTCGTTTCTCTTCGCTTTTCTCATAGCATAAATGAAAAAACCATAAACTGTAAAAAGCAGGATTATAATTGGAAAGTTATCTGGATGTCCAAGAATTCTAAGAAGATTTTGCATTGTAGAATTTGCAACTTTATTTTAAATCTTTTTTGGATTAGGACCAGAGATGCCTCCATCTTTTCTCACGCGCCAAAAATGAACTGCAAGGAAAATTGCTGTAACAAGAGGTAGAAAAACACAATGTAGAACATAAAATCTTAACAAAGTTGGTGGTCCAACCTTAGTTCCTCCAAGAAGTAAAAATCTAACATCATTATCAGGTCTCATTCCAAGCTCGGGTCCGAAAGGTCCCTGATGTCCAAGAAACGGAGTTGCAGCTGCCATATTTGTTCCAACTGTCACAGCCCATATAGCTAATTGATCCCACGGCAAGAGGTATCCTGTAAAGCTCAAAAGAAATGTCAAAAGCAAAAGTATAACACCAATTACCCAGTTAAATTGTCTTGGTGGTTTATACGACCCTGTTAAGAATACCCTAAACATATGAAGCATAACAGTTATAACCATCAAATGTGCAGCCCAGCGATGCATATTTCTTAACAATGCCCCAAATGGAACATCGTTCATCAAATATTTCATATCCTCGTAAGCATATTCAGCAGCTGGACGATAATAAAACATCAAAATAACCCCCGTAATTGTCAAAATTATAAACAAAAGAAACGAGATGCCACCCATTCCCCAAGTATACCCATAGTTCACCGCATGTCTTGAAACTCTAACCGGATGCAAATGAAGGAAAACATTATCAACGACCATAAGAGCTCTATTTCTTTGAGTGTCTTCATAACCATGACGAAAGATTGACTTATAGATTTCCGAGTTTTTTATCTTCTTTTTTATTTGAGCAAGCATATCTCAAACTTTAAATTTTGTTTTAAACTAGCTTCTGTATGGTAGAAAAGAACCTGGTTTACCCCACTCTCCTTTCTCATATCTGTATGTAACACCTTTATCAATTAAAATTTGCCCATCTTCTGCAAGAGATATTTTGACTCTCTCAAGAGGTCTTGGAGCAGGTCCTTCAAAGTTTATTCCAGATTTTCTGAAACCACTACCATGGCAAGGGCATTTGAATTTATTCTCACCGCTTAACCACCTCGGCGTGCATCCAAGATGAGTGCAAACTGCAAGAAGTGCATAAAAACCATCTTCCTCGCGAACTATCCACACACGCTGAGAATCTTTGAACTTTTCACTTACCTCCCCAACTGTATATTCCTCTGGATAACCTGCTTTGAACGCTGTTGGAGGTTCATAAAGAACACGAGGAAACATATATCTGATCGCGCCAATTATTGATGTAAATATGAATCCCAAAAAGCCAAGCCATCCAGCAAGCGTTAGAAAAGAACGACGATTAAACTTCCAAAGTCCCGTGTCATTTTCAGGAGGCTTATCCTGTTTAGGAATTACTTTTCTTGGTTCCCTTTGTGCTTTCTCTTGTTTTTGGGATTGATGCAAGATCTCGCTCATTTATGGTTTTGAATTTAGTTTTTAATTTGCCTCAAATTAAGACAAAAAATATCCTTTTTAGGTGCAAAAAAAATTTAAACTTTTGAATACACGCAAATTTTATCACCTATTGAATCAACCACTTCCTGAAGGTTTACAGATTTAAGATAAAGTTTTATTTTCTCGTTAACATCCGAAAATAAATTTCTTACGATACAGTCCTTCCTATAGCGACATCCAATAGCGGTAGAAAGATAACAAATTTCCTCTCTTGATGGCTCAATTGCGGATATGAGTTCATATAGCGTTATCTGTTCAAGCGGTTTAGATAAGAAATACCCACCTTTAACACCAATTGTACTGTCAACTATACCAGCACGGCGCAGGGCTTGAAGAATTTTCATCATATAGCTGACCGATAATCCACATTCACGTGCTACTTCGGATGCACGGACAAGTTTTTTATCTTTTCTTGTAGCCATATAAACTATTGCGTGTATTGCGTATCCAAGTGATTTTGATATATCTATCATTTAAGCCTTTATTATTCATTATCTTTTTGAACCATGTCAATTGTTTCCCAGGGACAATACTTTGCGCAAAGTTTGCAGCCTATGCAAATTTCCTCATCCACTATCACAATGCCGTTAACATTTGAAAAAGGATTTATTCCATTCAAAATGTTTTCTCTTAAAATTTCAAGAGTCGTTGATTTAACACCATCAAATGAATCAATGTATTCTGGGCCTCTGACCTTATAAATACAATCAACTGGACAGAACTCAATGCATACCTCACATCCTGTGCAACCAACCGGATTAACAACAGCTACAAGTTTAACTTTTTTCCTTGTCGCTTGTTTCTCTATGTTAACTTGAGACATTTTTACGAAAAATTAATTTTAAAAGACATCTTTGCTAAAAATTTCCTTTCTCTTTTCCTTTAAGAGATCAGCGACTTTAGATTTTTCAACTTGTTCCGCTGAATCAACAAAGACCGATACAACATTATTTTTAACTTCGGCAAATCCATTAGAAATAACAAAATAAAGCGCGTTCCCAGTTTCTTCTACTATCTTAACCCTACCGACCTCAAGTATACTTATCAACGGAGCATGATTATAGAGAACTTGGAAGCTACCCATTACTCCAGGAAGTGTTATGCTCTTGACCTTACCACGATATATAACATTTTCAGGTGTTAAAATTTCAACTTGGATTAATTTATCCATATCAATCAAGTTTCATTTTCTTTGCTTTGTCAAACGCTTCGTCAATTGTCCCGACCATATAAAACGCCATTTCTGGAAGCTCATCGCATTCACCTTCAATTATAGCTTTAAATCCCGCAATGGTGTCTTTCAATTTTACATATCTTCCCTCTGTTCCAGTAAATGCTTCTGCGACAAAGAATGGTTGCGAGAGGAAACGCTGGATTTTTCTAGCTCTTGAAACAATCAGTTTATCTTCTTCGGAAAGTTCATCAATCCCAAGGATGTTGATTATGTCTTGCAAATCTTTGTATGTCTGTAAAATTTCTTTAACTCTCTTCGCAACATAGTAATGTTCATCACCAACGACTTTCGGATCAAGCAATCTTGATGTTGAATCAAGTGGATCAACAGCGGGATAAATTCCAAGCTCGGCAATCTGACGCGACAAAACCGTTGTAGCATCAAGATGTCCAAATGTCGTTGCTGGAGCTGGATCTGTCAAGTCGTCGGCAGGGACATAAATCGCCTGAACTGATGTGATTGAACCACGCTTTGTGGAAACGATTCTTTCCTGCAATTCTCCCATTTCTGTCGCGAGTGTCGGTTGATAACCAACAGCCGAAGGCATTCTTCCAAGCAGAGCTGAAACTTCAGAACCTGCTTGTGTAAATCTAAAAATGTTATCTATGAACAAAAGAACATCTTTGCCTTCTTCATCCCTGAAATATTCAGCTATTGAAAGAGCACTTAATCCAACTCTTAATCTCGCTCCTGGTGGTTCATTCATCTGACCAAAAACGAGAACAGCATTTTGCAAAACTCCCGATTGCTTCATTTCTAACCAAAGCTCATTCCCTTCTCTTGTTCTTTCGCCAACCCCACCAAATACTGAATAACCTTTGTGATATACGGCGATATTGTGTATCAATTCCATAATTATAACAGTTTTACCAACACCCGCTCCTCCAAAAAGACCAACTTTTCCACCTCTTGGATAAGGCTCAAGCAAATCTATAACTTTAATTCCAGTTTCAAGTATCTCTCTTTTGGTGCTCAATTCAGTAAATTCTGGTGGTTCACGGTGTATTGGGTAGTATTTTTCGGCTTCAACTGGGCCAAGACCATCAATCGGTTCACCAACAACATTTAAAAGTCGCCCTAAAACTTTCGGACCAACTGGCACTTTTATTGAATCTCCAGTATCATACGCTTTCATCCCACGAACAAGTCCATCTGTTGAATCAAGAGCAACAGCGCGAACCCTATTTTCACCAAGATGCTGTTGAACCTCAGCCCAAAGGATTTCTTCTTTCCCTTCAATATTAACCCTTGGTATCTTAATAGCATTGAAAATGGAAGGTAGGTAACCATCTTCAAATTCAATATCAATAACAGGTCCGATGATTTGGACAATTTTTCCCTCTCGCATTATTTAACTTAATTTGTTTTAGTTTTCTTTTTCATTTCTTTCTCCCAAGTAAAATCAAAACCTACTTCGGGAGATTTCAAAAGGTTTGCCAATTTCGCTAAAATATACAAAAACTGGGCGACTTTTTCAAAAAACATTCCCTATTTAGAATTTACCCGCTTGAGAAAGAACGAAAAATCAGTTAAGATAAAATGTCTTTTTCTTCCTTTTTGAAGAAACATAAATTGCAATAGCAAATCCTGCAAAAATAAGATATGGGACAACGAGCAAATAAACTATGCCATCATTTAAACCACTTGCAAGTTTCATTCCTTCATCTGAACTTGTGACATTTTGCTTACACATTGCACATTGTGAATAAACATATTCAAAAGGCAAGAGAAGATTTATTACAATTATCGCTACAAAAATTAAAATTGCTCGCTTCATCTCTCGCATTGTGATTTTATTTGAAAATATGGTAAAGCATCAGATAAATTAAAACTCCTGTTACTGAAACATACATCCATATAGGCAAAGTCAATCTTGCAACTTTAGGATGTTTATCAAACTTCTTCATCAAAGCAAAAATCAGCGTAATTATAGCCAATGGAAGAACAAATATCGCCAGAAAAGTATGGGACGATAAAATAGAAAAATAGACAAATCGCCAGAAACCCTGCCCCTGAAAGCGCGTTATCCCAGCGCTATAGTGGTAAATAAGATAACTGATTAGAAAAAGCGCTGACGAAACAAATGCAGAAAGCATAAATTTCTTGTGTTTTGCCACATCTTTTTTCTTTATGCTAAAAAATCCAAGCAAAAGGAACAAAAAACTTAACATATTTAAAAATGCATTTAATGTCGGCAAAAACTTGATCATTTTTCACGCAAAATTAATTTTACATCTTTAATTAATCTATCTACATCCTCGGCTTCTATCCCGGAATAGTAACCTCTTATTCTGCCTTTTGAATCCACAAGGACAAATTTATCACTATGTATGAAATCCTCCGGTCCACCATCTCCTTCTTCAACTGGAAGTTTGAAACCTTGTCTTGCAAGCTCGTAAATTTTCTTTTTCTCCCCGGTAACGAAAAACCACTTACCGTTAATCGCTCCCCAACCCTTTGCATACTCCGAGAGGACCCAAACGGAATCTCTTTCAGGATCTACTGTAAATGAAACAAGTTTGATTTTAGGATTATCTTTAAATGCTTCTTGAACTCTGCTCATTTGTTCTGTCATCCTTGGACAAATCCCAGCACAACTCGTGAAGAAAAAATCAGCAACCCAAATACTTCCTTTCAATCTTTCAAGAGCAATTTTTTCACCGTTTTGATCAATTAAGCTGAATTCAGGAATTTCACCATAAACTGGTAAAGTAGCAGCGGACGAAACTTTCCAAATTTGAATTCTCAAAGCAATAAAAACTCCAATTGCGATGCTCAAAATTATTATAACGATTCTTCTTCCTGGCATCTTTTAACAAAAATTTTTTTAATAATATCCAAGCCCAAGTCGCATTAAAAGAGCGACGCTCCCATCCGGTATAAGAGCTGCCGCGAGAGCAACAAGTATAATTAACGGCAAAACTATTGAATAAATGAACCCAATCTTTTCAAACTTCAGATGCATAAAATATCCAGCAATTAAAACTGCTTTCATCAACGCCATTATTGTAAAGAGCAAAGCCATTAAAGAATGCGAAATTGGAAGAAAAGCTACAAGTATTTCTACGATAGTAATTGCCAAGAGTTGAAACCAAACGCGCCAATAAACCTTTTTAGATGATTGATGGATTGTTTCACTCATAGTTAAATGTCAAATTATTTTTTAAAGAAGATAGAAAAACGCAAAAATGAAAACCCAAACAAGGTCAACGAAATGCCAATAAAGTCCGGCAACTTCAACACCCTCATATGAACCTCGTTTATCATAAATTCCCTTCGCAACTCTTATTGCCATGACAATTAAAACGATAACGCCACTCAAAACATGTGAGCCATGAAATCCTGTTATAACAAAGAAAGAAGCAGAAAACAACGGAACACCCCAAGGATTACTTGTAAGACGCGCTCCTTCATGAATCAAATGTCCCCATTCGTATGCCTGACACATTAAAAACAATAAACCACCGCCTATTGTAAGTAAAAGATATTTAAGCACACCTTTTCTATCCATTCTTTTTCCTGCATCAACAGCAAGAGCCATTGTTAAACTACTACAGATTAGAATAAATGTCATTATGCTGACAAAAAGAAGTGGTAATTTCGCACTTGTAAATGGAAAAGCGGAAAAAATTTCAATCCTACTTGGCCAACTTGGTAAACTTGCCCTCAAAGCACCATATGCAGCAAGCAACCCTCCAAATGTAAAAGCATCAGAAAGTATAAAAATCCACATAGTAAATTTATCCCTTGACACACCGAAAGGTGATCTTCCACCACCCCAAGGTGATTTCAGGACTTTTTCCTGCTCAAGCATCAATTCTTGGGTCATTCTATCAATTTCCTCAATTTGTTTTTATGTTGTTAGGTTTATAAAAACGAAAAGATAGAGCCATAGAATGTCAAGAAAATGCCAATAAGTTATGCAAAGTTCAACACCAAGTTTGTTATGTGAGTTATAATAACCAAGTAGTGCTTTGATCATAACATAAATCAAAGCGATAACCCCACCTGCAAGATGAACAGCATGCGCACCCGTTAAAAGATAAAAAAACGAACTTGATGGATTTGTGCTTACATAAACCCCCATCTTAGCGAGTTGATTCCAACCAATTATTTGTCCAATCAAAAAAGAAACACCAAGCAAGGCCGAAAGCAAGAAAAATGACTTAAATCCAACAAGATCGCCATTTTTTAACTTAAAATAACTTACTTGAATCGTCACACTGCTTAATATCAAAATCAAAGTGTTAAACCAGAAAATTACGGGCAATTCAAATTCAAACCAATTTCCAGCAGAATGTCTTACAATATAAGCGCTTGTTAAGGCTGAAAAAAGCATAATTATCGCAGCTATAAATAACCATAATCCAAATTTTGCAGGGTTGACTGGCAGGGCATATGAATAAGAATGCCCGCCAGCACCCCCAGCACCTCCGTTGTTAAAAATTTTTCCAGAATCTATATTTGAAGATATGCTTCTTTTTTCATTCACCATAATTCACTGCCTCAAGAATTGTTTTTAAATTTTATCAATAAGAAGAAAGACGAGAATTAACGGAAGATAAATTTCAGCCATAACCATGATTTTTTTCGCAGAGCGTGTTGAATTTTCCCTCAAAAGCGAAAGCGTTTGAAGGAAAAATAAACTTCCTACTAAAATTGAAATAACAAGTGCATATTTCCCCGCAAAACCAGCTATAGTTGGCATCAATCCCATAGGTAAAAGCATAAATGTGTAAATAACAAGATTTATTGCCGTCACTCTATCATTAGAAGACGGCAACACTTTGAAGCCAGCTCTTTCATAATCAGATTTGCACAAGAGAGCAATTGACCAAAAATGTGGAAATTGCCATATAAATTGAATCCCAAACAAAATAATCGCTCCTAACTCTATTTGTCCCCTTACCGCAGTCCAACCGATAACAGGCGGAATTGCTCCTGGAATAGCGCCGATAAATGTGCAAAACGGAGTTATCCTCTTTAACGGAGTATAAGCGAAAACATAGATTATGAAAGCAATCAACGCAAGTATTGCGCTTATAGAATTTACAAATTTGTAAAGCATATACTCTCCGAAAATTAACATCAAAACTGCAATTAAAACTGCGGTTTCTTTTTTCATTCTATTACTTGGCAAAGGTCTTCCGGCAGTTCTTTTCATCATTCCATCAACTTTTTGCTCAAAAACTTGATTCATCGCATTCGCAGAACCGACAACAAGGAAAACTCCAAGAATTGTGATTACAAAGTTTAATAAATCTATCTCTCCCTTCCTTGCGATCAAATATCCCATTCCGGTCGTAAATACCACAAGCGTTGTCAAGCGATGTTTTATCAAGAGAAGAAAATCCTTGAAAAATTTTGAAAATTTTTGGAATACCATAAATTTAAACTCCCAATTTTGAGGGAATTAACTCTCTTTGTTCAAGAGCAACGGAACTTATTACTCCTTTCCATCCCAGCACAGCAAGTATAAGCGTCGTCCCAAGAAGTGTTGCACCTGTTGCAACATGCAAAACTGTAACCACGACGGAAAGCTTAGTCCATATGACAAAAGCCCCGAGTAAAATTTGTAAAACAACTAAAAAAATCCATAAACTCGCAAAATTTCCAAGTATCTTAACACCTTTTCTTATAGCAAGGATAGATGTATAAATTCCAACTCCAGCTACTACAAATGCCCAAGTTCTATGAGCGAAATGTATAGCAACTTTAAATTGAAGTTCAGCATAAGTAATTGGGAAAGGTGCGTTTGGATCATAAGGAAGATCGTTAAAAGGCGGTATTATTTTCCCAAATGAAAGAGGAAAATCAGGAATGATGCTTCCAGATTGAGTATGCCTTACAAGTGCACCAAGAAGGAGCTGAATAAAAGCAAAAACAAAAGTCAAAGTATATAATCTTGCGATCTTAAATCCCGTATTTATTCGTTCAATTTCAAAATTTTTCCAAGCCCTTGATGTAAACAAAGAAATTAAAAAAGTCATACAAAGAACTATCTCAGCAAGCGTTGCATGAACGATGGCAACAGCTATTTTAACTGGTTCAACATGGCTAACTGAAAGTATCCTTGTAGCAGTATCTTGTAATTCAGGATCCGAAATAATAAGAACTCTTAATCCACCAAGTATTGCTTGTAAAGTCACAGAAATGAAGGCGATAACTCCGAGGACTTTAACATATTTAGGTTGTTTACTCTTTAACAACCAGATCATAAGTATTGTTATTAAAATTCCGACTGTCCCAGCAACAAGCCGATGTCCATGCTCATATAAAACCCCACCAACCATTCTTGGAAAAAGCGTCCCATAAGAAAGTGGCCAATCAGGCACTGCATCACCTGAACCCGTGCTTGTAACAGAAGCACCGACGGCGATCAGGAATACTGTAAACACTGCCGTTAAAAGCGAAAAGCGATGTAAAGCTTTTGAATACATTTTTAAAGATTCAAACTTTTAATTTTAAAATGATTTCATTTGGAATCCGCCTTAATTGGAACTGTCTGAGGCACATAGTCTTCCTCAACGCCAGGAGGACTATATTCATAAGGTCCACGATAAACAACTGGAAGTTCACCATCCCAATTGCCGTGGGGAGGTGGTGAATCGGTTTGCCATTCAAGCGTATTAGCTTTCCACGGATTTTTTTCTGCTTTTGGACCCTTAAACATGCTCCAGAAGAAATTGAAAATGAAGAGAATTTGCACTGCACCAGCGATAAAAGCTGCAATTGTAATGAATTTATTCAAGCCTAAAAATTGAGATGTGAAATTATATTCAGTGAATGAGTAATATCTTCTCGGAACCCCAGCTATACCTTGGAAGAACATCGGGAAGAAAATAAGATACACACCTATAAATGTGCCCCAGAAATGAATCTTACCAAGTTTTTCATTCATCATTCGCCCAAACATTTTAGGAAACCAATGATAAACCCCTGCAAACATACCAAATGTAGCAGCTGTTGCCATTGTGAAATGAAAATGAGCAACGACGAAATAAGTATCATGAAGTTGAATATCAACAGGTGCAGTTGCAAGAAAAGCACCTGTCAAAGCACCAGGAATAAACAAACCAAGAAAACCAAGCGCAAACAACATCGCAGATGTTAACCGCAAATTTCCACGCCATATTGTCACAAGATAATTAAATATAAGAATTGCCGTTGGGAAAGATATCGCAAGCGTAGTTATGACAAAAACTTCACCAAGGATTGGATTCATACCACTTACATACATATGATGCCCCCAAACGATCATGCTCAAAGCACCAATGCCAATCAGAGAGGCAACTGAAACTTTATATGCGAAAAGCGGTTTTCTTGCATTTGTTGCCAAGATTTCACCAACAAGTGAAACTGCGGGAAGCAAAACAATGTAAACTTCCGGATGTCCTAAAAACCAGAAAAGATGTTGCCATAAAATTGGATTTCCGCCCTCATGTTGAACCGGTTGTCCACCGAGAACAAGTCCACTTGGGACAAAAAAGCTCGTCCCAAATTCACGATCAAAAATCAACATTATCGCGCCTGCAAGCAAAACTGGGAAAGCAAGCAACCCCAAAATTGCAGTTATAAACATACCCCAAACCGTTATAGGCAATCGCCACATAGACAGTCCAACAGTTCTATAGTTCAATGTAGTTGTAATATAATTCAAAGCACCAAGCAAAGACGAAACAATAAATAAAGCCATACTCACAAGCCAAAGAGTCGTCCCAACATCAGAACCAGGAATAGCATTTTTTAAAGCACTTAATGGCGGATACATTGTCCAACCAGCGCCAGCAGGTCCTGTTTGAACAAAGAAAGAAGCCAACATTACAACCGAAGCAGCGAAAAATACCCAGTAAGAAAGCATATTTAGAACTGGGAAAGCCATATCTCTTGCACCTATCTGCAATGGAATTAAATAATTTGAAAATGTCCCACTTAAGCCAGCTGTTAATAAGAAAAATACCATTATCGTCCCATGCATCGTTATTAGCGCAGCATAAAACTCCGGCTTCAAAATCCCAGCTTCTGCCCATTTCCCAAGGATCTTTTCAAGAAATGGAATCGGCTGATTTGGATAAGCAAGTTGTAATCTCATAAACCATGATAAAACCATCCCTATAAATCCCCATGCAATCCCAGTGATAAGATATTGCTTTGCTATTGTTTTATGATCGGTGCTGAATATATATTTAGTTATGAAATTTTCCTTATGATGGACTTCAGCTACAGTATGTTCATGCTTCATCTGTATGAGCTCCATTAATTTTTTAATAATAAATGTCGCCCGCCGGTGTTTGTTGACTTAACCATTCTTGCACTTTCTCCATCGGTTCAACTATAACCGGTAATTTCATTCTATAATGTCCAAGTCCACATAGCTCGGCACATGCAAGTTCAAATTCACCTTCTTTTTTCGGGATAAACCAAGTTCTTGTGGTCATCCCTGGAACCGCATCCTGCTTAACTCTAAAATTCGGCAAATAAGGGCTATGAATTACATCTTTTGATTTTATTAGGAAGACAACAGGATGATTCAATGGTAGATACATAACCCCTTGACCTGCTGGAAAAACTATATCATCTTTAGCTGACTCATCGCTTATATCAATGCCTAATGGATTATCGTATGAAATAAGTTTTGGATCTGTTTTTCCAAATTTACCGTCAGGTCCTGGATATCTTATGCTCCACGCAAACTGTTCTCCTGTTATTTCAACAAGAAACGCATCTTTGGGAACTTCACCATGAATTTTTCCCCATATAGAAGCTCCGCCGAGAAATTCAGCGCTTATCTCAAGAATTATAACAACGATTGTTCCTGGAAGTATTGACCATAAAATTTCTTTTTTCGTGTTTCCTGGAAGGTAAAAAGCCTTACGCCCTGGCTCACCAGCGTACTTAAAAACGAAGTAAGAGAGGACCAGTTCGCTCAAAATAAATAAAATACCCGCAATGATAAATATAGTTACGAAAATTTTATCAATCGTTTCTCTATCCGACGCAAGCTCTGGAAGCCACCATCCGTTTCTAATAACTACCCATATACTCGCAATTATACCAATAACGAAGAAAAATATAAACAACAAACCATGAAACCTACTTTGTCGCTGAAACATGACTTTTAACCCTTAAGTTTATTTTTTTCTCTCAAAGGTAAATTCAATCGTTTTAACTTCACCCGCCTTCACAGTTACTGTTTGAGTTTGCGTCCCGAGTTTCTCATGCCATGCTTCAATTATATATGTTCCAGGCGGAAGATTTTTAATTTCAAATTCTCCTTTATCATTCGTAACCGAATAAAACGGATGATCAAGAACACCCGCATATGCGCTCATCCAAGGATGAACATCACATTTGAAAGGAACCATAATTTCAGGAGTTGTAAAAGTATAATAACTTTTCATCCCCTTTACAGGCTGTCCAATGTTAAATGGTTTATTCTTTTTCGGTGTTGCGTGAACATTATGAAGCAATGGATCGCTGTTTCTTATCTCAAGCTTTTGTCCAACCATTATTCCAAAAACATGTGGATGATACCAGCAACCTTGTTGATCAAGAACAACTGGCTCCGCAGGTGGATTATATTTTCCTTTCACTCCCTCCTTCACATACACAAAAACCCATTTTAATGTTTTATTTTGGTTAACAACGATATCTTCTGCTGGAAGCTGCTTGCCACTATGAAGTGCATCGCATTGTCTGTCGGCTTTCATACTTATTAACCTTGGTTTTGGAGCTTCGCCGACGAACTTAACTACCCCTTTTAATATTGCGTTTTGACCGAAAACAAAAGATGTGATGAAAACTAAAAACAGAAAAATTGCCTTATACATTTTTAACGATCACCAAGTTTGTTTTTAAATTAGGATAAATACACTCCTAATTTAATACTTTGAAAAATAAAAGTCAAATTTCGCGCTACTTATTCAAAGCCCAATGAAGTTTTCACCATGTTAAAACAACTTTTCTAAAAAGATTTTTCCTTGAAAAAGGTGGCGATTTTCAATAAATTTAGTCAAGCATAATTAAGGAGCAAAGATGAGATGATCCTTGTAATACCGACAATTGAAATAAAGAGTGGAAAATGTGCGCGCATCATTCAAGGATTGCCAGAAAGTCCAAAATCTTATCCAGACGATCCTGTAGAAGTTGCGAAAATATGGAGGAAGGAAAATGCGAAAACTTTATATGTCGTTGATACTGATGCAAAAATTTCTGGAAAATTGCAAAACCTTGAAACCATAAAAAAAATCGTTGATGCTGTTGATATACCAATAATGTTAAGCGGTGGCTTAAAAGACTATGAAAACATAAAACTTGCGATTGATTGCGGCGCCTTAAGAATTGCACTTGATGCCGTGATACTTAAAACCCCTAAGCTTTTAAAGGAAATTGTAAACGAATTAAGCTCAACGAGAATCGCACTGTTAATTGAAGCAAAAAATGGATATGTGGCCGATTTTAATCTAAGTGCGATAGAAATTGCAAAAGAAGTAATGGAGTTTGGAATTGAAAGGATCATTTATCATGATGTTAACGAAGATGAAACGCTAAATTTTGAGGCACTTAAAAATTTGGCTGAAAAAACCAACATAAAAATAACCGCTGAAGGTGAGTTAAATGGATACAACGATTTGAAAAAACTTATGGAGTTTGAAAGCTGGGGGATTGATTCAATTATACTTAGCAAATCACTTTACTATAATAAATTTCCCTGTCAGCAACTCTGGCGTGTGATAGAAGCGGAGGTGGATCTGTAAAATAAATTTTATAAAAAAATGAAAAGGTCATTTCTGGAAAGATTACAAGATGATAGACCTATAATCTGTGATGGTGCAATGGGGACAATGCTTGATCTTTATGAATACCATGAGCAACCGAGATGTATCCACAATATATTAAATCCCGATATAGTTGCAAGGATCCACCGTGAATATATTGAAGCAGGAGCGGAAATAATTGAAACAAATACATTTGATGCGAATAGGTTTCGGCTTGAGTTTTATCACCTTCAAGATAAAATTAAAGAAATTAACAAATCTGGAGTTGAAATAGCCAAGTCGGTTGCTGGGGAAAATGTATATGTTGCTGGCTCAATCGGTCCAACAGGAAAATTACTTGAACCGCTTGGAAAAATAAAAATTCAGCAGGTCAAGGATGTATTTAAAGAGCAAGCGGAAATTTTAATTTCATCAGGCGTTGATCTTATAATCCTTGAGACATTTGTTAGCTTAAACGAGCTTGATGCGGCAATTGAAGCAGTAAAAGAAATATCTAACGAAATCCCAATCATTGCGCAGAAGACATTTCCAGAAGATGGGGCAATCCTTGCGACAGATTTCCCGATTGAGGTCGTAAAACACATAAAAGAAAAAGGTGTAACAGTTGTTGGTTCAAACTGCACGGTTGGACCGCAGAGGATGTTTTCAATTATAAAAGCAATGTATCAAGATGATGTAATTCTTTCTGCTCAACCTGCTGCGGGAATTCCAACTCTCGTTGATGGACGCTCCGTTTATCATGCAAGTCCCGAATACCTTGCAACCTACGCCAAGCAACTCGTTGAAGCTGGAGTTAAAATAATCGGTGCTTGTTGCGGTTCAACACCTTCACATATCAAAGCAATTGCGAATGCAGTAAGCCATTTAAAATTGAAAAGAGCAAAAATTAACATAAAAATAAAAGAATCTGATAGCGAGAAAGCACAATATATAAACGAGCTCAAAGCGCAAGAGATAATATCAGAAGATAGAATTTCCGAATTTTCAAAAAAGATCGGGAAAAAATTTTTAACGACTGTTGAACTTGATATCCCGCGCGGGCTTGATATGAGTTCTGTGATTGAAGGAGCGAAGTATTTAAAGCAAAATGGAATTGACGCAGTAAACATAACAGATGGAGCAAGAGCAAGATTTAGAATGGATCCTGTTGCAATATCTCATCTTGTCCAAACGAAAGCTGAAATTGAAACCATCACTCACATCGCCTGTAGAGACAGAAACTTGATCGGATTACAAGGGTTGCTTCTTGGAGCGTGGGCTCTCGGGATAAAAAACATACTTGCCATAACTGGAGATCCCGCAAAAATAGGTGATTTCCCACATGCCACAACCGTTTTAGATGTTGACTCAATTGGGCTTATAAAAATTTTGAAAAACATGAACCACGGTCTGGACGCAATGGGAAATACAATCAATGAGCCAACGAATTTTTTAATAGCATGTGCAACAAATCCAACAAGTCAAAATCTTGATTATGAAATTTCGCGACTTGAACAAAAAGTTGAGGCAGGTGCTCAAATTGTATTCACACAGCCATTATATGAAATGAAAACACTTGAACTTTTTATGAAAAAAATTGAACATTTAAAAATTCCCGTAATGCTTGGAATTTTACCTTTGAGAAGCTATAAACACGCCGAGTTTCTCCATAACGAGGTTCCTGGAATCAACATTCCAGATTGGGTTCGCGAGAAACTTTTCCTTGCCCGTGATGATGCTGGGAAAATAGGGATTGAAATCTCAGCACAATTTTTAAAAGAGGCGAAATCACTTGTTCAAGGAGTTTATCTTCTCCCACCATTTAAAAAGTATCATATAGCAATTGAAATACTCCAAAAAATTTAAAAACAAATTCATACCAAAAATGCTACCTCAGGAAATCATCCGCAGAAAAAGAGATGGTAAAAGATTAACACGAGATGAAATTTTATTCATCGTTAATGGCTATTTAAATGGAACAATTCCCGATTATCAAATGTCCGCTTTTTTGATGGCGGTATATTTTCAAGGAATGGATTTTGAAGAGACAACTTATCTTACTGAAATAATGTTAAACTCTGGACAGGTTGTTGATTTATCAGATGTCCCAGGTATAAAGGTTGATAAGCATTCAACTGGCGGAGTTGGTGATAAGGTCTCGCTAATTCTTGCGCCGATTGTCGCGTCGGTAGGTATTCCTGTGCCGATGATTTCGGGTCGCGGACTTGGTCATACAGGTGGAACTCTTGACAAATTGGAGTCAATCCCTGGCTTTAGGACAAATCTTTCCATTGACGAATATAAAAGAGTTATTTCTGAAATTGGTCTTGTCATGATAGGTCAAACAAAAGAAATTGCACCTGCAGATAAGAAAATTTACGCCCTTCGTGATGTTACAGCAACTGTTGAATCAATACCTTTGATTTCAGCAAGCATAATGAGCAAAAAGCTTGCTGAAGGGATTGATGCTCTTGTCCTTGATGTGAAAACGGGGCAAGGAGCTTTCATGCAGGAATATGAAAAATCTCTTCAACTTGCGCAAACTCTCTTCACAATAGGGAAAAACTTTGGTAAAAAAGTAATTGCGTTTATAACGGATATGAACCAACCACTTGGATATGCAGTTGGAAACTGGCTTGAAGTTGTTGAATCAATTCAGTGTCTACGCGGTTATGATGTACCAGACCTGATGTATGTCACCTATGTTCTCGCTGGAGCTATGATAATGCTTGGTGGAAAAGCGAATTCTATAGAAGATGGAATAAAAATTGCTAAAAAAGCAGTTCATTCAGGCGAAGCTTATGAAAAATTTATTCAACTTGTAAAAAAACAAGGTGGAGATACAAGCTATATTGAAAATCCCGAAAAATATCCGCTTCCCAAGCATTCAATTGAAATTAAAAGCATGTTTGATGGTTATATCTATGAAATTGACGCCTTGGAAATTGGGCTGGTCTCGGTTATGCTCGGAGCTGGAAGAACAAAAGTAGATGATATTATTGATCCAAAAGCTGGGATCGTTTTAAAAAAGAAGGTCGGAGACAAAGTTGAATCTGGGGAACAAATTGCTGTTTTTTACACAGATAGAGATGATGTCATAAAAATAGCGAAGGAGCGACTTTCAAAAGCATTTAAAATTAAAGAATCAAAACCTGAGTTACCAAAGTTGGTAAAAACAATAATTGATGACGCTGGGATAAGAAATTGGGAATAAAAAAAGGGCAGGCATACTGCCTGCCCTTTCACTTTCAACCTTTACGACTTCATTACTTGATCAACAACATCTTCTTCGTCGCGACGAAATCATCAGCCGTTAATCTATAGAAGTAAACTCCACTTGCAAGTCCTCTCGCGTTGAATTCAACGGTATGAACACCAGCCCTCATGTATTCATCTTTCAAGACAGCGATTCTTTCACCAAGAGCATTAAATACTTCAAGTTTAACTCTCGCATCTTTCGGCAAAGCAAATCCAATCTTTGTGCTTGGGTTGAATGGGTTTGGATAGTTTTGATATAGTTCAAACTTAACAGGCATATCTGGTGTTGGGAATTCAATGCCTGTTAATTTGCTTATTGAAAGTTGTAATAATCTCACGACATACTTCGGATTGTGGATACCATAGCTTCTATCTCTATAGACATACAAATAGTTCCAGAAAGCTTGCTTCAGTCTAACGGAGTCGGGATCAGTTCTTATCTGTGCCCAATCAACCGTAGGTTGTCCTCTTGGCGGAAGTGCTCTTGCAAGCATTTCAGTAAGACCTTCAACTTCCTTGGTAAATGGTTCAAGCGTACCATCCATATCATAATCATAACCTGCCATGATATCATCAAATTTCGTGATTCCAGTGTGGCATTGCACACATCCAGTAATGTTATCATATCTTTTACCATCAGGAGCTATATATGTCATTTTCCAAGTATGTCCACCAATTTTATCTCTTGCAACATGTCCTGTGTCTGGGGTTGCTGACATATGGCAACCGACACAAGAATTTTCAATGAGACGGTGAGCAACACTGCTTGGAACTGTTTCACCCCAAGTATAACCATTTTGACCAAGGTAAACATCTGCTGCACCCCTGTAGTGTGGACCCCAAGTGCCACTTAAAGCTGTTGTATTAACATAAGTTAATGCGCCTCTGCGATATTTGTGGCAATTAAAGCAAATCTTTCCTTTACCAAGGTTAATTTGCGAATAATTAAATCCGTTACCAAGCGTGTCTGCTGATACTGGAGCTTCTCTTAATTCACCTGAGTGTGGATCGTGGCAGGTTTGGCAAGTTATAGATGTGAGTTTAATTCTGCTATAACCTGTTGCTGCTCTGTTATCAAAAGATTCGTTTCTGACAAAACTTACAAACGCAGCGCCATCATGGCAACGGACACAAGCGTTAAGATTGTATTGTCCTGGTTGAATTGGTCCAGCAGGTGAAGTTCTAAATGTAGTTGACCATGGTCCACGTGAGTGTCCTGAATATTCCCACTGGACATACTCATTATATCTCCATGGTTGATTGTGACATTGTGCACAAACTTCCGAACTCATCGTTTCAGGCTGAGTTCCTGCTCCAAAGTGAGATGGATTATACGGACCATGACAGCTTTCGCAACCGATTGTCGCAACTAAGCTCAATCCTTTTTTATCAGTTGTTAGTAATGAATCATATAAACCTGGCCTTGGTGGTCTCCATTGACTCCAGTCAAATCCAACTTGTCTTGCGACATCATCATACCCTTTGTTATTTGCCATGGTATTATAGCCAGTTGTATGACATCTTCCACATCTTTCTGGAGTCCAAACAGTCGGGACAACCTGACCATTCATTGCACGCTCAAACATAGTCGCATGCTTTGATGACTTCCACTTTGAGTAAATTTCAGGAGTTGCGCTCTTATGGCAGGTTGCACAGTTAAGAGCTGCTCCAGAAATATCTTTCCAATTAACCCCAGTATAGTCAGCTGCTATAATTGTGATTGTTGTGTCATCTCCACCCGCTACAAGTCTTATTTGATATGTTCCTTTAACATCGGGCACGAAAGTTGTCCATTGCGTATTTGTGCTTGAAAGAACAGCATTAGAACCTGTTGGTTTGCCTATAAGCGACCACGAATATGATGACGCTACTTTAAAAGTAGTATCTCCAGAAACATCCCATCCAGAAAGCCATACCACAGTTCCAGTACCAACAACGGAAAGCCCAGTTGATATGGAATCAAGATTTGTAATGCCCCTTTCCTGCTGGAGGCGATATGGAGACATACCTTCAATTTTGATATACGCCTTTGGTTGAGCTAAAAGAACGAGTGGTAAAATCAAAAGAATTAATAAAGCCGTTGCTTTTAGTTTCATTTTTGCACCTATAATTTAATTTTTCAACTTATCAGCAAAAACGCAAAATAAGTTATCACAACTTTTATGCCAAACAAAAAATTTTTAAATTTTTTTAATTTTTGTAAGTCTTGGAGGTCAAAATAGCCACAAATTTTCATTTTAGCATGTCGCAACATTCATCATCTCACTTAAAGGTTATTTTTCAACTTTTACACCTTCACGCATTCGCTTGATTAGGCTTTCTTTCCACTCAAAAAAATCCCCTTTTATGATATGATTTCTTGCTTCCTTGACGAGCCAAAGATAAAAAGCAAGGTTATGAATTGAGGCAAGTTGAAGCGCAAGTATTTCATCAGCGTTAAAAAGATGACGGAGGTAGGCTCTCGTGAAGTTTTTGCAAGTATAACAATCGCATTCAGGATCAACAGGCGTGAAGTCGTCTTTGTAAATTGAGTTTTTTATGCTGAATTTCCCATTCCTTGTGTAAAGTGTTGCATTTCTTCCATTTCGCGTCGGTATCACGCAATCAAACATATCAACCCCCCGAGAGATTGACTCAAGTATGTTTTCAGGCGTTCCCACGCCCATAAGATATCTCGGTTTATCCCAAGGTAAAAGCGAAGCTGTAAACTCAGTTATCTGATACATTATATCAACAGGTTCACCAACCGCAAGCCCACCTATAGCATAACCATGAAAATCAAGTTTTAAAAGTTCTTCAACACTATTAGCTCTTATTTCTGGATAGACACTTCCTTGAACGATCCCAAAGATTGCCTGACTATGTCCATAAAGTGGTTGCGTTTTGTCAAATTTTTCTCTTGCTCTTTTTGCCCATTCAATTGTTAGTTGATTTGATTTTAAGGCATAATCGTAATCACACGGATAAGGTGTGCACTCGTCAAGACACATCATTATATCTGAACCAAGTATTCGTTGAATCTCAACAACGCTTTCAGGAGTAAAAAAATGATACGAACCATCAATATGAGATTGAAATTTCACCCCATCCTTTGAAATTTTTCTGAACTGAGCCAGACTAAAAATTTGAAATCCTCCACTATCAGTTAAAATTCCTCTTTCCCAGCTTATAAACCTATGTAATCCTCCAGCTTTAAGGATAACATCAGTTCCAGGTCTTAAATAAAGATGGTATGTGTTTCCAAGTATTAACTTCGCACCTATTTCAATCAATTCTCTCTGTTCAACTGCCTTAACAGTTCCTTGAGTGCCGACAGGCATGAAAACTGGCGTCTCAACGACACCATGATCGGTGTAGATCAACCCAGCGCGTGCGGAACTTTTCGTATCAACTGCTACGAGTTCAAATCTAAACACCGCAAATTTTCAAATCTCAATTTTTACGATTCCTCCTCCACCTGTTGATGAAGCTCGCTTGCTACCTCTTCCTCATCTAAATCAACCGATATTTCTTTCATCAAATCGTTAATCAACCAGTTTGCGATCATATATCCGACCGCAAGTCCAACTCCAAGAGCTGTCAAACCAGCGAGAACGATTTTAACTTCCTTTTTCATTGTTCTTATCTTTTTGTTTTGAATTTTATTTTGCTGTCACGACTTCTTGTATTTTTCCATCAACTATTTTCACAATTCTATCGGCTCTTTCTGCAAGTTTTTCGTTGTGCGTTGCAATTATAAATGTTTGACCATGTTTTTCATTAAGTTCAAAAATTAAATCATGAAGTGCTTCTGCGTTTTTACTATCAAGGTTTCCTGATGGTTCATCCGCAAGAACTATCTCAGGAGAATTCATCAATGCTCGCGCAACAGCAACCCTTTGCTGTTCACCACCGGACAACTCTGATGGCTTATGTTCTATTCTATCTGCAAGACCGACCTCCTTTAAAAGCTCATAAGCCCTGCCTTTAACTTCTTCAAACCTTTTACCTGCTATCATTGCTGGCATTGCAACATTTTCAATTGCGGTGAATTCCGGCAAAAGATGATGAAACTGAAACACAAAACCAATTTTTTTATTCCTAAATTTAGCCAGTTCAACATCGTTCATTTGGAAAACATCAACTCCGTTAACGAAAACCTTTCCATCGGTTGGTCTGTCCAGAGCTCCAAGAATATGAAGAAGTGTGCTCTTCCCAGCTCCAGAAGCACCTACCACCGCAACCACTTCTCCTCTTTCAATTTCAAGATCTATACCTTTCAAGACATGAATTTTAACATTTTTACCGAGCCAAAAGATTTTATGTATGTTTTCAGCTCGCAAAATTATATCCTTCAAATTTGGCCACCAATTATTTTATCACTTCGCTGATAAAACTTCCTCTAAATCGCACTTCATCATGTTTTCAACCATCTTTTGAGCAAATTCACTTGTCTTAACTTCAATAGCTCCTTCCATCTGCCTTGCGAAATCATATGTGACATATTTTTGCTTTATCGTTTCTTCCAATCCATATTCAATCAATTTAGCTGCCTCTTTCCATCCAATGTATTCAAACATCATAACGCCAGAAAGAATAACGGAACCTGGATTCACCTTATCAAGTCCTGCGTATTTAGGTGCAGTTCCATGAGTTGCTTCAAATACAGCGTAAAAATCACTTATGTTTCCACCAGGCGCAATCCCAAGTCCTCCAACAAGCGCAGCTGCGGCATCCGAAAGGTAATCTCCATTTAGATTCGGCGTTGCTATGACATCATATTCAGCCGGTCTTGTGATCAACTGTTGAAACATATTATCAGCAATTCTATCTTTGATAACGATTTTGCTATCTGGCTGTTTCCCTCCGTAATCTTTGTTTAGTTCGTCTTCAGTTATAACATATTCTCTGAACTCTTCAAGCGCAACTTGGTATCCCCATTCACGAAAAGCACCTTCTGTAAACTTCATTATATTTCCTTTGTGAACAAGTGTTACGCTCCTTCGTCCATTTTCAATTGCGTATTTTATCGCCTTTCTGACAAGTCGCTTTGAACCAAATTCCGACATCGGCTTAACACCGATACCAGAATCTCTCCTAACCTTGATCCCAAACTCCCTATCAAGTATATCAATCATCTTCAAAGCTTCAGCTGATCCCATTTTCCATTCAATCCCAGCATAGACATCTTCGGTATTCTCTCTGAAAATAACCACATTAACATCCTGAGGTCGTTTCATCGGGCTTGGAACACCTTCATAATACTTAACAGGTCTGACGCACGCATATAGATCAAGAACTTGTCTTAATGTGACATTTAAACTTCTAATTCCTCCTCCAACTGGTGTTGTCAGAGGTCCTTTGATAGCAATTATATGTTCTTTGATTGCTTCAAGCGTATCATCTGGAAGCCATATCTCGCGATTGTAAACTTTATTTGCTTTTTCACCAGCGTAGATTTCAAACCATACGACTTTTCTTCTCCCTCCATATGCCTTTTCAACTGCGGCGTCAAATACCATTTGAGCAGCTCTCCATATATCAGGTCCTGTCCCGTCTCCCTCAATAAACGGAATTATTGGATTATCTGGCACATGTAATTTTCCGTCTTTGACTGTTATTTTTTCTCCTTCTGAAGGTGGCACTAATCTTTCGTATGGCATAACTTTTTACCTCCTGCTAAGTTACTTGAATTTTGGTTTCATTTATTTTTTGTCTTATTAAACTCGCATATCTTTCAAACTCGCCCTTTGCGTATCTTTTTACGACAGGTTTATACTTCAATCCATCGCCAGAATACCTTGGGATTATATGAAAATGAAAATGGAATATTCTTTGCCCAGCGACAAAGCCATTGTTTGATAAGATATTAAATCCCTCAGGTTTCGGCTCTATTGAATCCATGATCGCTTGCGAAACAATTTTAACAGCCTTTAAAAGATCAAAGTATATTTCCTCGGGCAAAGATAAAAAGTTTTCATAATGCTCTTTTGGAATTACAAGTGCATGTCCAAAATTAATCGGATTGATATCAAGAATTGAAAGCGCATGTTCATTTTCGTAAAGAATTTCGGCTCTCTCCGCGCCTCTCACAATTTTACAAAACACACAGCTTCCCTTCAAATTTGCTTCCATAATTTTTCTTAATGTGTTTCTTCCCGGAAAATTTTTCACTTGAAAAATCCAGAAAGCTATGTAGCGAAAAAAGTTTTTCATCACGGATTAAATTTAATCAAACTGCGGATAAATAACAATTTTGTTTTTACAGTGCGCTTGATTTAAATTTTATTAAAAACTTCACTTGATGTCCCAGCCGAAGGTAAGCGTAATCATACTAAATTGGAACACGAAGCATTTCCTCGCAGAATTTCTGCCAACGGTCATACAAACGAATTATCCTAATCTTGAGGTCATCGTCGCCGACAACGGCTCAACAGATGGAAGTGCCAATTTCGTTAAAGAAAATTTCAAAAATGTAAAACTTATAACTTTTGATAAAAATTACGGCTTTTGCGGAGGATACAACAGGGCTGTTAAATTTGCAAGTGGAGAATATGTCGTGCTTCTAAACTCAGATATTGAAGTCACCCCTAATTGGTTGAATCCGATCATAAACTTTATGGAAGAAAACAAAGATGTATTTGCTTGCCAACCCAAGCTTTTATCTTATTTTGAAAGAAACCGATTTGAATACGCAGGAGCAAGTGGTGGTTTCATAGATAAACTTGGCTATCCATTCTGCCGCGGAAGAATTTTTAATTATTGTGAAGAAGATCTTGGACAATATGACGAAATAAAACAAGTTTTTTGGGCAACTGGTGCTTGTATGGTGATCAGAAAAAAATTTCTTGATGAAATTGGCTTCCTTGATGAAGATTTTTTTGCCCATATGGAAGAAATTGATCTCTGTTGGAGAGCGAACCTTCACGGATATAAAATCTTTTGCATTCCCCAAAGCGTCGTTTACCATGTAGGCGGTGGGACTTTGCCGAAAACAAACCCAAAGAAAACTTTTTTCAATTACAGGAATAGTTTGATAATGCTTGAGAAAAACTTAGCACTTATTGAGCTTCTTTTCGTAATCCCATTGCGTCTTTTATTTGACATATTATCAGCTTTCGTTTTCCTCTTTAAAGGGAACTTTGGCGATTTCATCGCAGTATTCAAAGCACACCTTGACTTTTGGCTTAAGCAACACAAATGGATAAAAAAGAGAATTGAAAACCGCAAAAACATAAAAATGAGAAAAATAGATAACAACCTCATCTTTAAAGGAAGCATCGTGATAGAGCACTTCGTCCTCGGGAAAAAGCGTTTTTCTGAGTTAAAATTTTAAAAATAAATTCCTCCAAGAACCGTTCTACTTCTTGCGCCGGTGACCGAAGTTATGTTAATTGGATTACCCATCACTGTCTCATTTGCAAAAACAGCGAAGCAAATTGCTTCCTTGGCATCCGATGAAACTCCAAACTCATCAGTTATACGAACTGGGACTTTGAAGTATTTCTCTAACGAGTTAAGCATAAATTTATTTTTTGCTCCGCCACCGCTTACAATTACTTCGTTTATCTCGGTATTTGGTTTTATGAAGAGCTCATAATTTTTAAATATCGCATAGACGGTGAACTCAGTTGCGGTTGCGATTATATCAGCAGGTGAAAGCGAAAGTTCCGCCCCCCATTTTAAAACTTGACTGACAAAAGATGATCCAAATTCCTCCCGCCCCGTTGATTTCGGTGGTTTTTTTGTGATGAACGGATGCTCCATCATCTTTTGAAGCAAATCATCCGAAACCTTTCCACTTCTTGCAATCTCTCCATCTTTGTCGTAATCACGATTGAAAAATATCCTTACAAGGGCATCAACGACCATATTTCCAGGTCCAGTATCAAAAGCAACCACATCTTCAACATCGCAATTTCTTTTCAAAATTGTAAAATTGGCAATTCCTCCAATGTTAAGAACTAATCTATTTAAATCACTTGAAGAGAAGACAAGATAATCAAAATAAGGAACGAGCGGAGCACCTTCCCCACCTAAAGCCACATCCCCGACCCTAAAGTTTCCAACAGTTGGAACCCCCGTTAACTTAGCGATAACCCCAGGATCACCTATTTGAAGCGTCGCTTTGACCTTATAACCAAACATTTCAACCCCAACAGGCAAATGCTGTACCGTCTGACCATGCGAACCTATTAGATCAACATCGGTTATTTTCATTCCAAGATCATCAAGAGTCTTGAAGATTGAATCAGCGTAAACATGAGCAAGCAAAAAGTTTAACCTACAAATTTCATCAACCCTGCTTGATTCAGGTTGTGAATTTCTTAAGATCATATTTTTTAGATCGCTTTCAAAATCAAATGTTCGCCAGCCAATGGTTTTTACCTTTGTTTGTCGTCCACTGTTTAAAACTTCTATCACTGCGACATCAACTCCATCTGCCGATGTTCCTGACATCAACCCAATTATAGTTTTGGGATTTTTTTCAGCTAATTTTTTCAACTTTTCAATCATTTATCAACCAAATTTTGTTAATCTGCGAATTCAACTTTGACTTTTCTCGGTATCAATCCCCTTTCAAAGCCGATGTCAAGAAACAATTGAACTGCTCTTCTTCCGCTTTCGCCATAATCAAGCGTCAATTCGTTTACATACATTCCAACAAATTTATCTGCAAGATTATCGTCCATTCCCCTTGCAAATTGTAATGCGTATCCAAGCGCTTGGGCTCTATTTTCAAGTGCAAATTTTATACTTTCATAAAGATATTTTGAAATTCGCTTGATCAACTGCTCATCAAGGCCTTTCCTTACGGCATTCCCTCCCAAAGGAAGTGGCAAACCAGTTTCTTTATACCACCATTCGCCGAGATCAATTATTTTAACAAGACCAGATTTTGAATATGTCAATTGCCCTTCATGAATCAAAAGCCCAGCAGAGACCTCATCGTTCAAAACAGCATCTATTATTTTATCAAACTGAACCACTTTATACTTAACATCTGGCTCAAAAATTTTCAATACCAAAAAAGCACTTGTTAATGTCCCTGGAACCGCAACTGTTAATTTCTTTAAATCATTTAATTCAAATTGCTTTTTTGAAACCAAAATTGGTCCATAACCAATCCCCATGCTCGCACCGCACGGAAGAAGCATATATTTATCTGAAACATAAGCATAAGCATGAAAGGATATCGCCGTCACATCGTAAGCACCTTCAAAAGCCTTCCGGTTCAAAGTTTCAATATCGTTTAAAATATTTATGAATTTTAGATCGCCGGTATCAATTTTGTTGTTTACTAAAGCATAGAACATAAATGCGTCATCTGAATCCGGGCTATGTGCAATGGTTATTTCTCTCATTTTAAACGAATTTTGTTTTAATTATAAATTCACACCTTTGCCGATGGACAAAGCTTGCTAATTTTACAGATGGAACACTTTGGCTTTCTTGCCTCGCAAACATATCTTCCATGCTCACCAATTATGTTGGAAAAAAGAGTCCAACTATTTTTCGGGACTATTTCCATAAGTTCAAACTCAATTTTATCTGGATCCTTGCTCTTTACAAGCCCAAGTCGTGTGGTGACTCTTTTAAGATGTGTATCAACTATTATTCCTTGTTTTCCGAAGGCGTTCGCAAGAACAGCATTTGCCGTTTTCCTGCCAACACCAGGTAGATCAACAAGTTCTTCAAGCGTATCTGGGACACGACCATCATATTTTTCAACAAGGACCTTACAACAATTTTTGATCGCTTTTGCTTTATTTCTGTAAAATCCTGTCGGTTTTATCTCTTGTTCAAGAACTTTGAGATCTGCGTCGGCATAATCATGGGCGGTGCGATATTTTTTGAAAAGATATTCTGTGACCTTGTTAACTCTCTCATCTGTGCACTGCGCTGCAAGTATAGTCGCAACGAGAAGTTCAAGCGGATTGGAAAACCTAAGATGAGTTTTCGCATCTGGATAAAGTTTTTTCAAGACATTTATGATCTTACGAACCCTTTTCTTCTTGTCTTGTGTTGTTTCCTTTGCAAATTGAGATTTAACCGCCATATTTTATTCCCCAGATTGTTCTTGGATATCTTTCAACGGTTCAATCTTTGAGACCTTCATTAGTTCCGGCTTAAATTTTTCATCATAAATCAAAAGTTCCTCAATCACTTTTCCTTCCAACAAGTGCTCATTTACAATTTTATCTATATCGTTTTCATTAACTCTGCCATACCAAATTGCCTCTGGATAAATTACCAAGCTCGGTCCGTATTCACAGGCATCAAGACAACCTGCGGAATTAACGCGAACATATTTATTTAAACCGATCTCTGCGACTTTTTTTCTGAACTTGTTTAACAAATCCTCTGCTCCCTTTCTACCGCATGATCCCCGAGGATGATCAGGCGGACGAGTGTTTGTGCAGATGAAGATATGCTTTTTAAATCTCATCTACCATCGGAATTTTGTTTTAACTTTCTCGTAAATCAATTAACAAAACTATATCTCCGTTTTTTGTTCCTGTGCCTGCAAATGTTTCATCGGTTTTATATTCAAAACCTTGAGACAAATTAAAAAGCACAAAATCCTTTACATCTCTACCACCGTGGTAAATATCATTAACGAATTTCTTAATCATCTCACCGACATTAAATTCACTATCAATTTCATATCTAAAAATTTCACCGGAAAAGCCTTTACCAACCGCAAGAGTTATTTTGCTCATCACCAGTAAGATGTTGTGATTTTAACATCGCCATAAATTTTCGCTGAACATGCGAGGCGTTCATTATCAAGGAATTTTTTCTCTTGCATCAATTTGGCTTCTTCAGAATCTGGCTTTGATAAATTTTCAGCTCCTTGAATTACAACAACACGACAGTGCCCACAAATTTTACTGCCTCCGCATGATTCAGCAAGTGGAACTGAATTTCTAATAGCGACATCAAAAATTGTTTCGCCGTAATGACAATTTAATTCAATGTTCAATTTATGTAAATTTAACACTGGCATATAATTTGCGATTTATTTGCCTAAAATTTACTTAAAGAGCCCGAATAATCAAAGGTTTTTCCACTTTTTCGCGACTATAGCAACATATCCCATCCATTTGTCCCCGCCTTGATCCAGGAAAACACTAACTTCATGCTTGAACTTCTTGACATCCTTGAATTCGTCTTTGGTAAATTTTCTCTCCTTCAGCGAGGTTTTGATTATGCTTCTAAATTTTGAATAATATTTTACAAGTTCGTTGCTGATATCCTCAACGAATACAGGTTCAAATCCATAATCTTTCAAAATTTTTAATTTTTCCTCAAGCGTCTCAATAGCACCACCTTCAACATACCAAGCATCTTGCACATAAGTTGGCACTGGTGTTTTCTTCCAATAAAAATCAGCTATCCCGATGAAGGATTCACTTTTTAAGACCCTACTAAATTCTTTCAAAATCTTGCTTTTTTTATATTGACTCAAAATTCCTTCTGATATTATCAGGTCAAAAGTTTCATTCTTGAAATCAAGTGAAACCGGGCTCATAAGTTTGATCTTCACGAACTCTTCAAGCCCAGCGTTTGCTACTTCGCTTTTCGCAGACACGACAATATAAGGCAATTCATGTATGCCATAGACATTGCACTTGAAATTTTTCGCGATGTATACAACGCTATCCCTTAAGTTTACACTTGCAATTAAAACATTTGATCCTTCCTTTATTTCAATCTTGGAGCATAAAAGCTTCGTTGAGTTTGTTCCCCCGAGAGTTGGAAGTTTTATCTCTTCGCCAAGTCTCATCTTTCAAATGTTAATTTTTAAAAACTTACAATTTTCAAATTTGCATATTTCAAAAGCAAAAGCTTTCGCCCGAAGTTGTGGAAATCAACAACAACGCGAGTATTGTCTGCATATCCAGATACCTCTCTTACAACACCGATTCCGAAAATTTCATGCTCAACGAGCAATCCTGGGACAAGATTTGGAATTGATGTTTTAAGATTGTTTGCTTTGCTCTCATAATACCTTTCCTTTCGCTCGCTCTTTGAGTGATGATATACAACAAGGTCTTCAGGAACCTCGTCAAGGAATCTTGATCTTTTTGATTCAAATATATTTCCAGCCCTCATTCTTCTTTTCGCATATGAAAAATAAAGTTTTTTCATCGCTCGTGTTATTCCAACATAGAAAAGCCGTCTTTCTTCCTCAAGTTCTTTCGTATTATAAAAAGAGCTTGCAATTGGGAAAAGTCCCTCTTCAAGTCCTGTGATAAAAACGACTGGGAATTCAAGTCCTTTTGCACTATGAAGCGTCATCAAAGTTATCGCATCTCTTTTATTTTCCCATGTATCAATGTCAGCTATCAAGGAAACTTCCTCAAGAAACCTTTCAATCGCCCCATCATCTGGATTTTGAATTGAAAATTCGGTTATCGCAGATAAAAGCTCTTCTATGTTTTCAATTCTTTGTTGAGATTCCGGCGTTCCTTCTTGTTTATAATATCTGATAAGGCCGATATCATCAACGAGGGCTCTAACAAGTTCACTTGCACTTATTTTATTTTTCAAATCAATGTATTTACCGATCAAATCACAAAAATTATGTATACTTTTCCTCGCCCTATCGGTAAGCCCTGGGATCGCATATGCCCGGCACATTGCTTCAAAAAGTGATATCCCCTTTGCGCTTGCGAAAGATTTAATCCGTTCTATAGTGACCTCACCAATACCACGGTTTGGAAAGTTTATTATTCTTAACAAACTTTCATCATCTCTTGGATTAACAATAACTTTGAGATAGGCGAGCAAATCTTTAACTTCCTTTCTTTTATAGAAAGCAACGCTACCAACGATCGTATATGGAAAACCCTGGCGACGCAGTTCATCTTCAAATGATCTTGATTGTGCGTTTGTTCTATAGAGAATTACGAAATCACGAAGATTATACTTATTTTTGCGAATTTCTTCCTTGATAAAATAAACGACCTTTTCTGCTTCATCTCGGTCGTCCTTGCACTCAAGCACAACTATTGGCTCACCTTCGCTGTTTTCAGTCCACAGGTTTTTAAGTATTTGTTCAGTGTTGTTTTTTATAACGGAATCCGCTGCTCTAAGAATTTTCTTAGTTGAACGATAGTTTTGCTCAAGTTTGAAGATCTTGCAATCTGGGAAATCTGACTTGAAATCAAGTATGTTTCTTATTTCAGCACCACGCCACGAATAAATACTTTGAGCATCATCTCCAATGACACACAAGTTTCTATGTTTCGCAGAAAGCATCTTCAACAAGATATATTGAACGCGATTTGTGTCTTGATATTCATCAACGAGTATATACTTAAACTTCGTCTGGTATTTTTCAAGCACATCTGGATATCTCTCAAAAAGTTCAATTGATTTGATCAAAAGGTCATCAAAATCCATCGCGTTCCTCTGGAAGAGAGAAGATTGATAAGATTTGTAAATTTGACCAATTTTAACATCAAATTGGTTTTCTGCAAGTGTTAAGAAAAGTTCTGGGGAAATTAGGGCGTTTTTTATATTACTTATTTTCGCTTGAGCAACCGATGGATTTATGCTGTCCTCTGAAAAGTTAAGTTCTTTGATCACGCTTTTTATTAAGCTCAAACTATCGTCCTGATCGTAGATTGTAAAACCTTTAGTATAACCAAGTTTCTCAGCTTCATATCTTAAAATTTTCGCAAACACGGAATGAAAAGTCCCAATCGTGACATTTTTAGCAACATCTCCAACAAGTTTAACTGCACGTTCTTTCATCTCGTTAGCTGCCTTGTTCGTAAATGTCAAGGCAAGTATTTCCCAAGGTCTAACGCCGAGCGATAAAAGATATGCAATCTTGTAAGTTAAAACTCTCGTTTTTCCGCTCCCCGGTCCAGCTAGTATCAAAATAGGTCCGTTTACCCACTTTACAGCTTCTCTTTGCTGATTGTTAAGATCTTTCAAAAAATCTTTCATATTCTTTAAAAACGAAATTATTTCAAAAATTCCCTAACTACTTTCGCAATCCCTTTAGGATCAAGTCCGTATTTTTCATAAAGTTCTTTCGGGCTCCCGGACTCCCCAAACTTTCTCATCCCAATTCTTTTCACCTTGACTGGATAATTTTCACTCAAGACTTCCATCACTGCTGAACCGAGTCCGCCAAAGATGCTGTGATCTTCAACAGTGACTATTTTTCCAGTTTCAATTGCACACTTTATTACAAGTTCTTCATCTATCGGTTTAATCGTGTGTATATTTACAACTCTTGCGCTTATTCCTTCTTTTTCAAGTTCTTCAGCTGCGAGCAAAGAATTAAAAACAACTCCACCAGTTGCAAAAATAGTTACATCTTTTCCGTCTTTTAGAACCACACCTTTTCCAAATTGAAATTTATAGTTAGATGGATTAATTTCTTCAAGCGGTTGTCTTGTCAAACGCAAAAACACTGGTCCTTTGTATGACGCAATATATTCTACTGCTTGTTTTGTTTCAATATCGTCTGCTGGTTGAACAACAACGACATTCGGTAGAGCTCTCATAAGAGCGATATCTTCAAGTCCCATTTGGCTATATCCATCTTCCCCTATCCCGATACCAGCGTGAGTTCCGACAAGTTTAACATTTGCATTGTTATATGCTACTGATACTCTAATTGTTTCATATCTTCCAATCAAAAAACAAGCAAAACTACATGCGAATGGAATTTTTCCAGCCAACGCAAGTCCTGCTGCCGTCCCAATCATGTTTTGCTCTGCGATTCCCATTTCAAAAAATCTATGAGGGAATTTCTTCGCAAATTTAATTGACATAGTTGATTTTGAAAGATCTGCGTCAAGGACTACTATATCATGGTTTTTTTCACCGAGTTCTTCAAGTGCTTCACCAAAAGAAAGACGCGTTGCTTTAGCTGGCATTATTTCACCTCCACTTTTTGTGATAAAAGTTCGTTCAATTGTTGCTCAAGCTCTGCAAGGGCAAGCTTAGTTTCTTCATCATTTGGAGCTTTGCCATGCCACTCGTGGTTATCTTCCATAAATGAAACTCCTTTTCCTTTGATCGTATGCGCAATTATGAAAGTCGGTTTACCCTTCACAAGTTCAGCTTCATTAAGTGCAAACAAAATCTGCTCAAAATCGTGTCCATCAATCTCAATTACATTCCAATTAAATGCTTTCAATTTATCAGCAAGAGGTTCAATATCCATTACATCTTTAACATAACCATCAATTTGACCTTTATTGTAATCAACGATTGCACAAAGATTGTCAAGCTTAAATTTTGGAGCTGACATTATCGCCTCCCATACCTGACCTTCCTGCATTTCGCCGTCACCAAGGAGACAGTAGACGCGATAATTTTTCCCATCAATTTTTCCAGCGAGCGCTATCCCCTGTGCAATTGATAAACCTTGTCCAAGTGAACCAGTAGAAGCTTCCACATATGGAAGGTCAACTCGTGATGGATGACCTTGAAGTCGTGAGTTTATTTTTCTCAATGTGAAAAGTTCATCATAAGGTATGATTCCCCTATGCGCTAAAACAGCATAAAGAGCTGGAACCCCATGTCCTTTTGACAATATGAAACGATCTCTGTCAGGATCAAGTGCGTTTTCAGGTGTTCTTTTTATTTTCTCCCAAAATAGCGCAACGAGAATTTCAACACAAGAAAGTGAACCGCCAGCATGACCTGATCCAGCCTTGTTTAGCATTTTGATTATGTCAATCCTGATCTTCGTTGCAATAACTTTGAGATCAAAAATTGAGTTTTGCATTCATCCATTGACTTTAATTTTTAATTAAACTTTGCAGAATCTGTTAAAAAATGAAACTAATTGCGCTCGGCAAAAGATCGTCGCAAAGTTTTAGAAATTTTTGCTCAAAGTCAAAATGCAGCAGAAAAATATAAAAATTCCCACAATAAAAAACAATTTGACATCTTTTTAACAGTCAAAGCGCAACCCCTAACATTTGGTTCAGAATGGTAAACAGAAGGTATGAATAGAGGAATTAAATTTGAAAAGAAAAACCTGTGGGTTTGAAACAAACCCACAGATTTATCTTCTGGTTCTGTTAGATGAATTTGATTGAGTTTGCTCCGATTGCGTAGTTTGAGATGGTCTTTGTTGTGTTTTCTGTTCCGATTTCGGAAGCAAAGATTTTCTACTTAAAGTAAATCTCCCCATATCATCAATCGTTAATATCTGAACTTCAATTTCATCTCCAACTTTAAGCACATCTGAAACCTTCTCAATTCTCTTGTAATCAATCTCGGAAATGTGAAGCAATCCAATTTTGCCAGGCAATATCTCAACAAATGCACCAAAATCAACAATTTTACGAACGATTCCTTTGTAAACTTTTCCAACCTCTGGAACCTCGGCAAGCTGTTCAACCATTTGCTTTGCTTTCTCGCATGCTTCTTTATTTGGCCCACTTATCCAAACCAATCCGTCATTTTCAATGAACACCTCGGCTCCAAATTCTTGTTTCATCATTTTAATGTTTTTCCCAGCTGGACCGATCACCCATCCGATCATCTCAACTGGAATTCTTGTAGTTATTAACCTCGGGGCATGGGGGGAAATTTCAGGACGAGGCCCTGGAATTGTTTGCTCAAGTATATCAAGTATCTTCATCCTCGCTTCTCTTGCTTGTTCAAGGGCACGCTCAAAAATCTCATAACTTATCCCACTTATCTTTATATCCATTTGAAAAGCCGTGATCCCATCCCGAGTTCCAGCAACTTTGAAATCCATATCACCAAGCTTATCCTCATTCCCAAGTATATCAGTTAAGATAACAACTTCATCTCCCTCCTTAACAAGCCCCATTGCGATCCCGGCAACATGTTTTTTAAGCGGAATTCCACCATCCAAAAGCGCAAGCGTCCCAGAACAAACCGTCGCCATTGAGGAAGAACCATTTGATTCAAGAATATCTGAAACAACTCTTATCGTGTATGGAAATTCCTCTTCTGATGGTATCAAATTTTTCAGAGCTCTTTCAGCAAGATTTCCGTGGCCAATTTCCCTCCTGCTTGGTCCACGAAATGGTGCAACCTCACCAACTGAGAACGGTGGAAAATTGTAATGAAGCATAAATCTTTTAGTATACTCCGGCAATAATCCATCTATCAATTGTTCATCCATCTTTGTTCCAAGAGTTACCGTCGCAAGCGATTGAGTTTCTCCTCTTGTGAACAAAGCTGAACCGTGAGTTCTTGGTAAAATCCCAACCTCTGCTGTCACAGGTCTTATGTCACTTGGCCCTCTTCCATCAATTCTTCGTCCCTCACGCAGAACCATATATCTCATATCAACACGCTCAATTTCTCCTATCACTTGCTTCACCCAAAATTCAAGCTTGGGATACAATGTTATCAGCGGAACAACATTCCCAGATTCATCAGAGATCGTTTCAGTTGAATATCTCTGCTTGAGCAATTCAATAGTTTCATTTACGATCATATCCATTTTCTCAGCACGCTCAAGTTTTTTCATCGGTGTCCTGTTAAGTTCCTTGATCTTCGGCTCGGCTATTTCCTTGACATCATTGATAATTTTTTCAGGTATCTCTTCTTTAACGAGTTCCCGCTTCGGTTTACCGATTTCTTTTGCTATCTCAATTTGAACTTCACAAATTTTTTTGATGTATTCATGAGCAAATTTTATCGCCTCAACCATATCTTTTTCAGAGATCTCCTTCGCTTCGCCTTCAACCATCACAATTGAATCAATTGTCCCTGCAACGACAAGATCAAGATCGCTTTTTTCAAGCTGCGAGATCGTCGGATTTATAACAAATTGTCCATCTATTCTTCCAACCCTTACTTCTGCAATTGGTCCATTCCAAGGAATGTCCGAAATCATCAATGCTGTTGAGCTTGCAATTCCACCGATGACATCTGGATCATTTTCAAGATCAAATGAAAAAACCGTAACCGTTATTTGCGTCTCGCACCTGAACTCCTTTGGGAAAAGAGGTCTCAAAGCTCTATCAATCAGCCTTGCAGATAGAATTTCTTTTTCCGTAGGTTTCCCTTCTCTTTTTTCAAATCCACCTGGAATTTTACCTGCGGCTGATGTTTTTTCCCTATATTCAACGGAAAGAGGCATGAAATCAATGTCTTCCTTTTGCTCCTCTTCCGCAACCGCAGTGGCAAGTACCATCGTATCTGCATATCTTACCATAACTGCTCCATCTGCTTGCTTCGCATATTTCCCTATTTCAAACGAAAGAATTTTGCCACCAATTTCAATTTCTTTCTTAAAATAATTCATAACAACACCACCGCCTTTGATTTTTTTATTTTCTTAAATCAAGTTCCTCAAGGATTCGCTTATAACTTTCGTAGTTCGTTTCCTCAAGATATTTCAACAATCGTCTTCTTTTTCCGATCATTTTGATCAAGCCCATTCTTGAATGCTTATCTTTTGGATGTTTTTCAAAATGTTCTGCTAATTGATTAATCCTTGCTGTCAAGATTGCAATTTGAACCTCGGGGGAACCAGTATCTTTTTCATGCTTACCATATTTTTTCACAAGCTCTTTCTTCTGCTCGCTTGTCAATGGCATATTCCTTTTTTGTTTTTGTTTTTAATTTTTGAGATCAAATTATACTTACATCCGACGGGGAAAAAGCGTAAAACTTACCTCTAACCTTTTACTTTTCTTCGCAAAACTGTTCATAAAAACCCATAAAATTTACACACTAACAAATTCTTTTCCAATTATTTCAAGCGCTCTTTGCTTATCTTTCTGGATTTGCGCGACGAGTTCATCAATAGATGAGAACTTCACTTCGTCTCTCAATCTTTCTATAAACTCAACCTTTATATGCTTAAAATAAATCTCCTCATCAAAGTTGAATATATTCACTTCCATAACCCTTTGGCTATCAAGTTCAAATGTCGGTCTATAACCTATGTTCATAACGCCAAAATAATTTTTTCTATCAATCGTCACCCGAACGACATAAACTCCATTTTTAGGAATGAGTTTCCTCAGCGATGTTGGCTCTATGTTTGCAGTTGGAATTCCAAGTCCTTTGCCACGCCCAGTTCCTTTCACAACGATTCCATTTATGAAATAATATCTTCCAAGTAATTTTGAAGCCAGTTTAACATCTCCTTGATTTAAAATTGCCCTTATCTTTGAACTGCTTACTGGATTATTTTCAACAAGAAGTTGTGGTATCAACTCAACTTCAAAACCGTATTTTTTGCTAAACTCTTTCAATTTCTCCGGATTTCCTTCCCTATCTTTCCCAAAAGCGTGATTGTAACCGACAATAACCTTGCTTAATCCAATTTTGCCAAGCATAATATCTTTACAAAACTCCTCCGCAGTTATGCTTGCAAATTCAGGTGTAAAATTTACAACAAAAACAATATCAAGATCATATTCCTTCAAAAGTTCAACTCTTTCTTCAATGGTCGTTAAAATATGAAATTTCTCTCTCGGATGAAGAACCTCTTGTGGATGGGGATCAAATGTGACAAGAACTGTTCTCATTCCATTTTTTAACTTCTCTTCTCTCATTCTTTTCAAAATTTCCTGATGTGCAACATGAACTCCGTCAAAAACACCAACCGTCACAATTGTTTTCGGATCTTTCACAATTTTGTTGATATTTCTAACTATTTCCATTGGTTTCCTGCATTGAGATTTTCTTTAGTTGATCAATCGTCAGTGCATCCTCAAGTTTATAATTACCTATCCTTGTCCTAACGAGCGATTTTAAATAAGCACCGCAACCGAGCTTTTCCCCAAAGTCATAGACAAGCGTTCTAACATATGTCCCTTTTGAACAATTCACGCGAAAGCGAACTTCTGGAAGATTTACCTCAAGTATCTTAAAATCGTAAATTTTCACCCTTTTGGGCTTCCTTTCTATGTTGATGCCTTTCCTTGCGAGCTTGTAAAGAGGTTCACCCTTATACTTAACTGCGGAATACATTGGTGGAATTTGTTCAATCTCCCCGATGAAACATTTTGTCGTTTCAACTATCTTTTCTTCTGTTATTCCATCAAGATTTCTTCTTTCTATTATCTCGGTTTCTGGATCGTAGCTTTTAGTTATAGCACCAAGTTCCATAACGCCTTCATATTCCTTATCAAGTTGAATTATCTTTGAAAGTTCCTTTGTCATTTTTCCAGTAGCAATTATGAGCAGGCCGGTTGCGAATGGATCAAGTGTTCCACCATGCCCTACTTTTTTTACCTTAAACCACTTTTTTATTTTATCAACGACTTTATAAGATGTCCATCCAGCAGGTTTATTCACAAGGATTATTTCACCTTGCTTTATCCTCTGTGCCAGCGTCATCACCTTTCTTATTGTTCTTTTCTCTATCTTCAATCTGTTTCAGGAGAGCATTTATTCTATCAACATGTTCAAGCGTATCATCAAGGTGAAATTCAATTTCAGGTACAAACCTTAAATGCAAACGCGAACCTAATCGGTGTCTTATGGTTTTTTTTAACGATTCAATTTTCTTCATCGTGTTTTGTTGCGTAACTTTGTCGCCGTAGATGCTTATGTAGATTTTAGCATATCTTAGATCTGAGCTAAGTTTTACATTTGTGACCGTCCAAAACCCCACTGTCTCATGCTCAAGAACTTTAGAGATTATTGATGAAACCTCTTCTTTGATTAATGATGCGACTCTCTCCACTCTTATGCTACTCATTCCCGATCCTCTTTAAGTTCTGAAAAAATTTAGGATTTATTCACCTCTTCAAGCTTTCTTTTGATCTCAAGGATATTATATGCTTCTATGACATCACCGACTTTTATATCGTTATAATTTTCAAGAGCGATACCACATTCAAGTCCGGCTTCAACTTCTTTGACATCATCTTTAAAGCGCTTAAGCGATGCTATTTTACCATCGTAAATTACAATTCCATTTCTTATGAGGCGGGCACGAGCGTTTCTTAAGATTTTACCCTCAGTTACGAAACAACCCGCAACAGTTCCAACTTTTGAAATTTTGAATGTCTCTCTGACTTCCGCAGTTCCAAGAAATTCTTCCCTTTTTTCCGGTTCAAGCATTCCTTCAAGAGCTTTCTTAACATCCTCAATCACATTGTAGATGATATTGTAAAGTCGTATCTCAACATTCTCGCTTTCCGCAAGCTTTTTAGCTCCGGATGTTGGTCTGACATTGAAACCAATTATAATTGCACCCGATGCTTGAGCAAGCAAAACATCGGATTCACTTATAGCTCCAACCGCCCTGTGAATTATTCTTACTTTAACTTCTTGAGTTGAAATTTTCATCAACGAATCAGTCAAGGCTTCAACCGATCCGTTTACATCAGCTTTAATTATAACTGGCAATTCTTTAACTTTTCCTTCCTTGATTTGCTCCGATAGTTTGTTCAAGGAGATAGCTCTCAATTGTCTAAATGTTTGTTCTCGTTTCAATTGGGCTCTCTTGTTTGCTATTTCACGCGCTACTTTTTCATCATCAACTACAACAAATGAATCGCCAGCTTCAGGAAGTTGATCAAAACCTATGACCTGAACAGGGGTTGATGGCTTTGCTATTTCTACTCTGTTCCCTCTTTCATCAAACATTGCTCTTACCCTTCCAAATGTAGTTCCGGCAACGAATATATCGCCAATTTTCAAGGTTCCATTTTGCACAAGGACAGTTCCAACAGGACCACGCCCTTTGTCAAGTTTTGATTCAATTACGACGCCACGAGCTTTTTTCTTTGGATTCGCTTTAAGCTCCATTAATTCAGCTTCAAGCAGAATCTTTTCAAGAAGAAGGTCAACATTTTTCCCATATTTCGCGGAAATTTCAACGCATTGATATTTACCTCCCCAGTCCTCCACCAAAACACCCCTTTCAGCAAGCTGTTGTCTTATTTTATCTGGATTTGCTTCTGGCTTATCAATTTTATTTATAGCAACTATTATCGGAACATTTGCAGCAAGAGCGTGGTTGATCGCTTCAACAGTTTGAGGCATCACTGCATCATCAGCTGCGACGACGAGAACAACTATATCTGTAACTTGAGCACCACGAGCGCGCATAGCTGTAAAGGCTTCGTGTCCAGGTGTATCAATGAATGTGATTTGTTTTCCGCTTGGAAGCGTCACTTGATAAGCACCAATATGTTGAGTTATACCACCCGCTTCACCTGCCACTATGTTGCTTTGTCTGATATAATCAAGAAGCGTTGTTTTTCCGTGATCAACATGACCCATTATTGTTACAACGGGCGGTCTTGGCTCAAGATCTTCAGGTTTGTCGGGTTCCTCTGCAATAATATCTTCAAGATATTCTTCAGCTCTTTCAACCTCAAATCCATAATCACTTGCAATCAGAGTTATTGTATCAAAATCAAGGCGTTGGTTGATTGAAACAACAAGCCCCAAGTTAAGACATTTTTTAATTATTTCGCTTGCTGAAACACCAATTAAATTCGCAAGTTCATTAACAGTGATAAATTCAGCAACTTTAATTTTCCTCTTCTCTCGTTCAATTTGTTCTATTTTTTTCTCTTCTTTTTCCTGCCTTTCTTTTTTCTTGCGTTTTTTAATTATCTCCCTTATATCTGGACCTGCATCTTCCATTTCGGCAAGTGTTTGATCAATTCTTCGCAAAATTTCTTCTTCGTTAATTTCAATTCTGCTCTTCCGAGTTTTCTTAACCGGCTTCTTTATTTCAATATCTTCAATTTCAACAAATTTCTTTTTCTTTTCCTCTTTTTCTCGGGCTTGTTTTTTCCTTCTTGTTTCTTCCTTTATTGTTTCAATTTCAGGAGCATGAACAATTCCCCCAACAGCTTCTTCTTTAACTGGTCTCGTTCTAACCCCTTCTATTTTTCTCGGTTCCCTTTCACCCCTTCTTTCTCTTCTTTTTCTATCTCTTTCTCTAGATCTTTCTCTATCTCTATCAAATTTTTTCTCCTTTGGTCCTCGCCTTTCCTCAACCTTAACATAAACCATCTCTTCCCTTCTGTGCAATCTCTCAGACTCTGACGATTTCAGCTCCGGTTCAGTTAAAATTGCTTCATCTTTTGATGATTTTTCTTCCTCCTGAGCTTGTGAAATTACATTAGATTGATCTTGAGCTATGACGGTTTCCTCAACTTGAGCTGTCGCTTCCGATAATTCAACTGTTTCTTTTTCCTCTTTACCAATTTTTTCTTCAACTTCCTCAAGTGTTATTTCTTCAACCACAGTTTGTTCAATTTGAACTTGCTCTTGTACTTCAACAACTTCCTTTTCTTCCTTGGTTGGTTCTATCTCTGTGACTGGCTGAACAGATTTATCTTCAGCGACTTCTGTTACTTCTACTGTTTTGGCTTCTTCAACTACTGGTTTGGTTTCAATTTCTTTAGGTTGTCTTTCCTCTTTAGCCCTTTTCTTCTTTTGACGCTCTGCTACTTCCCTTTCATGCTTATAGTGCCGGTTTATCAGCTCAAGCATTTTTTCATCAACAGGCGACAAATAGTTCTTCACCTCAGAAAATCCCTGCTTCTGCAGGAAATTAACTATATCATCGGCTGATATATTGAGCTCCTTCGCTATTTGATATATTCTTTTCGGCATGACTTTTACGGTTTGTTTAGGTTATCTTGAAGCTTTTCTTATTATATTTCTCAATCTTTTTATCTTTCTCTCATCAACTCCCTGTAAACCTGAAAGAATTGACTTTATGTTTTCATCCGATAGAGCAAGATAATCTCTGTTTGTTTCAATTCCGGCGTCCTTAAGGCGTTGGTAAATTTCCTCTCCAATTTGATCTTTCAAATCAGACAGACGAATAATTTTTTGGACATCTTTCTTTTCTCCTTCAGTTGAAATAACCTCAATGTTATATCCAGTTAACATAGAAGCTAGTTTGACATTTATACCTTCATCTCCAATTGCAGTTGCAACTTCTTCAGGTGGCACATAAACTATTGCCCTTTTCTCCTTCGGGTCAATTTCAACTCCCTTCGGTTTTGCAGGTTGTAGAGCCCTCGCAACATAGATTGCTGGATCAGCGCTGTATGCAATTACATCTATGTTCTCATTGTTAAGCTCCTTAACTATGGAATGAATTCTGACTCCTTTCATCCCAACACATGCTCCAACTGGATCTACTCTTTCATCGGTTGAGGCAACCGCAATCTTTGATTTCTTGCCGGGTATCCTGGCTACGCTTTCTATTATAACTATACCATCGTAAACCTCTGGTATCTCAAGTTCAAATAATTTTACCAAAAATTGAGGATCAGCTCTTGAAACTATAATCTGTGGACCAGCACCTCTTCTTTCATCTTTGAAGCTTGGTGGTTTGACTTCCTTAACGAGAACTCTTAAACTTTCGTTCTTTCTATATCTCTCATCAGGGATCATCTCGCTTCGTGGCAATATCATCTCATTTTTATTATGCATCAAAAGAACTAATTCAGGTTTTCCATCTTTCCCCATATAAACTTGATAAACCTCACCTATCAAAATTTCACCTTTATATGATTCATACTCTCTCATAATTGAATCACGCTCATATTCGCTCAGCCTCTGAATAAACAAATGCTTTGCTTGAGATATCAACCTCAAGCCAAAATCTTTTACTTCAATTCTTTCTGCAAACTTTTCACCAAGTTCAAGTGTGGGATCCGATTCTTTTGCCTTTTCAAGCGACACTTCCCTTACTGGATCCCTTACAACATCAACTATATCTTTAATCAGAAAAATTTCAATATCGCCTCGCTCCATATTAACAATTATGTCAAATTCGGCGTTCTCACCGTATTTTTTCCTCATGAGCGTTTTAAAAACATCTTCAAGTATAAAGGCGATTTTATCCTTTTCAATTTTTTTCTCTTTTGCGAGTTGTGTGAATGCTTCAACTACTTCCCGATTCATAATTTCACCTTCTGGATTTTAATTTTACCAAACAATTTCAGTTTTAGATTCAATAATTTGTCCGTATTTTAATACAATTAAATTTCCTTCAATTAACAACTCAATTGTTTCGTCTCCCGCTGTTGTAAGTTTACCCAACACTTCGCGCACTTGCCCAGTTGTCTCATCAATATACTTAACTCTGAGGAATCTCCCAATGTTTGTAAAGTATTGTCTTTTGACCTTAAACGGATTTCCAACACCAGGCGACGATACCTCCAAGCGATAACTTCCAGGTATAAGATCGTGAAAGTCAAGAGCGTCTGAAATTTTCCTACTTATCTCCTCACATTTTTTAATCGTAATCCCATCATCGGTATCAACAAGTACCTCTACAGTTAGCTTTTTCCCAACGCCCTTCAAATTGATATCAACTAAATAAGCACCTGAGCTTTCAACTATTGGCGTAATTATTTCGTGGAGCTTGGACTTGATTTCTTCAATATTCATCATCAAAAAAAATAGTGGGTTTTTAGCCCACTGTGGATGTTTTAAAGTTTTTAAAAAATATAAAAAAATCCGCCACAATTTGCAAATTAGGCGCTTAAAACTTTAAATTGAAACACGCTATTTAAACCTTCGTCTGTAAAAATAAAAACGAAACAAAAAATGAGAAATCTAATAATTATACTCCTCACACTCTTGCCCCTTCATCAATCTTTCCCATCCCAGATCTCAAACTACTGGCAACAACATGTTCATTACAAAATTAAAGTCCGACTTGACCCGGATAAAAAAATACTTATAGGTTCGGAAACACTGATTTATACCAACAATTCTCCAGATCAGATTGATAAGGTTTATTTTAGATTATACTGGAATATCTTCAAAAAGAATAGCCATGGTTGGAAATACGCCGAGAAAAGGAAAATGTATGCTCGGCTAAATAAAGAAAAAGAATATAAAGGCGTTCTACTTAAAAATTTTTCAATCGTTTTAAACAACAAAGAGACGCCACTTGATTATAAGATTGACGATACTATTCTTGAGGCAAATTTACCTCAGCCGTTAAAAACAAATGAAAAATCTATCTTTAAAATTGAATGGGAAGCTGAAATACCACCAGGTCCTGGAATGAGAACAGGGGTAAGCAATAGATGTTTTGATATCGCACAATGGTATCCACAAATCGCCGTTTACGATAAATATGGATGGCATAAAGATCAATATATTGGAACAGGCGAATTTCACAATGATTATGGAGATTTTGAGGTAGAAATTGAAATCCCTAAAAGTTTCATAGTCACTGGTAGCGGTGAGCTTGTAAACTATGATGAAGTTCTACCTGATTCAGTGCTCAAAAAACTTGAAGAAGCAAGAAATAATCCTGAAAAAATCTATCGCATTGCTGATTTTTCAGACAGAAAGATAAAAGAGGATGAGAAAACAAATTATGTGACTTGGAAATTCATAGCTAAAGATGTCCGTGATTTCGCATTTAGTGCTTACGAGAAATATATTTGGGATGCCGCGTTTTGGAAAAATGATAAACATCCGCATGGTGGAGTTATGATTCATGCGCTTTACTTTAAAGAAAATGAAAAGAACTGGAAAGATTCAGCGGTTGCTTTTTCTTTACATGCCATAAAATTTTTTAGCGAGAACTTTGGTTTATATCTTTACCCAAATGCGTTTGTTATGTCAAGCTTTGCGGTCCGAGGTGGAATGGAATATCCAGGAATCGTCTTCATTGGGCACGACATTACAAACTCACCTTATAGAGGATTATTTGGAGTCATAGTTCACGAACTTGGACATCAATGGTATCCAATGATGATTAATAGCAACGAAACAGAGTTTGCATTTATGGATGAGGGTTTCACTACATTTATCACAACTCTTGCTTTTGAAGAATACTATGGGAAAAAGAATAATCTTCTTGATCACGAGCAATGGTATATTCGCTCAATTGGAATTTCAACCGATGAAAGAGAAAGCAACCAGCGCCAGTATCTAATGCTTGCAAAGACTGGTTATGAAGAGCCGATATTAACACATGCAGATTACTGGCTTGAGAATTATCCTGCGACAACAGCTTTCTATCCCAAAACAGCTTCAGTTATATTCATGTTACAATATGTCCTTGGGGATTCAATCTTTTCACAATTAATGAAAGAATACTACAACAGATGGAAATTAAAACGCCCATATCCAGATGACTTTTTCAATCTTGCAATGGAAATAAGTGGTAGAGATTTAAGGTGGTTTTTTGATCAATGGTTTTACAAAACTTACACTTGCGATTATGGGATAAAATCTATGAATTCAAAAATGATCCAAAAGAATGGTAATGAAGTTTATGAAACAAGCATTAAGATCGCAAGATATGGAAGAGCAATTATGCCTCTTGACATCGCCATAAAAATGAAAAATGGTGAAACCCAAAATATAAAAATTCCTGTTGACATTTGGCTTAATGATGAATGGGAAAACGAAATAAAAATTGAACTTCCCTCTAAACCCATCTCAGCAGAGATAAATCCAGATTTGAGGATTTCAGACATAAATAGATTAAACAACACATACCCATTTCCTAAGGTAAAAATTTCTTTTGACAACACGATCGCTTTGACGCAATTGCTCGCTCCTCTTGATGCTTATTGGATAAGATGGAGACCTTCAATTTGGTATAATATAATTGATGGATTCAAAGCAGGGTTAAAGTCAAATGGGGCTTATCTTGATGATATTATTTCACATAAATTTTGGGTTCTCTACGGAACGAGATCAAATGAATTTGATTTTTACTTCAATGCTAGCAGAAGGATTCCCTTTGAAATTAGCAAAAACACATTTGCAGAAATGGAGATACTCAAAATTGAAGGTAGATATTCTGGAAGTTTTGAATTTAGAAAACAATTTTCACGAACATTGACAATTCCACCAATTCATGGTTTTAACTTCAGAATTCAACTTTTAAGATCGTTGAAAAATGATTATGTGGATCAGATTTATAAATGGGATGCTGGAAGATTAACGAGAATCATCGCTGGCTATACCTATTTTAATTATGGCGAAAAATGGCAAACAAGATTTTCTATTTTCCTTGAATCTTCAACTGTTTTGAGCGATTTTAATTATTCAAAAATCCACTCAGATATTATTCAAACATTTCACATCGCTTCGGGTTATAGATTTGCAGTTAGATTGTTTGCTGGATATGGTAATGGCTCAATCCCTGCGCAAACAAAATTTTTCATTGCGACATCATCGCCAATTGAGCAATTTTACAAACCGCTTTATAGAAGCAAAATCTTCCCTGGGGATTTCAGAAAACACATTCAACCGTTTGGAGGTGCCGGATTGCGTGGATATATTGACCAAAACATTTCAGAAGATAGGATATATTCATTAAATGTTGAGTTAAGCTTCCCGACCCTTTTCCCATTTGTTAAGAATTTGCCTGCTATTGGTTCTCTTTTCAAAACGGCAATTTTCTTTGATGCTGGCAAACTTTGGGGTCAGAATCAAAGGGCGAGCTTAAGAGATATAAAATACGATTTCGGCTTTGGGATAAGAAGTGATGTGTTTGGAGAGCTTTCACAAATAACAAATTTGTTTTCCGAAATCAGGTTTGATGCAATAAGAATTGATTTCCCCATCTATGTAAGCCATCCTGTAAGTGGAGAAAAGAGATTAAAGTTCAGATGGGTAGTCGGATTTGAGAAAACTTTTTAAATTAAAAAAAACCCGAGGTTTAGCCCTCGGGGTTAATTTATTTTTAAGTAGTTGCCGGTTTTGCCTTTAGAACTTTAGATAGCATATATCCAACTGTGATCAAACCAGCAACAAAAACAACAGCAAAAACTATAAGGACAGAAATTTGAGGTTCAACCGTAAATTGTTCCGGATTGAAATAATCTTTGAGATAGGCATCTCTTAAGACATCGCGCATTATGGACATACCAACTATTGTCAGGAAAAGCATAGCTATACCGGAAATTGAGAGTATCTTTGGGTTTTGAGCGTTGAAAGACAATAAAATTAGAATCAAACTTATAAGCGACAGTAAAACAGAAACACCAAAAACAACAGTTGCAAAAACATTATCACCCATAAACAGCATCATATGTTCTCTTCTTAAAGCAAGCAAAAACCATATCCCAACCGCATATTGAACAACTGTCCCAATGACAAACCACAAGCCACCATATCTAATTGCCCATCTTCCAAATTTTTCATCTGCTTTCAATTTAACAAGTCCATAAATTAACACGAGTAAACCAGCAACTGCGATAGATGCAACAAAGAAATGCAGATATCTTGGGATTACAGTTGGATCATCAAAATTAAGGTTAGTCCCATGTGGATTTGCAAAATACTTTTGAGCCCACTTCTCAGGTGTTAACATCAAAACAAGGTTATTTGTATATATAAGCCCAATTATCGCAAACAAAATTGCGCTCCCAAGAACAATCCAAGCTCTTACACCTTGCAATTTCTCAAAATTGAACTGATAGATATAATATCCATAATAACCAATCAGGAAAAGCAAAATAACGCTCAACCAGGGCCAAGCGATAATAATTGAAGATGTGTAAAAGTATTGTCCGTAAAGCACCTGGAGAAACAACAATGGTGCAATTCCAAGCGTTATAGTGAAGGCAGTAGCTATTGGAAGCATTTTTGAAAGAGAACGAGCGAGATTAAGATGAAATTGACTGTTCTTTTTTCTACCGATCAAATCAGTGATTCCAGCAATTATACCTCCGCCAAGAGCAAAATTCATTGCAATTATATGAAGTATAAAGGTCAAAACAAGCAAAAATTTTAAAAGCCAAAATGGTGCTGGCAAAGGTATTGGATCTGGTTCTGGTATTATGATTTGTTGATTCATTTTCCAAACCCATATTTTGTTTTTTCCTCATTGTTCAAATTATAAAGCCATTTCGCAAGGGCTTTTCTTTCTTGTTCAGTTCCAAAAAACGGTGGCATGAATCCCTTTAGCATATCAAGATATTGAAGTTGAAGATCAATGTAATCTTCGCTCCATCCACTAATAAGTTTCTTTATCCCATTATAACCATCAATTGTATGGCAACTCTGACACTGAATTTTGAAAATTTCCTCCCCTGCTTTCAACATATTTTCCTCTGTTACTTCTTTAACTGTAACCCATTTGGCAAATTTTAGGGATCCAATTTCATTTATCTTATCAGCGTGAGCTTTAATAACGGAGTTTGAATACATATAGTCATAAATTATGTATGGCTTTCTTATTGCCTCTCGCATCCACTCAGTTACAGCGGTAACTAAGAATCCCATGACAAGAAGTCCAAGAGCGAAAGCAAAAGATGTTTGCTTTGGTGTTTTAATCGGACCAAGCCAGGAGAATAAGGCTATAATGACAGAGAACAATATGCTTAACCCAGCGAAAATTGTGACAGCTGGAGCTCCACCAGTAATTATCACGCGAGCAAGCGGTGGAATAACCAAGATATACCAAATTCCAGCAGTAGGAATTAGGATAAATGCTGGAATAAGCCACTTTCCAGAATACTGAACAAGCTTCGTTCTTAATTCTTCATCTTTCAAACGAGTTGCAGTTATCAGAGAATACAAACCAGCAAGCGCTAAAGTTACACCTGTTCTAATGAAAAGCGATGGGAAGTATGAAGGATTGAAAAAGCCAGCCCAGAATTTCTTTGATGCTTCAGTAAACGGAATATTAATCCAACCACCAGAAGTGAGCATAAATGTCAATATACCATTGATAATCACAAGGCTAAGATATGCACCTGCGAAATAGATCCAACCAATTATGTTGTGTGTTTTTGGATCAAGTTTATCCCACGTTGCATAGTAAATTAAAATTGCTGAAATTTCAACTATAAAAAATACCCATTCAATTGCCCATCCAAAAACGAAGCTATGAATAAGAGTTGAAGTCGCCAATGGATGGACAAGCCCGATAGAAAACCAAATTCCAACGCCTGACAAAGCACCTAATACAACAGTTAAAAGGAGGAAAAATCTTGAATGCTTCTTTAAATATTCAATTAACTTCTGATCGTTTTCCTTAATTGCTTTTCTTTCTGTCAAAGCCAAATAAAGTCCTCCACCCACCGCAAAGTGCGAGACAAAGACATGGATTATCGCAATTATACCGATTAAAATTCCACCACCAATTACCGGAACATCCCAGAATGGATAGTTCATGGATGCACTCCGAATTTTGTTTTGAACTTGTCATAAATTTAAGTAGAATTAACAAAGCAAATCAAGTTAGAAATTTTTAATTTCATCGCTTTGAGAAACATCTTTGAATGTTTTTTGTTTATTTTAAATGGAAGTGAAACTTTGGTTGAATTAAACTTGAAAATTTGTTTCAAATTTTTTAACTTAATACCAGCACTATAAAAAATTATCTTGGAGGTTAATTAAAATGCCAGTCATCAAAAAGCCAGAGGCGGATTTAAGGTTAAGGTGGCGGAAGTGGATTGAGCTTGGGCTTGTGATTGCTTTGCTTCTTTCAATTGTTGCGTTTAGATTCTTCCCGAAAGATATAGGTCGTGCGAAGAAACTCTTGACGGTTGAGCAAGAGATAATTAAACCTGAAGAAATTCCACAAACCAGACAAGAAAACAGACCACCGCCACCACCAAGACCACCAATCCCAATTGAAGCTCCAAGTGATGAAGCTTTGGAGGATATCAACATTGACATAAGCTCGGAGCTTGATATCACGAAGGAAGTAGCTCCACCACCGCCGAAAGAGGAATTGACAAAGAAAGAAGAAGATATACCCTTTGAAGAGCAGTTCTTTATGGTTGTTGAGGAAATGCCAGAGATAATTGGTGGTCTTGAGTCAATTCAACGAAATGTTGTTTATCCAGAAATTGCAATAAGAGCTGGGGTTGAGGGAACTGTTTATGTAATGGCATTTGTGGATGAGAATGGAAATGTCGTAAGGGCGGATGTTGTCAAAGGAATTGGCGCTGGATGTGATGAAGCTGCTGTCGCTGCGGTTATGAAAGCAAAATTTAAACCAGGAAAACAGCGTGGTAAACCTGTTAAAGTCCGGGTAATGATACCGATAAGGTTTAAGCTGAAAAAATAATTCCGAAGTTTTTTTAAAATACTTCCCCTCTTTAACTCTAAGGCACAGGGTTTTTTAACTCTGTGCCTTTTTATTTAAAAATAAGCCTCTCTTCTCAAAATGCAAACCGAAATCATACTTGCTTTCGTTTTATTATTCTTTTCCGCTTTCTTCTCAGCAAGCGAAATTGCTTTTATAACTGCCAATAAAATAAAACTTGAAATAAAATCTCGTTCATCATTAACTGCGAAAATAGCAAACGATTTCGCTAAAAAACCTGAAACATTTCTTGTCACCATACTTATCGGAAATAACTTCGTTAACATAGCACTTAGCTCAATTTTAACCTATATTTTAAAAACCATAGCTAACTTAAACGATTTCTCAATTTTGATCCTTCTTACGCTTCTTATTCTCATTTTTGGCGAATCCATACCAAAAACAATCGGCAGGGAATCAGCTGATGGTTTTGTGTTATTCGCATCACTTCCTCTGAAGTTGATTTATTTTATATTTTTACCAGCAGTGAGATTGCTTAAGTTCGTCTCAGAAAAGTTTTTAAAAATTTTCAAACTTAAAACTGAAACCATTGAACAGTTCTTCAGCAAAAAAGATTTTGAAATTCTTCTCAAAGAGAGCGAAATGAACGAACACATAAAAATTGACATACCGTTCTCAAGGGTCTTTAAACTTGAAAACTTGGCTGTTGAATCAGCAATGAGACCAAGGACAGAAATCGTCGGGGTTGACAAAAATATGACGATGAAAGAGATATTTGAAACTTTTTCAAAGTCAGGTCACTCGCGATTGCCTGTTTATGATGGAACAATAGATAACATAATTGGAATAATCTATGTTAAAGACCTTTTCAAAAATCCCAAGAGCATTGACGAGATCTTGAAAGAACCGTATTTCGTCCCCGAGAAGAAAAGATGTATTGAATTACTCAAAGATTTCAAAGAAAAAAATATATCAATGGCGATTGTTGTTGATGAATTTGGTGGTGTTTCAGGTCTTATAACGCTTGAAGATGTAATTGAGGAACTCGTTGGAGAAATTGAAGATGAATTTGATGTCAGCAAGAAACTAATTCAGAAAATTGAGCCTAACACATTTATTTTAAGTGGTCTCGTTGAAATTGATCAGTTGAATGAAGAATACAAACTTAACATACCAAAGGGAGATTATGAGACGATTTCTGGTTTCGTGATAAATAACATAGGTAGAATCCCATCAAAAGGTGAGGAGTTTATAATCCACGATTTTAAAATAACGATATTAAGCGCAACAAGGACACGGATAAACTCTCTAAAACTAACTCCTTTGAAATACCATGAATAAAATTTTAAACCTCTTCTCCGTCGGCGCTTTTATATTCGCGTTGTTCATAGCGACTAAAAATTTTAAAGAGATAAACAATCCTAAACCAACTGAAAATGTCCTGATAAACCATCTAACCATTGTTCATCCGCCAGATATAATTTTTCTATGTGGTGAAAGGATCCCACTTGAAATTCCAGATGTAAGGGAAAGATTTGAGCGTGAATTTTACCTTGAATTTGATGAAAACCAACTTATACTTGATCTTAAACGATGTGGGAAATACATGCCATATATTGAAAGCAAACTGAAAGAAAAAGGGTTGCCAGCTGATTTAAAATATCTTGCAATTGCCGAGAGTCGCTTGATTGAAAACGCATACTCAAGCAAAGGAGCTGCGGGACTATGGCAACTGATGCCTGAAACCGCAAGAAGATACGGTCTCAGAGTTGACGAATATATTGACGAGCGACTTCACATTCAAAAAGCAACAGAAGCTGCTCTTTCATATATTCAGGATTTATACAAAAAATTTAACAATTGGGCACTTGTCTTAGCTGCTTATAACGCTGGTGAAGCACGAATAACAGATGCGATGCAATTTCAATGGGTTGATAATTATTTTGATTTACATTTAAATCGTGAAACTTCAAGATTTGTATTTAGAGTCGCTGCAATAAAAGAATTAATCTCAAACGCCCATAGATACGGATTTACTCTTGACACAGCAAAACTTTTTAAACCACAAAATGTTAAATATGTCACCGTCAAAGGACCAATTCAAAACCTCGCTCTTTGGGCTAAGATGCAAGGAACTAATTATAAAACATTGAAATATCTAAATCCTTGGATCTTGAAGTCATCACTTCCAGCTGGAGAATTTCAGATCGCTCTACCTGTTGATGCCAAACCGCAAGAATTGAACATCGCAGAATACAAATACAAAGGCTCAAGAGTTATATTTCAGAATGGCGAAATAATCGTGATCCCTGAAAAAACACTAAATCATCGGGTTAAAACTGGTGAAACTCTTGATTCAATCGCTCAAAAATACAATGTAAGAGTGGAAGACATAATTGAATTAAACAAACTTGAAGGTAAAAAGCTAAGACCTGGACAAATACTTAAGATCCCTGTTTATTAAAAATCACCAAATCTATACATGTGCTCAACTTTTATGCACTTATTCATCACAACTTTCAAACCAGCGCTTTGAGCTTTCTTTGCCGCTTTTTCATTTAATACTCCTAACTGCATCCACACAACTTTCGCCTTCTTTTGAATCGCTTGATCAACTATCTCCTCCACAAACTCAGGCCTTCTAAATATATCAACAATATCAATCTCGTCAGGAACACTTAAAAGGTCAGGATAAGCTTTCAATCCGAAAACTGAATCAATGTTTGGATTAACTGGGATAATTTTATAGCCGTTTCTCAAAAGATATTCCGCTACAATATAGCTATCTCTATCCGGCTTGTCCGATAGTCCAACAATTGCGATTGTCTTATACTTCGTTAAAATCTCTTTGATTTCATCTTTCATCGCAAACTACAGAATTTATTTTAAAGTTTTTAAGAGCGATGCTTAGCTTACTTTTGCGAGATCAACGCTGTCCGAATAGAGTTTCAAAAATTGTTTTCTCAAAATAAAATGTTCAGGTTTTAATAAGTTTGGATCTTCTTTGATAATTTCAAATGCCTCGGAGCGAGCGATCTCAAGCAAATTTTTATCTTTTGAGATATCAGCAAATTTAAATTTTATAAATCCGCTTTGCCTCGTGCCAAAGAATTCACCAGGACCGCGAAGTTCAAGGTCCTTTTCAGCGATTTTAAAACCATCCATCGTTGATTCAATAACCTTTAATCTTTCAATTGCCTTGCTTTCTTCAAGCGTTTCATAATCAAATAAAGTTTCATCTGTTGTTTTTTTAAATAAACTTGATTTTGCAATCAAAAAACAGTATGATTGCTTCTCGCTTCTTCCAATTCTACCTCGCAACTGGTGAAGTTGAGCAAGCCCGAATCTTTCAGCATTCTCTATGATCATTATAGTAGCGTTTGGGATATCAATCCCAACTTCAATTACAGTTGTCGCGACAAGGATTTGAATTTTCCCTTCTTTAAAAGCAAGCATAATTTCTTGTCTCTCTGTCCCTGGCATTTTGCCGTGAATTAAACCGACATTAAATTCCGGAAAAATTTCGTTTTTCAAGCGCACATAGCCTTCAATCGCAGATTCAAGATCAAGCTTTTCTGATTCCTCAATCAATGGATAGACAATATATGCTTGATGCCCTTCCTTTACCTTTAAGCGAACGAATTCATAAACTCTTTCTCTTTCGGTGTCGGGTAAAAGTTCGGTTTTAACTTTTCTTTTTCTTGGCATTTCGTCTATTATTGAAACATCAAGGTCTCCGTATAGTGTAAAGGCAAGTGTCCGTGGAATTGGTGTCGCTGTCATTATCAAAACATCAGGATTGTATCCTTTTTCAATAAGTGATGCTCTTTGCATTACTCCAAAACGATGTTGTTCATCAATAACGACAAGCCCAAGATTTTTGAAGTTGACTCTTTCTTGAATTAAAGCATGTGTTCCAATTATTATTTGTGCTTCGCCACTTTCAATTTCGCTCAAAATTTCTTTTTTCTCTTTTGATTTTAAACTTCCGATGAGAAGGCGAACTTTAACGGGCAAAGAATTTAATAAGCTCAAAAAGGTGGCATAATGTTGTTCAGCAAGAATTTCGGTCGGAGCCATAAATGCAGATTGATAGCCGTTGTCAACAGCGATTAACATTGCAATCAAAGCTACGATTGTTTTGCCACTTCCGACATCACCTTGAAGCAAGCGATTCATTGGTTTATCAGATTTCATATCATTCCATATTTCACGAATTACTCGCCTTTGGGCTTCGGTAAGTTTGAAAGGTAAAATTTTGCTAAATCCGTGGACGAGATCACCGATTTTTTTAAAAGATATTCCCTTTTCAAAATGCTTAAGCTCGTAATGCTTCCTCGCAAGAAGAAGTTGAAGGAAAAATAATTCTTCAAACTTCAATCTTTTCAAAGCGAGATTTAATTCATTGTGGGTTTCTGGGAAATGAATTGATTTTATTGCGAACTTCAACGGCACGAGATCATACTTTGAAAGAATTTTTTCAGGTAAAGTTTCCTCAACCTGATCAATGTAGTTATTGATAACATTGCTTATAAGTTCACGGAGTTTTAAGGTGTTAAGTCCGAGGGATTTCAATTTTGATGTTGAAGGATAAACAGGGACGATCCTTCCCGTGTGTATGTTCACACTGTCTGCTTCAGTTAAAAAATCAAATTCAGGATGAACAAGATTTATTTTCCCTTTGAATGCTGTCGGTTTGCCGAAAACTGCAACGAGATCGCCGATATCAAATTGTCTTTTGAAATACTCAATTTTGTTAAACCAAACACAGCTTAATTTGCCCGTCCCATCATCAACTACAATCTCAAGAATTTCCCTTCCCCCTGAACTTAAGAGAATTTTTTTCTCCACGACTCGCCCAATGAATGTGACTGCCCCAGATTTGCGGTAAAACTCCCACCAATTTCTTTTCAAGTTAGCAACACTTATAACTGTGCTCCTGTCAATGTATTTAATTGGAGCATAATAAAGCAAATCAACAAGTTTCTCTATCCCTACATCCCGTAGTGCTTGCGACCTTTTCTCGCCGATCCCTTTAAGATACCTTATATCAAGTTCAAGTGAGACAGGCGATTTTTTCGCGGATTTATTTACAATTGAATTATTCAAGTTCTTCTCCAATTGCATCTTCAACTGCTTTAATGATTTCGCCAGTTTTTACGATCTCAAGCGCTTTTATGATGTCATCGTGTAAAATTCTGTCTTCATCAAGATGTTTTATTTTTCTTCTTATAAACTCATATGCTGCTTGCGAGCCGACACCGCATTTCATAATCTTGCCCGTCTTGGGATCAACCTTTGCGAAATCAATTCCTTGAGCAGCGCACATGATTTCAATTGCTATAACCGTTTGAACATTCTTTAAAATTCTGTATGCTTTTTGAGCTGAAATTGATCCCATGCTGTTGTGATCTTCTTGATTAGCAGATGTCGGAATTGAATCAACACTTGCTGGATGAGATAAAACTTTGTTTTCCGAAACAAGTGACGCTGCTGTATATTGAGCGATCATCAACCCTGAGTTCAACCCACCTTGCACTGTTAAAAACTTTGGCAAACCGCTTAATTGTGAATTTACAAGTCTCTCAATTCTTCTTTCGGAAACATTGGCAAGTTCAGATAACGCTATAGCTATGAAGTCCATCGCAAGTGCGATTGGCTGTCCATGAAAATTCCCGCCTTCAAGATGAACACCATCTTCAGGAAAAATTAAAGGATTATCGGTTGCTGAATTTATCTCAATTGAAACGATGTTATAAACATAATCAATAGCATCTCTTGATGCACCGTGAATTTGAGGAACACATCTTAAAGAATAGGCATCTTGAACTCTCGGATCATCATAAAGATGAGAAAGCCGAATTTCACTGTTTCTCATCATTCTTAATATATTTCGTGCAACCTTTTGCTGTCCTTGATAAGGTCTTAATTTGTGAATTCTTTCATCAAAAGCTCTGTCTGTTCCCTTCAAAGCTTCAATGCTAAGTGAAGCAGCGATATCGGCGATTTTGCATAAGTCCTTTGCTTGCTTAACTATTAAACAAGCGTAAGCTGTCATCATCTGTGTCCCATTTATAAGAGCAAGTCCCTCTTTCGCAGAAAGTTTAATTGGCTTCAATCCAAATTTTTTAAGCGCTGTGTACGCTTTCACTTTTTTCAAATTCTTTACATCCGCGCCGATCCAAACATCACCTTTGCCCATCATTGCAAGCACAAGATGAGCAAGTTGAACAAGATCACCGCTTGAACCAACAGAACCTTGAGATGGAATTATAGGAGTTATATGGTGATTTAAAAGCTCAATCAACATATTGACGGTTTCAACTCTCACCCCCGAATAACCTTTTGCCAAAGCATTGGCTCTTAAAAGCATCATAGCCCTGACGACTTCTGGAGGCAATGGTTCACCAGCGCCAGCAGAGTGACTAAATATCAGGTTTTGTTGTAATTTTTCTATTTCATCTTTCTCTATCTTTACGGTAGCAAAATCCCCGAAACCAGTCGTAACTCCATAAATGGTTTCATTTTTCTCAACCCAACTTTCAACGAGTTTCCTTGATTTTTGTATTTTTGATATAGCATCTGGTGATAATTTAACAGGTGCAAAATTAACTGCGACATCAAAAACTTTTTCGGGAGTTAATGTTTCGCCGTCAATTACGACGAGCCGAGGTTTTCTGTTATTTCTCATAAAATTTTACTTCACTTTAATTAATCTTATCGCAAACCCTCCATCCATATCATGTTTATGTGGGAATGTTTCCATATAACCGCCATCAGTTACAACATCAGAGGGGAGATATTTCCGTGCGTCGTCAATTTCAAACTCTGGATGTCTTTCAAGAAATGATTTAACAACTTCTATGTTTTCTTCTGGTTCAATTGTGCAAGTGCTATAAACTACGACACCACCAGTTTTAACAAGTTTACTTGCCGTCTCAAGAAGTTCAATTTGAGTTTTAACGAGATTTTTAATATCTGAAAGTTCCCTTTGCCATTTTATATCTGGCTTCTTCTGAAGCACACCGAAACCTGAACACGGTGCGTCAACGAGAACTTTATCTGCCTTCCCTCCAAAATTTGCAGTCGTTGCATCTTCTGCGATAAACTCAACATTTGTTATGCCAAGTCGTTCACAACTTTGTTTGACGAGATTCAGCCTGTGTTCATATTTATCAACCGCTATTATTTTTCCTTCGTTTTTCATCATCTCACCAATATATGTCGTTTTTCCACCAGGTGCGGAGCAAAGATCAATCACCATTTCACCTGGTTTTGGATCAAGAAGCTTGACAACAAGTCCAGCGCTTTCATCTTGCACTGAAAAATAACCTTGATTGAAAAGATCAAGGTTATAAATTCCAGATAGATGCCCGACTTTAAGAAACTCGTCAAGATATTTTGATTTTACATATTTTATCCCTCTTTCATCAAAAAGTTTTGCGAGATCATCAGATGTTATTTTAAGAGAGTTTGCTCGCACAACTATTGTGGGACGTTCGTTGTTGGCAGCAAGCAATTGCTCCGTCTCATAAAACCCATATCTTTCAACCCACCTTTTGACAATCCAAGTCGGATGCGCATACATAATTGATAGATATTGAATTGGATCTGCTTCGCTATCAGGCGTTGGGAGTTTTCCAAGGTTGCGAATTATATTTCTTAACACAGCATTGACGAGATTTGCAGCTTTTTGTCCACGAATTTTCTTTACGAATTCAACAGCTTCGTTTACTGCAGCTGCATGCGGAATTTTGCTCAAAAACAAGATCTGATAAAGTGCAACTCTCATTGCATTTCTTATGTTTGGATCTTGCATTGCAAATTTGTTCTTACAAAAGTGTTCAATAATGAAATCAAGGCGTGTTTTCCATCTTATAACCCCGTGCGTCAATTCGGTTAAAAATCTTTTGTCAAGTTCATTGAGCTCATCTGATTTAAGCTCAATGTCAAGGAGTTTATCAAGATACGAATCTGTTCTCTCAACACGATTTAAAATTTTAACTGCTATCCCACGAGGTCCTTTGTAAAATTCTTGTGGTTCCATAACTTTGAGAAGTTCTTTTTTGTTTGAATTTAAAAATCGCACCTCCCTTTGAAAATAAAAAGGGAGTAGCTTGAAATTAAGCTACTCCTTGAAAATTTACTAAACCATCACAAAATTCGCAACTATTTTCAAACGCATCATATAAACAACCTCATTACTTCAATTATTAGCGATGGTTGAGTTTTGACAGCTGTGAGAAATAGATTTTTCAATGTTAGCTTTTCGTATGGAATTTTTGCAAGCTCTCTTGCTATCTCGTTTAATTTCTCGTCAGGGAATTTGTAGATGAATTGCTTTATTTTGTAATATCTTTCGTGTCTTTGCCCAAGCGTTTTTCTCCATTCGTCTTCGTATTTGAAAATTAAGTTAAGATTGTTTTCTTTCACCGCTTGTCCTGCAATTTGACCAGCTATTTTTCCACCTATCATTCCGCTTATTATTCCACCTCCAGAAACAGGATTCACTTGATGCGCCGCATCACCGACAAGCATAAGACCATTAGTTACAATTTTATCAGCTGTCTTTGCGCAAGGAACTCCACCAGCTATTACAGTTAAAATGGATGCTTGAGGGAAATTTTTCTCAACAAATTCTTCAAGATAACTCAATGCGTGTCTTTGTCTACCATAAATTCCAGCGATCCCGAGACCGACATTTGCTGTGTTCCTGCCTTTTGGAAAAACCCACAGATAACCACCGGGAGCGACTTTCTCTCCGAAATAAAAATAACAAGTGTCCGGCTCAACCTCTATGTTTGTCAATGTCATTTGAACTGCTGATTCCATATCTTGAAGTTTACATGTTGTATTAAGCCCTGCCCATCTTCCAACTCTTGATTCAACTCCATCCGCACCAATTACTATCTTTGACCTTATTTCAATTTGTTCGGAATTATTCATCAAAACCTTTACACCTTCAACTTTTCCATCATTAATTATCAAACCGTTGACATAAGCCTTCGTCACAATTTCTGCTCCATTTTGAGCAGCAATTTTAGCAAGTTCGTAATCAAAAATTCTTCTTTCAAGTATATAACCGAAGCCTTCAATGTTCGGTTTTACAACGGTTCCATCTGGAGCTACAAGTTTAAAGTACTTAACAGTGCTTGCGATCCATTTTGGATCTGGCTCAATAAATTGAATTAACCCCTCATGACTTACTGCTTCGCCACATCTAACAGGATATCCGATATCTCTGTCTTTCTCAAGGACTAGAACCTTCGCACCACTGAGCGCAGCGAATCTCGCAGCGGTTGTCCCCGCAGGACCACCACCAACAACAATGATGTCATAATAATCAAACCTTGGAAAATTTTTGCCAAAGGTCATCTATCAAAATCCCTCTTTTTTCTTTTTTGTTATATGTAGTTCAAGAACATCAAAAGGGCACGCCCAAACACATTTGCCGCAGTCCGTGCAAAGTTCATCTATTATTTCAATTTTTGACTCATACAATTCAATACAATTTTCTGGACAAACACCAACACAGCAACCGCAAAAATCGCATTTATTGTCTTTGATTATTACCATATCTCATACCTGATTTAGTGATTTAAGATATCTTTGGATTATATCCTTAAACCCTCTGTTGCTGAGTATGTTTTTCTTCCGTGCGATCTCGCTCTTTTTAGCAATAAGTTCTAATAACTTTTCATCGTCCTTCGTCGTCTCCGCTTCTTTTATCTTTTCAGTCAAGTCAGTTTCTATTTTCTGTATCTTGCGAAGATAAAACTTTGTCAAAACATCGTCAACCGCCTTCCACATCTCTTCAATCTCATCCTCTTCAGACCAACCTTTCTTTTCATTCCAAAATTGACTAACTTCATACTTGCTTAAAACGATGTTTGTTAAAAATCCCCTGAACTCATCGCTCTCACTCTGGCTTAATAGCTCATTGACATTGACTTTTTTATACTCCCCCGTCTCCTTACATCTTTCAAACTCTTCTTTAACTTTTTGGTAAATTAACTTAACATATTCACTTGAGACATCGTTTAATTTCACATATTCAAAAACAAACTTCAAGACAACTTCATTCGCATCAAGCAAAATTTTTGCAAGGTCTTTTTCCTCTGCAGGGATTGACTTAAATTTTGCAAAAGATGAATTTTCAGTAGATGTCTCCACCTCTTTCCTTGCTGATTCTTTGCGCTTCTTTAAGATCATCATCTCAAGCTCGTTGGCAAGAACATTCTCAGGAATTTTATATTTTGACGAAACCTCACGAATCAATACATTTCTTTTAAGCTCATCTGGAATTTTTGAGATTGATTCAACAAGTGAACGAATGGCTTTAACTTTCACATTTGGATCGTCAAACTTTCCAAGTTGCTGATATGTCAACGCTTTAAACTCAACGAAATTGATAGCATTTTTAATTTGCTCTTCAAATTCAAATACTGAATGTTTTCTTATGAACGAATCAGGATCTTCACCTTCAGGTAATTTAACGATATAAACATCAAGTCCCTGTGCAAGTATAATATCAACTCCACGCATCATCGCCCTTGCTCCCGCTGAATCAGCATCGTAGAGAAAATAAATGGTATCAGTGTAGTTTGAGATCAATCTAACTTGATCCTCAGTCAAAGCTGTTCCACCAGAAGCAACAACATTTTCAATTCCGGATTGAAACAGTGAGATACAATCCATGTAACCTTCAACAAGAATTGCATATCCTTTTTTTCTGATTGCATCTTTAGCTTGATAGAGCCCATATAAAACTTTGCTTTTTGTATATACTTTTGTTTCCGGCGAATTTATGTATTTCGGTATACTTTCATCATCTTTCAATCTTCTTCCGCCGAAAGCTATAACACGACCTGTGATTGAAAAAATCGGAAATATCACTCTACCTCTAAATCTATCATAGTACGCTCCATCCTCCCTTTTTACCAGAACACCTGCTTTTTCAAGTGTTTCAAGTGGGAAATCGTGTTTTATCGCATATTGAACAAGCGCATCCCACTGGTCGGGTGAATAGCCAAGTCCAAAATTTTTAATGGTCGCATCGTTAATTCCGCGTTTGTAGAGATACTCAATTGCTTTTTTACCTTCCGATGTTTTCATCAAACTTCTAACGAAAAATTCATGTGCGAAGCGATTCGCCTCGTAGAGTTCTTCAAATTCTGTTTCAATCCATTTTTCTTTCTTTTCTGGCTTCGGTAGTTCTATGCCAACATATTGTGCTACTTTTTTAATTGCCTCAAAGAATGAAACTTTTTCGTATTGCATAATAAAATTAAAGACATTTCCACCAGCACCGCATCCGAAGCAATGATAAAGTTGTTTATCTGGACTTACCGTGAAAGAAGGAGTTTTCTCCGTATGAAAAGGACATAAGCCAACATAGTTTTTCCCTACCTTCTTTAGCGGAACAAACTGATTTATATAATCAACTATGTCAACCGCAGTTCTTATTTCTTCTATTTTGTCTTCCGGGATACGCATTTTGTTTAAAGTTACTTTGTATGTATTTAAAATCGCCCCTCGGCTAACAAAAAATCTTTTCTATAAATATCTTTATTGCTTGCGTTGAACTCGTGTTTTATCTGAACAGATAAATTCTCTAATGTATAAAGTTGCCATGAAACGGGGATATAAACCTGCTTCTTGTTTTTAGTAACTTGTTTTAATTCATAACTTAAGAGCAAATGATAGGCATCTTTTACAATTTTAGGATCTTTTGAAGGAGAAAAGTAGAAAGTTCTAAAAGATTGTTGTTTCGTGATTTCGCTGTAAGTTTTACAATCAAGATAAATTGTCTTACCATTGTATGAAATCTCAATATCTGGATACCCACTTACCTTTTTTCTGCCTGATTTCGTTTTAGGCTTATCTGCACTTAATCCAACTTTCTTCAAGGCATCTATCACAAAAGGTTCAATTTTATTACCAGCTTCGTTTGGTCTTTTTGCTTGAATCCCACTTTCGCGTGCATTTTCTCCAGCGATTTTAGCAGATCTTTTTAGTAGTTCTATCAACTCTTTGTTTTCTTTTAAAGCAAGATCAAATTTTAAAACCTCACAACCCGTTAAAGCTTTTATTGCCAGCCGATATGGGATATTCTTAATCGGCTCAAGAAATTTGCTGATAATGTCTTCAAGCTGTTTTATGTATTTAGCGCCTTCGTTTCTCATCTTTTTTAAAAATTAAAATGTTTTCCTTCTGCATAACATTATATAATCCAAAGATGATTTTATCTATGTTCTTAACCAGCGTAAAACCAGCCTCTTCCGCGCGATCAATTATAAACTCTGTAGTTTTTATCTCTTTTCCTTGATATGTTGCGTTTCCTATGATTATAACCGCATACCTTCCCGATTTTAAAACCCTATACATTTCATCAATAGATTTTCTCATATCTTCATTGTAAAGATCTAACCTATCCTTGCCTTTCCCTCTAACTCCAATGAATTCCTCTCTCAAACTTTCTACATCATATCCGAGGGCTTTCAAGGCATGCTCATCATTTTTAACATAATCAAGCGCAACAGAATAAGGAGGGGAAGTTATGATCCCATCAACACTACCATCAGGAAGCGGTAAATTTCTAGCATCACCAACTCTAATATCAACATTACCTAACTTAAGACCTAATTGCTCTACAACATCAGAATAATCCCTTAATGAAAGGATCATCCTTTTAAGATTTTTTAGGAAAGAATTTTGAAATTCTCTTTTTCTCCGAGCGTTATCACTTATAGCGACAAGTTTAGCCATCAAATAAAAGTTCCTAATAACTTCATCTTCTATGCTTGCTATAAATTTATCAAGCTTATTTTCATCAGCATTGAAGAAAAAACTTAACTCAATTTCATCCTTCAATGCAATTATTGCATTAAGAGATTGGATTGACTCAGTTTTCACTTTACTTTGAAGAACACATAAAGGTGAAATGTCAAATCCAATACAGTTTACTCCTAACAATTGCGCCTCCAATGCCGTAGTGCCACTACCAATAAAAGGATCAAGCACTGTTTCACCAGAAACCACTCCAATTATATTCAATAAAGCACGAATCATTTGAGGATGGAATTTTCCCTTATACGGATAAATCCAATGCGTCAAGTACTGATTTACCGATTTTGTTCTGTTTTTGGATGTAATTTTGTAATAATCGGTATATATCCCATCAATAGACTTAAAATAAGCCAACCTTCTTTTAAGCACCTGAAGTTCAACATCACCAATTACGCCAAATTCTCTAAGCCCATTTGTAATCTCAAAATTAACGCCAAAGGATTCAAGTTCAAGCTGTGCTAAAGCGAGCTCGTAGATAAACTGAACATTATCAAATAAAGTTAATGTGTGCTTTTTTATTCTTTCTTTTATCTCAATCAATCTTTCGTTCAAAAATTTATTTTTTAAAACTCAAACGAACAACCCAATCCACCAAACTCTTTTTTTAAATTAAAGTATTGTCCATAAATATCAAAACCGCTGTAAAAGTTAAGATAAACAAAAATTCCTCTTGAATTCAACCGCCCAATCTTAACCCCACCAACTGTGTTAAAACCGATAATTTTGTTAATGAACTTTACATCACTTGCAAAAATCAGGTTAAATACTTTAGATTCTTTGAAAAGTTCAAATCCTGTCTGAAAATAAAATCTTTCAATGTTTGATGGCTTAATTCTAAAAACTTGGGAAAATCCACCATACAGCTTGTAAAACTCCCCAGCAAAAGCAAAAATTAAATCAAAAAATTCACCTGTAAATGGAAACGGTTTATGATCAAGTTCTCCATATTCATCAACGATATGAGCGCTCCTATGGAGAACTCTAAAGCGAGTTGAAAATTTTTCGCTACGAAAAGATAAATTCCCGCCGAAGAAACCATCAACTGCTTCAACTCTCAAAATTAAAAACCCATGATTGTTAACGAGAGTATAAGCAAAAAAATCAACCCCAGCGGTGAGAAGAAAATTCTTCTCTTTAAATTCAATTAGATCAAGCGAATTTCCAATGTCAACTTTTAAACTATTTCTATTAAAATACTTCATAATCCCCATCTTCGGCTCGTAAAAACTTGCTCTTAAAATTCCAAAGTTCAACCCTTTTGAATCAACAACTTTAACTTGGGCATTTGAAACTGAAAAGAAGCTCAGGATAAGAAAAGCATTAAATATCTCTTGCGCCTTCAAGACCGAGCAAAAATTCTTTGATTTTAATTCCACCGGTATATCCACCGAGCGAACCGTCCGAAGCGATAACCCGATGGCAGGGAACTACGATTGGCAGTGGATTTGAAGCAAGTGCGTTTCCAACCGCTCTTTGAGAATTTGGTTTCCTAATTCTCCTTGCAAGCTCCGAATATGTCAAAGTTTCTCCATACGGAATTCTCATCGTTTCATACCAAACCTTTTTTTGAAAATCCGTTCCTATAATATCAAGTTCAAGATCAAACTTTTTTAATTTTCTTGCTAAGTAAAGTTTAATTTGCTCAATTGCTTCTTTGTTTTCTTTCCTACTTTCAACAATTTCGGTTTCATTAAAGTACTTTTTTATCCAGGTTTTAAATTCTTCAGCTGCCTCAAGTGTCAAAGAAATTTTGCATACCCCCTTTTCAGAAGAAGCAATATAGATAATCCCGATGATGGTTTCAAAAGATGTGCAATAAAGCATGTTCCCCCTCATATTAATTTTCTCAAAATTTCAAAAGCAAGATACGACGCGAAACCAAGTATAATTATCCCTGAGATCCGATGGAAAAAAGCAATTGTCTTCGCTCTGAATTCAACGAAGTTGTGAATAAATTTTAACAACATATAGAACCAAAGCACGACCCCAAGTCCAACGCCAAAAGCAAAGAAAAAGTTATCAAAAGAGTTTCCAATCAAGCTCGTTGATTGAACAAAGCCTGCGACAGTTATCCAGAAAATTATAAATGTCGGGTTCAAGGCATAAAGAACCGCACCAACGAGAAATGTATTATGAATATGATGTCTTTTAATAAAGCTTAATCTGCCATTCCCATTGTTAAGTGCAAGCTCGCCATTATAAATTTTCTTTGGATGAATAATCAAGTTACGAAGTCCAAAGAAAAGAAGAATTAAAAAAGCAAAAGTTTGGACAATTATATTTCCAAGAGAATACTCTACTATCGCTCCCATGCCAAACATCGCAAGAAGACAATAAAGAAATTCCATCGCCGCTGCACCAACACCAGTCCAAAATGCAGGTTTAAATCCATCTCTCATTCCCTTCGTTAGAATCGTAAGATTTATCGGACCAATTGGCACTGAAATGATAATCCCGAAAATTATGCCAGCTAAAAGCGCTATCACTAAATCAAATCAAAATTTGTTTTTGTATTAGTGCATCAAATTACAAAATTACTCTATAGCATACAAGTAGCCATCTTTTGAACCAATAAATAAAATTCCATCAACGATCAAGGGAGAAGCAAACGCACGGCTTTTAAGATCAAACGCTGATTCCATTTTACCAGTTTTAACACTTAGCTTATAAACACCTGAATAAAATGCGGTATTAACACAAGCGTAAATAAAATCACCAGCAACGATTGGAGGGCTCCATATTGAAACCTCTTCAAGTCCAATTTTCCAAATAAGTTTTCCAGTGTGTGAAACAATGTAGAAAACTCCGTCAGCTGAGCTGAAATAAACAGCTTTTTCATCAGCTGATGGTGTTTGAGTTATCTGTCCTTTGGTTTGAAACTTCCACTTCACCCATCCCGTTTTAGAATCAACAGCATAAAGATTACCATCAGTTGAACCAAAGAAAACTACACCTGCAGAAATAACCGGCGAACTATTTATCATTCCATTTGTTGCAACTACCCAAACAAGATCTCCAGTTTTAGCGTCAACAGCGTAAAAATTTTTATCAAGTGAACCGAAATAAATTTTCCCATCATAATAAGCAGGTGATGAATAAATCGCCTTTTGAGTTTGGAACTTCCATATAAGTTTCCCATTTGATGCTGAAACTGCATAGAGAACTCCTTCTCCGGAACCGAAATAAACGATTCCATCAACAATGATAGGTGAACTCATAAGCCAACCTTCAACTTGAAATTTCCAAACAACTTTTCCGGTTGTAGCATCAAGACAGTAAAAATTTTTATCATTTGAACCAAAATAAATTCTTCCATCAAAATATGTCGGTGATGTTTCAATCGTGTTTCCTGTGCGAAATTTCCATTTTAATTTTCCAGTTTTAAAATCAACGGCATAAAAATTTCCATCGTTTGAACCAAAGAAAACCGTGCCTTGAGCTATAACAGGACTTGAATAAATTGTCCCATTTGTTTTGAACTTCCATCTCAATTTAGCAAGCGTCGGTAATTTTTCTCCCTTATAAATTCCGCTATGCCTAACATCATAGCGGTACACATGCGATTCTGAAAAAGCACTATAAGATAACCACAAAAAAAGTAAACAAATTAAACTGCTTCCAAACTTTTTAAAGTTATTTTTTCTCATCGCTTCCCATCAATTTTTCACTTTTTGCGACCACAACGGATGCGGTTGCGTCTCCAGTGATATTTACAACTGTCCTACACATATCAAGAATTCTATCAACGCCAAGGATAAGCGCAATCCCCTCGGCTGGGACATGAATTGCTTTTAAGATCATAACGAGCATTATTATACCAACTCCAGGAACAGGAGCGGTTCCAATTGAAGCCAGAGTTGCAGTTAAAACTATTGTAAGTTGTTGCGTTATATCAAGATTAAATCCATAAACTTGAGCTATAAAAACAGAAGCAACACCCTGATATAAAGCTGTCCCATCCATATTTATTGTCGCACCAAGTGGTAGGACAAAACTTGTTATTTGTTTCGGCACACCAAGATTTCTTTCTGTGCACTCAAAATTAACAGGCAAGGTTGCTGCACTTGAACTTGTGCTGAAAGCGATTATTTGAGCATCTCTCATTCCTTTGAAAAATTTCAATGGGCTCATCCCACCGAGAAATTTTACCGCAAATGAATAAACACCAAACAAATGAATCGCTAAACCAATTAAAACAGTCACTATATACCATAACAAAGTTGATATGATCCCGAAACCAAACTCCGCAACCGTTGCGGAAATCAAAGCAAAAACACCATACGGAGCTATTTTCATAACAAGGTCAACCATTTTAATCATCGTATCACTTACACCATCAAGAAATTTTATCACAGGTTCAGATTTAGATTTATCAATCATAGTAAGCGTAATTCCGAATATAACTGCAAAGAAAACGATTTGCAACATGTTCCCGTTTGCCATCGCGTTTATAGGGTTGGTCGGAACGATATTGACAAGGAAATCAATTATATTAATACCAAGCTCTTGTTGTATTTTTTCAGAGACATCCGCTTGATATTCAGCGGCGATTCTATCTCTTACATCTGCAGAGATTTTATCCCCAGGTTTAATCAGGTTTGAAACCAAAAGACCAATAGTGATAGCCAACGCCGTAGTGACAATATAGTATCCAAGCGTTTTCCCACCGATCCTTCCAACTTTCTTTATATCTCCTAAACTTGCTGCACCTACAATTAGTGAAGCTATCACAAGAGGAATAGCAAGGAAACTTAACAAGCGAACAAACAATGTCCCAATAGGTTTTATCTCAGTCGCAATAGTTTTTACCTTTTGAACATCAACGATTTTTTCAAACTTTATAATTTGCGTCTCACGAAATTCATCTGCTGTTGATTTCTTATAGAAGATTAAAACTGCGTTATCTTTTTCAGATTTTGGCAAATCGCGAAAAAATTTGATTATCTTCGTTTGGTCATTAGAAGAAAATTCCTTCCTTAAGTTTGACACAATAAATTCAGCCTTCTCCCAGTTTTCAACGACGACTTTGACTTCCCCTTTTTCCGTTTTTGTAATCACACTTAATTTGTTAACATCAATGCTAAAAATAACACCAAAAATTGCTCCGAGAATTAGTGCGATAATTATTCGCGTGTGAACGGGAATTCGTTTCTTGAAAAGCATTTAACAATTTGCTTTTAGTTGAGTTGTATTTGGTTAAATTTTTAAGACAAAATCATCAACCTGAAGTATGAATTGAAACACACAGCCGATAACTTATCTCTACATCCCTCGGGTAAACCAAATCAAGAGGAGATAATAGAATGAAATCCAACCTTGTCCTTCGGAACAGAATTAGCAATGATTAATCTTTGTCTCTTCGGCTCTTTAATATAAAAAAATTCCCCCTCCCTGATAATTCATAGAGAGGGGGAATTGCGCAAAACTTATTTTATTTTACCATGCATAAGTTCGTCAACTAATCTATCGGTTTTGTAAATATGCTTTAGTGATTCAATTATTCCACGAACATCAACCGAAACCGCCCGATTCTTTTCATCAACATAGATGAAATCACCAGGCAAACTTTCTATATTTCCATCAAAGATCAAACCGACGACCTCAAGATCTTTATTAACGACGGGACTACCTGAATTTCCACCAATGATGTCATTTGTAGAGACAAAATTAAGAGGCGTGCTTAGGTCAAATGTGGAGGGGATGTTTTTCCATTTTTCTGGCAATTCCCAGTCCTTACGCTCTGTTGTCTTAAACGAATAATGTCTATCATACATACCATAAAATGTCGTTATCGGTGGTGCGATCGTTCCGTTGTATTCATAACTTTTAACTACACCATCTGCAATTCTTAAAGTAAATGTCGCATCAGGCGGAATTGATGTGCCATAGACATCAAAAATAGCTCTGCCAAGAAGTTGAAGCTTCGCTGATTCTTTTGAGCTGATTGAATTATATCTATCCCTTATCTCTTGCGCTCGCTTCCTCGTCTTAACTACAAATGAAATGAACGGATCGTTTGATTTCAAAATATCATCTGGATTTCCATCTAACAAAGCTGTAACCTTTTCTTTATCGGATAAAATTGTGGTTTTAAGCAAATCGTCAACTGCTGTTTCAGGTGCTTTTCCTTTCAAAAGATCATTAAACGGTTGATTCTTGTCCCCAAAAACTGATTTCATGTATTTAAGTTGATAAGTAAGTATCATCTTTTCAAGTTCGGGTTCAATCTCCTGTGGGAAAATTCTCGCTTTTGTTGATTTCAAGCGTTCACCTTTATAAGCATCGGCTCTTTTCTCCTCAGGAAGTTTCATCTGTTCAGCATACTCAACGAGATCATTTGCCATTCTAAAGTAAACGCTTCTCGCAGCACCAGTAAAGCTGTATGCTTGAAGTTCTGCAAATAGTTTTCTTTTCTCCACTTGATACTTTTCAATCTCACTCCATAAGTTTCCATATTTTGACTTAAGTTGCGGGTTGTTCATAACAGCATCTTTGAACTTTTTCTCAAAGTCACGTTTCCTTGCCATAAGATATGGATCGCGCAATCCAGCGAGTCGTCCAGTGTATGCTTTTTGTGAGTTTGAGAAGCTAAATAAGCGAGTTTGATATTTAATTTTTTTCTCGGGATATTTTGCGAGAAAGTCGGTGTAAATTTTAACAAGATTATCAAGCATTGACAAAGTATATGGATAGCTTACATCTCTGAAAAACTCAAGTTGTGAAACTGTAAGCAAGCGATTTGTTCTTCCCGGATTTCCAATAACAAAAACAAGATCTCCTTCCTTGACACCTGTTTTGCTGAATGGGAAGTAGTATTTTGTCTTCAGAGGTTTCCCATCTTTATAAACTCTGTAAAATGCAACATCAAGGTCATATCTTGGATATGTAAAGTTATCTGGATCGCCACCGAAATATGCGACCATTGTTTCAGGAGCATAAACGAGCCTAACATCCGTGTATCGCTTATAAACATAAACAGAATATTTTCCACCATTGTAAAATGTCACAACGCTTGCTACAATTGAGTCGCCTGGATTTTCAGCTTTAAATTTTTCATAATATCTTTGTTGAACTTCTCTAATTTTTTTGTCCCTGTTAGCAACTTTTTCTTCATCAGTTTTTCCTTCTTCAAATGCCCTTTGAATTTCAGATGTAACATCTTCAATATGGATCAACTGATCAACATAATGATTTGGTATTTTCCTTTCCTCCTCAAGTGTCTTTGCGTAGAAACCTGTTTCAGCTAGATTTTCACCTTCACGATTAACCGCATCAAGTGCTCCCCTTGCACAATGATGGTTCGTCATCACAAGACCATCTTCGGAAACGAAGGAAGCTGAACAGCCTGGAAGCCGGAGCGCAGAAAGTCGTGCTCTCTCAAACCAATCAGACGGTGGCACAAAATTATATGTCTTCTTGAAATAATCAATCGGAGGATAATCAAATGTCCACATTTTTCCATTATCAAACTGACCTGCCTTCACTGTGTCAAGGTAAGCTAGATACTCAGGTTTTGTAACTTGATAGGTGGAGCAACCGGTGAGAAAGATAATAACAATAAGTGGAAAAACTAAGAGGTTCTTAAGATGTCTGAGCATCTTTTCCTCGCTATTTTATTTTTGCAAAGAAAAGTTGAGGCAAAGTTAAATTAATTCAAACGACTTAATTTTCAAAATCCACCTGTGGTATCTTGTCAAGCCAAAACGAATTTTCAAAGAATCAACACATCCACTGGTCAAAGAACTATATAAAAATTCATTGCCAAAATTTTTAAAAAGCAATCTAATCAAGCTCGTATGAAAAATAAATCGCTATCTCTTTTTGCTTTACAAATTCCTCAACCCCGGGTTCGCTTTCCATATATGTGATCACAAGAGGGAATATGTTCGGATAAACTCCTTCAAATCTTTTAAGCCGATACTCTATAAAGTTTTCAACATCGTTTTTTGAGAGTTGGCTTTTGCACTCACCGATGATTGTTATCTCCTGTCCGTCTTTTTCGGCATGAGCAAATATGTTAACTTCAATATCTTTCCCATATTTATCCTTGATGAACCTTCTTATTAAAATCTTTTTGATATCAATACCGTAATCCTTCTTCAAAAGTTTAGGCAAAACCTTGTAAGCTCTATCTTCAAGACCAAAACCAATTGAATCGGACAATTCCCCGAATCTTCTTCTCATATCTCTCATCTCATTTGTAAGCGCTCTTATGTCATCCGTAAGCTCCCCAATTTTTTGAGTAAGCCAGTTTATCCGCTCCTCGCTTTTTCTCTGGGCTTCTGCTAACGCATCAACTCTTTGTGTAAGTTCATCAACTCTTAACGCAAGCGCATTCAATCTTTCTTCTGTCTTTCTCTGTGCTTCAGCAAGCGCATCAACTCTTTGTGTAAGCTCATCAACCCTTAATGCAAGCGCACTCAACCTTTCCTCTGTCTTCCTCTGTGCCTCTGCAAGTGCATCAACTCTTTGTGCAAGCTCATCAACCCTTAATGCAAGCGCACTCAATCTTTCCTCTGTCTTTCTCTGTGCCTCTGCAAGCGCATTAACTCTCTGCGTGAGTTCGTCAACCCTGTGAGTAAGAACATCAACCCTTTGTGTAAGCTCATCCAACCTTTGCGTGAGATTGTCAACCCTTTGGGTAAGTTCATTCAACCTTTGTGTGAGTTCGTCAACCCTTTGAGTAAGAACATCAACCCTTTGTGTAAGCTCATCCAACCTTTGCGTGAGATTGTCAACCCTTTGGGTAAGTTCTTCAAATCTTTGTGCAAGTGAATTTAACCTCTCTTCCGTTTTCCTTTGTGCATCAGCAAGCGCACTGACTTTTTGAGTAAGTTCATCAAATCTTAATGTAAGCGTATTTAATCTCTCTTCCGTTTTTCTCTGCGCCTCTGCAAGATCACTAACCCGAATCGTAAGATTTACCTGCGCTTCACCAAGTTGCTTAACTATCTCCTTTAATTCATTAAAATCATCTTTCGTAACATATGCTGCCTTTGCCCGTTCATCAATTATCTTTTCTATTTCCTTTCGAGCGGTAGATGTCATTTTAAATGTTTTGCCAAGCTTGGGCATATTTATTACCGATTGAGGTTTTAAAAACCTCTTAAAAAATAATAACTTGGTTAAACCAAAACAAGCTTTCCATTAATGATCCTGCGCTTTCTAACAAATCAATGTCTTGGGAACATTTTTGTTATTCTCCTTGCAATCTATCCTCCAACCTCGCAATTGCATCCCATATTGCTTGCAACATCCTACCATCAACCTCCTTTTTCTCTGCCGTCCTCAAATACCTCAAAACTTCCTCATCCCCTATGCTACCGAGAATGTTATAAATTATCATTCTAACAAAAAACTCTGGAATATCAACCATTCCGAAAATAAAATCTTTTATGCTCTTGTCTTTATCAGCAAAATTTGAAAGCGTTGAAATTGAAGCCATCATAACCGACGGATGATTACCACGAATTGAATATCTCTTAAGGATTTCAATTGCCTCCTTCTCATACTTTGTGTTCTTGAAATCAGCCAATCTTCGCAAAGCGGTTGTTCTAATGATTTCCTGATGTGAATTCATTCCAAGAGCGTTCTTTATGATTTCCATCTTGTTCATGGAATCAATCAAAGCAAGAGAATTTACAGCAGACGCAATGACATAATAACTTCTGTCGGTTTTTATAACTTCGCTCAAAAACCTCGCAACGAAATCAAATTTAAAATCTTTTAAAGCCTCAACAATGCTTCTTCTAACTCTTGAATTTTGCTCATTTTTGAAAATTTCAATCAAAAACTGCGCCGTGCTTTCATCTTTTAGTTTTCCAAGACTGGTTATGGCTTCCTGCCTTACTGCGTAGAAATCGTTGCTTTTGGCAATTTTCTTCAAAACCTCCACGACACTTTGTTCATCTAAAATTTCCCCAAGCTCCTGAACTGCCCAAAATCTATCTATCATTTCGCTTGCGTTTAAAGCCTGATAAATCAGTTCATCTTTTGATTTGTCAAAAAACAGATCTTTTAAAATCCAATTTCCTTTGTCAAATATGACCATTAAAGGTTTGCTATCAACCTTGAACTCAAAAGTTTGCTTTCTCTTATCAATAAAAACTCTATGAATTTGGCTTCCTGAATTTGTCGTTATCTCAACATCAACTGGTGTCTTGAAAACATCAGGCGTGAGTGAATCCGCTTGATGAATTTGCTCAACGGTCAAAGTAAGCAATTTGTTCGCTTCGTTGTAAGTATAGCTTACCACAAAAATTGGATATCCAGCTTTGTAAAGCCATTGCTCAAAGAACCATTTCAAGTTATAACCCGTTGCCTCTTCTATGGCAACCCTTAAATCTTCAGTTTCAACATTTTGATATTCGTATCTTTTCGCATAATAATTCATCGCTTTCCAGAAAAGTTCATCCCCGAGTATAAATCTTATCATGTGAAGAATTGAACCACCGCGTTGATAGATATGAGGCCCGAAAATATCCGTCGGATCAAAATATCTATTCCACACAGTTGGTTTTTTATCGCTCATATCAGCAAATTTTGCGGTTCTTTGCATATTGTAAACGCTATATTGAAATTCATCTTTGCCCCTTGAATGTTCAAAATAAAGCGAAGTGAAATAAGTTGCAAATCCTTCGTTCAACCACGCATGCTCCCAACTTCTGCAAGTTAAAAGATTGCCCCACCACTGATGAACCAATTCATGTGCTACAAGCCCATCGCTTGAGACATCAAGATGTGCCCTCTCATCATGGATCGTTGAACTTGTGAGAGTTGTTGCTGTTATATTCTCCATTCCCCCATAAAGAAAATCTTCAACTATGGTTTGAGCGTATTTGTTGTACGGATACTTATAACCAATTTTTTCTGAAAAGAACTTCATCATATCTGGTGTTTTCTCAAACGAAAGATGAGCGTATTTCGCATTTGACTTGTAAACATAATACTCAAGCGGAATGTCAAGATAATAATCTTGAAGTTTGACATATTCACCTGCAACTATTGAAATCAAATAGCTTGAATGTGGTTTATCCATAAACCAGTGATATGTCTTCAAACCTTGCTTTTTATCTTCTTTAACAGAAAGCAGTTTACCATTTGAAATAACTACGAAATTTTTATTAACGGTTGCAATAACTTCGCTTGTGGACTTATCATTTGGGAAATCATAGCAAGGAAACCAATAACGATTATCTTCAGGTTGACCTTGAGACCAAATTTGATAAGGTTTGTTTGGATATGCTGAATCAGGTTGAACAAAATATAAACCTTTGCGTGGGTTTGAAACGAGATACTCAACTACGACCGCAAGCGTGTCTTTAAGAGTATATGCTTGGTCAAGATAAATTTTCAATTTCTTTGCAAGCGAATCAAAGTTAAAATTAAGTGGCTTTCCATTTACAAAATAAACTTTTTTTATCTTCATTTCAGCTGCATCAAGTTCAAAAACTTTAAACTCAGGGCGAAGCGGAACAAATTTCGTCGTGACTTTTCCATCAACAGTTTTTCGTTTTTCATCAAGTTTAACTTCAATTTTTATATGTAAAACATCATAAGTTCTTTCTCTGGTTTGATGCGCTGGAGGTGGGGTTGGTGACTTGTAATAAAACCTCGGACGCTGAGCAAAAGATGAACTTAAAGTCAAAAGAATAGAAAAAGCGATAATGAAAACAACCTTAACCTTTCGCATTTTTCAACACTCCTAACTTTTTTAGAAATTTGACGGCGTGGGAAACAAAGCAGTTTCAAATTTTATCAAGCGCTTGCTCAAGATCAGAAATCAGATCTTCAACATCTTCAATTCCAACGGATAATCTCAACATCCCTTCTGTCAAACCAAGTTCTCTTTTCTCATCATCAGGCACAGATGAATGGCTCATACTCCAAGAATGATTTACCAAACTTTCAACGCCCCCAAGTGACTCAGCAAGTGTGAAGATTTTTAAAGCGTCAAGAAATTTTCTAACATTTTCAATTGACCCAAGGTCAATCGTTACTATACCTCCGAAATCTTTCATCTGCGACTGTGCAAGTTCATATTGAGGATGCGATGGAAGCCCTGGATAGAAAACTCTTTCAACTTTTGGATGCGATGCGAGGAAAATAGCAACTCTTTTCGCATTATGGCAATGCTGTTTCATTCTAACCGCAAGAGTCTTTATTGATCGTAAAAGGAGCCAACAATCAAACGGACTTGGAACTGCACCAAATGCTCGTTGAATATACCACAACGGTTTTTGCAACTCTTCCCTATTTATCACAACGATACCTCCAACGACATCGCTATGACCATTCAAAAATTTCGTGCTACTGTGAATAACTATATCACAACCAAGTTCAAGCGGTCTTTGGAGATATGGAGTCATAAATGTATTGTCAACTGCAATTAAAATCTCTTTATTTATTGAATCACGAAGTTCTGAAAGCCTTTTTAAATCTGTAAGATAAAGCAACGGATTTGAAGGAGTTTCAGCAAATATCATTTTGGTTTCGTCCCGAATTGCGCTCTCAACATTTTCTACACTCGTCATATCAACAAAAGAGAAATTAATCCCCCATTTCTGCATTTCTTTGAAAACCCTCAATGTCCCACCATAGATATTTTTAGTGGTTACTACATGATCCCCTGGTTTTAAAAGTTGCATAACAGCGGTCACGGCAGCAACACCAGACGAAAATGCAAAAGCATATTTCCCATTCTCAAGCTTTGCGATATTTTCTTCAAGCATCTTACGATTCGGATTTTGCGTCCTTGAATAAACATAAGGTGCGTTTTCATCTCCGAACTTCCTGGCGTATGTTGTTGCAGGATAGATTGGTGGTATGACTGAAAAAGATTCTTTATCAGGTTTTTGCCCGAAGTGAATTGCATCAGTTGAAAAGCCCATTTTTTCACCCTTGGTTTTTTATAAATAAAAAAGGCAGGCAAAAAATTTGCCTGCCTTTTCTCCCTTTAAAAATTAATTATTTTTTATTCCTCAACTCGTCTGCTTTCTCAAAAGCACGCTGTGCCTTATCAACTTCACCAAGATTTGCATAAATTTTTCCGATAAGTTCCCAAATGAAGATATCATTAGGATCAATCTCTGTTAATCTTTCAAGATATGGAAGTGCTTGTCTAAACTTATCTTTCGCCATCTCTTCATACTTTGACTGTTCTTCTAAATTTTGTCTCAAAGCAAGATCCTCAGCTTGTTGTTTTAACTTAACTCCCCAGTTTACATATGCTGCACCAAGGTTATAAATTGCTTCTCTATAGTTCGGATCAATATCAACAGCAGCTTTAAACTCTCTTATGGCGTCTTCAAATTGTTCAGCTCTAAGGAGAAGAACGCCGTAATTATAACGGAAATACTTATTTCCAGGTTGAGCTTCAGCAGATATTCGGAACGCTTCAAGTGCTTCTTCACTTCTTCCAGCATTTATATAAGCATTTGATAGAAAAGCGAGTGTTTCTTCATCGGAAGGAACAAGATTTCTAACCTTGTTAAATACCTCAATTGCCTTGTCATACCATTCCCTTGCTGCATAAAATTCTGTTGAATCAAGCGCAACCGTTACACTACCTTCTTCGTATTTTTCACCTTTAAAATCAATCTTCTTGACGACATCACCCTCAAATTCAAGGGTCAATCCAAATTTTGAATAGATCCATTTTTCAGGTTGTGGTGGCTGTGGTTGCGGAGCTACAGGTCTTGTCTGTCTTCTGCCTCTTGTTTGAGGTTGCGGCTGTGGTTGCGGTTGAGGTTTGTCAACAATGTCAGGTGCTCCAAGTGCGCTCTGAACATCGCTCTTTTTCATTCCAACTCTTATCTCGCGCTTATTCGCTGGATCATCAAATTTCATCGTATGCCTTGCTGCATAATCGTAGTAAATCTTCCCTAACATTTTCATTGCATCAATGTCCTGCTCGTTTGAAAGTTGAATTGCTTTCTTGAGTGGCTCAACTGCTGGATCAATATCACCCTTTGAAAGGTAACTGTAAGCAAGATTCTTATAAGCTGCCCCGCTATCTGGAATTATCTCGGTGCAAGTTTTAAATGATTGAATTGCTTTTTCAATATAAACGACAGAATCACGATTATTACTAAATCTTGTGAAATAAGCTACGCCAGCATTAAAATTATCAACCCAGTATTTAAGTTTGAAATTGTTAATATCCTTTTCAAATCTGTTGGAAATCTCAAGCGACTTATTAAATGCCTCAATCATTCCCTTGTAATTTTTTTGCTCCCCTCTAACATAGCCAAGCAAAAACCAAGCTTCATCGTTTTTAGGGTTATTCTCAACCTCTTTTAAAAGTTGCTTTTCAGCGTTCACCCAGTCCTGCCTTTGCATATAGACCTTTGCTCCTGTAACTTCAGGGCTTGCACATTGAAATCCCGTGGTGGAAAGATAGACTAAAATAACTGCGAATGCGGATAAAACTAAAAGCGACCTTGTTTTTAACATGTTCTTGGGAAAAATTAATTTTTAAAAATTTTTCTCTTCCAAATATAGCAAAAATCAAAAGATTTTACAACAATTAGTCAGCCAAACCTTTCTGCATTATTCTTTCATATCTCTATTCAAGGATTTCGGCTATCATTTTAAGGAGTTTACTTAAATCAAAAGGTTTTTCAATAAAACCTGCTACACCCTTTACTTCCTCTCTCTCCGACTCAGTTATATATCCTGTTGCAATTATAACCTTAACATTTGGATTTATCAAAAGAAGTTGAGCTAGAGTTTCTTTCCCACTCATCTTCGGCATATTTAGATCAAGAATAACGAGATCAATTTCGTCTTTATGTTTTTTATAAATTTCAATTCCTTCAATTCCGTTAGATGCCACATAAACCTTGAACCCCTCAGATTCAAGAAGTTCTTTACCCGAAAATCTTATTTCCTCTTCATCATCAATCAAAAGTAAAGTGCCAGTTTTTATCATTTTTCTCACCTCTTCATTCTTTTTCTCTGACTGGAATTCTTTATGGACAGGAATATAAACTGAAAATTTTGTCCCTTTTCCAAGTTCGCTATAAACTTTAATAAATCCCCCATACGATTTCACTATTCCATAAACCGTTGAAAGTCCAAGTCCCGTTCCTTTTCCGACAGGTTTAGTTGTAAAGAAGGGCTCAAATATCCTCCTTTTGACCTCTTCGCTCATCCCAACTCCAGTATCAATAACATGCATTACAACATACTCAATATCAGGATTCGCTTCAAAACCATTTCCAAGACGACTCTCTGTTCTAAAAATTAATTTACCTCCGTTTGGCATTGCGTCTTTTGCATTTACTGCGAGGTTTAAAATAACCTGTTGAACTTGCGCTTCCTCTCCAAGTATTATGTGGTTTTCAGCTTCAAGATGCGTTTCAATCTCAATATTTCTTGGGAAAGTTTCCCTAAATACTTTGACAGCGTCCTCAATCAGATGATGAAGATTAACCGACTTTAATTCTTCCGATGGTTTTTTCCTTGAGAATGTAAGAAGACGCTTTGCAAGTTCTGCTCCACGCAGCGCAGTTGTGTTAATTGTATCAATCCAACGCATATATTCTGTATCTTTAAGCTTCATTTTAAGAAGTTGACCTGCACCAATTATAATCTGTAAAATGTTGTTGAAGTCGTGAGCGATACCACTTGCAAGCGTACCAAGTGCCTCAAGTTTTTGGATCTGTTGCAATGCTTCTCTTCTCTTAACTTCTTCAGTCACATCAAGGATCATTCCTTGCGCTGCAGGTTTACCTTCATATTCAACTCGCTTCGTATAACCTTCAATAAAAATAACTTCACCATTTTTCCTAAGTCCTTTTGCACTCCACTTGTTTATTTCAAGATCGCCCCTTAACCTATCTCTTAATTGCCTCTTCAATCTCTCTCTATCATCAGGATGAATTAACACAAAATAATCTTTTAAATTCAATATCTCATCCTTAGTATAGCCAAAAATCTCACAAAATTTATCGTTCACAAATTTAAAACCAGAGATATCCATTAAATATGCCCCAAAGAACGGGTTTTCAACAATTGACCTGTATTTCTCCTCAGATTTCACAAGTTCAATTGTTCGTTTCTCAATTTCATATTCAAGATGTTCAGAGAACTTAAAACTCAAAAATAAAATCACCACAAGGCTTATCAAAATACCAAGTGAACTTAAAATCATCCAGAACAAAGCTGTTCTCGGAATAAATTCAAGGATTCCAAAATCTTCAAGAAAATGATAATCAAGCACATAAAATCTATTTGAGTTCAAATTAATTGGGATTGAAGCAATAGCCAAAATTGTTCGCCTTGAATTAGCATAAACTCTTTTATAAATCAATGTGTCACCTATTAGCAAATCGTCGGATTTTATACCTAAAGGTGAATCAACTTGTGAGCTTAAAAATTCAACAAGATCTAAACCAATCGCTTTTTGTTTTCCGGCTATAATGATTTTTGAATCCGGCTCAACAAATAAAATCCTTGAGCTTTTCTCAACAATTTTCTTTAGATTACCATGCAAATTTTCAAAATTAAAATCAACCCCAATCCCGCCCTGAAACTTGCCATTTTCATCAAAATATGGATAAAGAGCGATGCTATGAAACCCGTCGCCACCCCTTAAAATTGGCGTTGTTACAAGTTTTTCTTTTAAAAACTTTTCAGGTATCCGAAAATCAAGGGTTTCAGGATAAGAGTAATAAATTTTGCCATTCTTATCGTAAAGAAATATATTTGAAACTACTTCAGCATACCTTTCCTTTATACTTCTTATCGTATCCTTAATTTTTTCACTTTTAAAATTGTTTTTCATTACAAGTTGAACTTTTAAAGATAGACTTTCAATTTCCCTTTCGGTTTCGCGAGCAAAAACCTTTATAATTTCTGAATCCTTAAAAACTTTATTCCTGAAGATCTGTTCTTGTAAGTCAAAAAACAGTCCAGTTGCAAGAGTTCCAGACAAAACAATTGAAATTCCCGCTAAACCAGCAATTATAGAAAGTCGTTTCATAATATCAGATTTGGCTACGGCTAAGTATCTGGATTTATACTCTTCAAGTAAAAGAGGGGAATGTGAAAATAAAATATGAAGTATGTTAAATGTCAAAAATCCCGCAACTATGACGCCAATTACTTCAAGCACAAACAAAATATATGTAAGAATCGTCCCTGGGAGATCCAAGTTCAAAATATATAACCACAAAATTGGCTCAATTAGGAAATAAAGCGAAACTATTTGGATTTGCCGACTCCTTCGCGGTGCCTTAGCACAAATTTCTTTGTTTGTCATCATTATTTCCCCGAGGATGGTATATGCGCTGAAAAATTGAAATTGAATTATAGCATAAAAAATATCCGTAAATGAGAAAAGAACATCTTGGTTTAAATGAGTCAGAAAATATAAAACCAAAAACACAGCAAAAATAGCACCGAAAAATAAAATTCTTCTCCTTGCTAAAGATATTGAATTTTTAAAGCCCGTAAGCGCTACAAAAAAATTGTAAAGAGCTATTACCCCCATTAAAAGGAGAAATCCACCAATAATGTAAATTATTTGAAGAAGAATAAGCTCACCACTCGTTATAACACCAAATCTCATAGTGATGTAAAACGATTCATAAACCCCTATCAGATAAAAAATAGCGGAGAAAAATAAAAGTGAGGAACCTGTTCTTTTTCCTGTTTCAATAGTAAATCTATAAGCCAAAGCCACAAGCGAAAAAACGGGCAAAAGAACATATAAAAATTCAAGTGCTCCAGTAATAACATTAACGAGGTGCTCTTTTATAAAAAACAACCTTTCACCATAACTTACTTTTTAATTAATCAAATCACGAAAAATTTAAGCTCTCAAGATCTTGAGTTTAGTTATCTACTTCTGCTCCTGCGGAACAGCAGCAGGTTGAGATTGATTAGGCTGAGGTGCAGGAACAGTAACTGGTGGAACTGATTTTGCCCTTTGTTGAATTATGCTCTCGCGGACACTTTCTGGCGTTTTACCAGGAAGAAAGAAAAGATTGATTATAACTGCAAGTAAAAGAAAAATTGCACCCAAGGTTATCGTCGCTTTGCTTAAAAAATCAGCTGTCCTTCTAATTCCGAAAACAGTCCCGAAACCTGCTCCGCCGAACGCTCCAGCAAGTCCACCTCCTCTTCCTGCTTGAAGCAAAACGGCAATTATCAAAAGAACTCCAATTATTATTTCAATCGCAACAAGAACGCTATACATTTTAAACTACAGATACTTTTTGTTTTCAAATGGTTTTTAAATTTACGAAAAAATTTTAAAAACAAAAAATTATACCCCTTGTTAAATTTGAAGGGCATCCATTAAATGAGGGAATTGATAAAATATCAAACCTCCCCCAACATTGTGGGGGAGGTGACACGGTTTAGGTGAGATTAGAAAAAATTACTTAATTAATATCGCTTTCCTTGTCATTGTGAATTCTCCATCGCTATCAAGAGATCTCGCATACATAGTGTAGAAATAAACTCCTGAGCCAACATAATTACCATTATCATCTCTGCCATCCCACTTAACTGTCTTTCTTCCAGGATCAAGATTCGCATCAATAAGCGTTTTCACCTTCTGCCCTAATACATTCCAAACTATTATTTTAACAGCGGAATACTCTGGGATATCAAACTTTATCTCTGTTCCAGGGTTAAATGGATTTGGATAGTTTTGATATAACATATAATCAAGTGGCAAAACCTCGTCAATTGAATAAGCATTATAATTTAAATCGCTTCCGAAATTGTTGACGCTAGCTATGATATTAGGTTCAGCGTTCAAGAATTGTTCAACAGTAACATTAGGAGCGACAATTGTCAATAAAACACTCTCTCCAGTTTTAATATATTCACCACCCACAGCGTAAACAACAATTACAATTTTGTTAAATTCATTTCGCTTCCAGGCAACTGCTAACTTACCAGCATCTGGCATCTTCCATATATCAAGTTTTCCTGGTAAAACTGAAGATGTTAATTCAATCTGAAGTCCTTTTAGTAAAGCTTCGCTATTTTCAAGTTTAACTCTTATTTTGCTTGCTTTCCCACCCGGATTGAAAAATTCAAATTTAAGTTTAGCATCGGCATTAAGTTTTTGAATACCTTCACCAAATTTAGCAATCACCACACCATTTCCGAAACCCTTATCGTTAAATTTAAACACAGGTCTCCCAGCGACCGCACTTATCGCATAACTTGGCCAAACACCACTTACAACAGCGTCTTCAAGCGTTGCAAGATCCATAAGATTAAGTGTTCCATCACCACCGTGGACATCTGCAGCTGTTCTATCTGCATTATCTGGATTCTGGTTATCATATTGAATTGGGGATTCAGAAGCGCTTGATTGATAGAAATATCTATTATTTGGACCAGATGGTGGATCAAAATTATATGTTGCATCATTTACAATAACATTGGTATAATTTCCAACTAAAACATCAGCAAGAGAAGTAATATCAACAATATTGACATTATTATCCCAATCTATATCCCCATATTTGCGTGATACAGTTGATGGATAACCAGTTGGTGTAAATGTTGGCGAAGAAGTCGGGGGCACAAAGGTAGAAGCTGTTATATTTATTGTAGCTGGGCTTAAAGTTGGAGTAACTATTGCGGGTGACGAACCACCTGGGTAATTTCGGATGATTGCGGAAGCATTACTAAGCGTCACACTATACGAGCCAGCGCTTAATGTCGGTAAAGTTACGACTATAACGCTTGAATTAAAACCGGGCTGAAACATTCTACTATTAGTTCTACCATAAACTATTACTCTAACCCCGTTCGTGATATTTGACTCGGAATACAAAAAGTTCGTGCTTAAGTTTGTATACAAATCAACATTACCCGTGTTCAATGTTATTGAAGTAGATGTGATATCAAATTGAAAGCTCCAAACACCCTGAGCGCTATAACTATTTTTCAAAACCACAAAAATTTGCTGTCCTGCTACACCAGCATCAACTTCAATAGGCGATTGATGCCACCCAATTGTCACTTGAGCAATAAGAAGGGAACTAAAAATTGAAATAAAAAATAAAGTTAGTATTAACCTTTTCATGGCTACCTCCACTAATTGTTTTGTTTTAAATTTCGCCACAATCTGTGGCTTTCGTTTTTAATTCTTATTTGAAATATAATAAAATTAACAATCAGTGTCAAGATTTAAAGCGTTATTCAACGGCTCTTGCAAATTTACATTGTCATTTTTTCTTAAAATTCTCAATGTTTTTGTTGGAAACATTGTGATATAGCTCACACCAATTGAAAATTCTACAAATTTTATACCTCTGCGTTTTTCTTCAAAATTTGTTCAAAATAAAAGCTTTATAAAATTGAGGTTTTACATTTTTTCAAGACAGTTAAGAAAAATTACAAAGGAGGGAGCGGAGGGTGAGGGACTCGAACCCCCAAGGGCGCGAAGCCCAGCGGTTTTCAAGACCGCCGCCTTACCAATTAGGCTAACCCTCCAGGCGTTTATAAATTTATAAAATTTTAAAAACAAAATCAAGATTTTTGCCAAATTTTTAAAAATACACCTTCACAAACGAAAAATTTGCCGAACAATTGAAGGTAAATAATAATAAAGATCTTGGGAAAGCATATTAAATTTTCAAAGCAACCAAGCCGACTTGACTTTTACTCAATACTTTTTTATCTTAAAATCAAGTTTAAACAAAAGCAAGGTTAAAGACATGAAAATAGTGGGTTTCACTTTTATTGTTATCATTAGTATAGGGGTTTTGCTTTTAATCCAAGGGTGCGCTTCAACCGCTGAACAGGAAGATATATACGGAAGTGTTGTTGAGGAAACAACCGAAGGAATTGATACTATGCAAATATCTGCTTTATCAGAGGAAAATAAAGCTTTAAAAGAACAGATATCAAAGCTACAAGCACAAAATTCGCAATTGCAAAACGAAAAAGCAGAACTTGAGAAAAGATTAAAATCCTTACAGGAAAACAATTCACAGTTAACAATAAAACTTTCAGACCTTGCAGCACAGCTTGAGGCAGAAAAACAAAAAACAAGGGAGCTATCTCAAAAAATCTCAGTATACGAAACTCGGCCAGAAGCAAGCGAACTTGAACTAAGGTCCGAGCTTGCAAAGCGCGACAGTGAAATCGTTGAATATAAGCAACAAATACGAGATTTGCAGGCAAAAATTGCCGAACTTGAAACCAAATTGGCAACGCAACCATTGGATACTAAAACTCAATTAGCTGGTGCTGATAAATTTATTTACCCTGGTATTCCAGCTGACGCACCGAGAATTGAAATGACCGAAAGACAGTTTAGAAACTATTACAACCTTGGACTTAATGCTTTTAAAAATCGCAAATATAAATTAGCCGTCTCATACTTTGATACATTGTTAAGAAGCACTTATGAAACAAATTTGAAAATAAATGTAGTTTATTGGCTTGGTGAAAGTTATTTTGCCTTAAAACAATATGAAAAAGCAATGGAACATTTCAATTATGTTGCGCAAACAAAATCAGCCAAAACTCCAGATGCGCTATACATGCTTGGACGATGTTATGCAGCACTTGGGAAAATTAAAGAAGCCAGAGATTATATGAACCGTGTCGTAAAAGAATACCCACAAAGCCCCGCTGCAAGAAAAGCAAAAAACAGGTTAGAAAGATTATGAAACTAATTAAATTCTACATCTTAACATTTATTCTGCTTTTCGTCTACTCCTGCACACAAGAACAACAAAGCCAAGTTCTGCCTTATATTGAAATCTCAATTGATAACAAAACTTTCAGAATGGACTCAGTTATGGCTGTTTATGATGATTCTGCAAGGGTTATGAGTTTGATTGGCGCAAAATATAGCGGTGGAAGAACACAACATCTAATAGCGATCGGATTTGAATTTTCAACAGCGACACAAGCGCCCAAGACATACAGCGCGATCAAAACTCCAATTGAAATGATAGCAGTCTACATGGACACATCAAATGTATATTCAACGGCAACGCTTGATTCTCTTGGAAATCCATCAAGCCCAATTGGAACAGGGATCTTGAACCTAACTTCACACAACTTAACACTTCGCACAATCGCTGGAAATTTTGAACTTAGACCGAAAGAAATTAACCCACAGACCTGGGAGCCAAAAACGAAGACAATCCAAATAAGAGGTTCATTTCAATCATATTATGTATTTCTTGCAAGAGGTAGTCAGCCCCCTATACCTTTGAAAATCGTACCAAATCTACACAATAAAATACTTCCCATAGCAAGGAAACAAAGATGAAAATTTTTATCCTCCCTCTCCCGTTGGGAGAGGGAATCTTTCAATTCTCATTCTTTCACTTCAACTATCTCTTCTTTTATCTCTGCTTGACATTTTGGACATTTATAATAAGACAGGGTTTTGCGTGTAGGTTTAACTATCAAAGGATATCCACATTCAGGACATTGCTTTGCTACTGGTTTATCCCAAAGTATGAAATTACACTCTGGATAATTTGAGCAACCGTAGAAAGTTCTCTTTCTTTTACTTTTTCTTTCCACGAGTTCACCTTTATTGCACTCAGGACATTTGATTCCAGTTGTTATTGATTCAGTGTACCTACAAGACGGGTAATTTTCACATCCATAAAATTTCCCAAATTTACCGCGTCTTAAAATTAATCTTCCACCACATTCTGGACAAACTCTAATTTGCTCAATTTCACCATTTACTGGAAAAGCCATTGTATAATTGCATTCCAAATTTGAACAAGCAAGATATTTCCCATACTTATCAAGTTTAACGATCATCTTTGAAGCACATTTAACGCACAATATGTCGGTTTCCTCTTGAATTTGCTCTTTTATTTCATCTTTTCTTTTTTCAAGCTCCTGAAGATAATTTTCAAAAGGTTTGAAAAACGAGTCAACCACTTCAATATATTTCTTCTTTCCAGAAGCAATTTCGTCAAGGTCTTCTTCCATTCTTGCCGTGAACTTATAGTCAACTATATCTGGAAAGTTTGAAACAAGGATTTTATTTACAGCAAAACCTAAATCGGTTGGGATTAGTTTTCTATCCTGTAGCTCAACATATCCACGCTCAAGGATAGTGCTTATTATTGTTGCGTAGGTGCTTGGTCTACCGATGCCTCTTGACTCAAGTTCCTTGACAAGTGAGGCTTCAGTATATCTTGCCGGTGGTTTTGTAAAGTGTTGCTCTGGAATTAAATTTGTAAGGTTCAAAACTTCGCCGACCTCAATTTTCGCAGGTATTTTATTTTCTTTTTCTTCTTCTTTTTCGTCGGTTTCAATTTTTGATTCCTCATATATCTGCATATAACCATTAAACTTAACAACTGAACCTGTTGCTCTAAAAAGATAATTATCGGCGACTATATCAACTGTTGTTTGATCAAGCACAGCAGAAGACATCTGGCAAGCGACAAATCTATTCCATATCAATTCGTAAAGTGCAAAAAGATCTTCGTCAAGATATTTTTTCACAAATCTTGGTTCATATTTCATATAAGTTGGTCTTATTGCCTCATGTGCATCTTGGCTTACTTTTGACTTTTTGAAAATCCTCGGCGATTGAGGGAGGTATTCTTTTCCGTAGTTATTATAGATGTATTCTCTAACAGCGCTTACCGCTTCATCGCTTATTCTTGTTGAATCAGTTCTCATATAGGTTATTAAACCTACTCTCCCTTCCTCTCCGAGTTCAACACCTTCATAGAGTTGCTGCGCGAGCATCATTGTTTTCTTAGGCGAGAAACGCAATTTATTACTCGCTTCCTGTTGAAGTGTGCTCGTAATGAATGGAGGTGCGGGATTTTTCAAAACCTCTTTCTTCTGGATATTGGAAATTTTAAAAACTTTGCTTTTTAAATCGTTAAAGATCTTTTCCGCTGTTTCTTTATCAGTGATTTTAGGATCTTCACCGTTTATCTTGAAAAGTTTCGCTTTTAAAATTTCACCCGAAGATGTTTTAAACTCCGCTTCAATTGTCCAGTATTCTTCCGGTTTGAAATTTTTTATTTCCTCTTCACGCTCACACACTAAACGAAGCGCAACTGATTGAACTCGTCCTGCGGAAAGGGAAATCTTTTCATTCACGACCTTCTTTAAAAATGGGCTAATTCTATAACCAACGATCCTATCAAGAACGCGCCTCGCCTGTTGTGCATCAACCAAATTCATATCTATGTCGCGAGGATTTTGCATTCCTTTTTCAATTCCACTCTTAGTTATTTCAGTAAAAAGAACGCGCTTTACATTTGAATTTACATCTTCAATTTCTGTCTTTATATGCCAAGCTATTGCTTCACCTTCTCTATCAGGATCAGTTGCTATGAAAATTTTACCAACCTTGCTAGCTAAGTTCCTCAACCTTTCAATGACTTCTTCTTTACCGCGAATTACAATATATCTCGGCTTATAATTTTTGTCAATATCTATTCCAAGTTTTGATTTGTCCCGAGGTCTCTTTGGTAGATCTTTAACATGTCCAACGGATGCTTCAACTATGAAATCATTGCCAAGATATTTGCCTATTGTTTTTGCTTTAGCAGGTGATTCAACTATAACGAGACCTTCTTTCTTAGACATATGGAACTACAATTTTTGTTTTTAACAAAAAAGCGACGGTTATAAATCAACCGTCGCTTTAGGTTTAAACTTCAAGAGTTAGGATTTATTTTCACAAAGAAGATGCTTTTTTCTCCATAGCTTTTGCTTTCTCTTCCTCTTCTTCAACCTCTTCAACTTCCTTGGCGATCTCCTTCGGTTTCACCCTAACATCACGATAATCTTTTTCAGCGCTTCTGAATCCAGTTCCAGCTGGGATGAGTTGACCAACCACAACATTTTCTTTCAAGCCGCGCAGATAATCAACTTTCGCTTCTATCGCTGCATCCGTTAGAACTCTTGTCGTCTCTTGGAAAGAGGCTGCGGAGATCCAACTTTCTGTTGTTAAAGCAGCGCTCGTTATCCCAAGCAACACAGGTTCAAACTCCGCACCTTTCGCAGGACGATATTCAACAAGTTTTTTCCTTCTTCTCCTTAACATATCGTTTTCCTTTTCAACCTCAGCTCTTGTTCTCAATTGCCCAACCTTAAACTTTGAATCACCTTTGTTCGTTATGACCACCATGTTTCTTATCCTGTTATTCTCATCATCAACAGCGTCTTTATCAACAATATCTCTCTCAAGGAATTTCGTATCTCCTGGATTTGTAATTTTAACTTTACGCATCATCTGTCTAACGATTACTTCAATATGTTTATCATTGATCTCAACGCCTTCATTTCTGTAAACATCTTGAATTTCATTAACAAGATATTGCTGAACTGCATTAATTCCCTTTATGCTTAAGATCTTATGCGGATCAATTGGACCATCCGTTAACCTATCACCAGCGTTAACACGATCCCCATCTTCAACGATGAGATGCTTCGTTTGCGGTATCTGATAAGTTCTTTCAAATTGTCCATCATCGCTTGTTATTTTAACGATGTAGTAGTTCTTCTCAACCTTTACACTTACAACACCATCTATTTCAGCAAGTTCCGCTGGATTGTTTGGAGTCCTGGCTTCAAAAAGATTTACAACCTTTGGCAATCCTCCAGTTATATCTCTGATCTTAGCTTGCTCTCTTGGGATTTTAGCTATCACATCACCAGCTTTAACATATGCACCGTCATTAAGTTCTGGATTTACAAGTGCTCTTGCAGGTATCGCTTGATAGTGCTCTTCCCCTGTTGAGGTCTTTATTTTAATTCTCGGAACTTTTGTTTTATCTTTTGCTTCAATTATTACTCTTTGCATATGTCCTGTTGTCTCATCAGCTTCCTCACGATATGTGACATCGGGGATGAAGTCAATAAGTTCAATTATTCCACTCTTCTCAGCCAATATTAACGAGTTATATGGATCTGTTTCATAAAGTTCATCTCCCTTCTTAACTTTCTGTCCGTCTTTCACTTTCAGGTCAGATCCATACGGAACAGCATATTTTTTGGAAAGTTCACTTCTTTTTTCATCCTCAACTATTATATAACCTTGCTTTGACATCACACGTAAAACAGTTTCTATTCCTTCGTCTGAAACTTTCTCGTATTGGATATATCTTATGTTGACAAACCTAACTTTACCATCATTTTTCGCAAATATCTTTGATGATCTATATCCAGCACCGGCAACGCTACCACCTGTGTGGAATGTTCTAAGCGTAAGCTGTGTTCCAGGTTCACCTATTGATTGTGCTGCAATTATGCCAACCGCTTCACCAACCTCAACCATTCTACCAGTTGCGAGATTTCTACCATAACATTTAACACAAACGCCGTGTTTGGTTTCACAAGTTAACACAGAACGAACTTCAACTTCTTCAATTCCAGCTTCTTCAATCTTTTGAGCTAAATCCTCATCTATTTCTTGCCCTGCCTCAACAATTATATCTCCAGTAACGGGATGATAAATGTCATGCAAAGCGACGCGACCGATTATTCTATCAGCAAGCGTAACTCTTATCTCTTCACCACCTTCTTCTTTGAGTGCGGTCATGATTATTCCTCGTACAGTTCCGCAATCTTCTTCTGTTACGACGACATCTTGTGCTACATCAACCAAACGCCTTGTAAGATAACCTGCGTCTGAAGTTTTCAAAGCTGTATCCGCAAGCCCTTTCCTTGCACCGTGCGTTGAAAGGAAATATTCCCATATTGAAAGACCCTCACGGAAGTTTGAGAGAATTGGATATTCAATCATTTCATAAGGTTGCCCAGTCATACCTTTCTGTGGTTTCTGCATCAAACCACGCATTCCACCAAGCTGTCTGATTTGATCCTTTGAACCACGAGCTCCAGAATCAAGCATGACGAAGAGAGGATTGAAACCTTGATTCACATTGGAAAGTTTTTCAAACAAAACTTTTGCAACTTTCTCAGTTGCGGCTGACCATTCGTCAATGACTTTATTGTATCTTTCGGAATCGGTAATTTCTCCAGCAAGATAATCCTCAAAGTGAGAATCAACTCGCTTTTGATACTCAGCAATTATCGCCTCTTTTTCCTCTGGAACAATTACATCAGGAACACCAATTGAAATTCCAGATTTAGTTGCGTAATAGTATCCCATGTCTTTCATTTCATCAAGGAATTCAGCGGTGCGAACATTTCCAAATCTCTTATAAATTTTCGCTATTAGATCGGTAAGTTTCTTCTTTGTCAAAATCTCGTTGATAAATCCAATTTCCTTGGGAACGATTTGATTGAAGATAACTCTACCTGTCGTCGTTTCAATGACTTCAAACTTTCCTGTCTCTTGATTAAAGATTCGTACTTTAATTTTAGCATGCAGTCCGAGTTTTCCAGTGTTATGTGCAATGATAACTTCTTCAGGTGATGAAAATCTCTTCCCTTCTCCTAATTCTCCACTTCTTTCCTTTGTAAGGTAATAAAGACCGAGAACGATATCTTGAGTTGCAATTGTAATTGGTTTACCGTCAGCAGGCTTTAGTAAGTTATGACTTGAAAGCATTAGTATTCTTGCCTCAAGCTGTGCCTCGTAAGAAAGCGGGACATGGACAGCCATTTGATCACCATCAAAATCAGCATTAAAAGCAACGCAAACGAGCGGATGAAGCTGAATAGCTTTCGCATCTGTCAAAACCGGTTGAAATGCTTGTATACCAAGCCTATGCAATGTAGGAGCACGGTTTAAAAGAACCGGATGACTTTCAACTATTTTCTCAAGTAATTGCCAAATGATCGGTTCTTTTCTTTCAATGATTCTCTTAGCGGATCGTGAAGCTTTTGCATAGCCATACTCAATCAACTTGCGGATCAAAAATGGTTTAAACAGTTCAACAGCCATATCTTTAGGTAATCCGCATTGATGAAGTTTCAGCTCAGGTCCAACGACGATAACAGAACGACCAGAATAATCAACTCTTTTACCAAGCAAGTTTTGTCTGAATCTTCCTTGCTTGCCCTTCAAAATATCAGATAACGATTTAAGAGGTCTATTCGTATCTGCTTTTACAGCATTAACTCGTCTTGAATTATCAAGTAAAGCATCAACTGCTTCCTGAAGTATTCGTTTCTCATTTCTTACAATTATCTCTGGTGCCCTTACCTCTTTTAACCTCTTCAATCTATTATTTCTGATTATAACTCTACGATACAAATCATTCAAATCGCTTGTTGCAAACCTTCCACCTTCAAGCGGAACAAGAGGTCTCAATTCAGGCGGAATGACTGGAATTATAGTTAAAACCATCCATTCAGGTCTATTTATAAACTCTTCTTTTCCTCCTCTCACAGGTTGCTTCTGATTAAATGCCTCAACCACCTTGAGTCGCTTTAAAATCTCATATTTCTTTTGTTCTGAAGATTCTTTCGTAAGCTGTTCTTTCAGTTCATTTGATAACTTTTCAATGTCCAAGTTTTTCAAGAGATCCCGTATTGCTTCTCCACCCATCTTTGCGATGAATTTATCAGGATGATCGTCTGGTAATTTTTCGTTTTCAGGGAATTGTTCAATTATTTCCTGATATTGCTCTTCCGTTATTAGGTCTTTCTCTTTTAGTCCAGTTTTTCCGGGTTTTATCACAACATATGACTCGTAATAAACGATTTTTTCAAGGTCCTTGGTTGACATTCCAAGCAATGCTCCAATCTTGCTCGGCACAGATCTCAAATACCATATATGCACGACTGGAGTTGCTAATTCTATATGCCCCATTCGTTCTCGCCTTACACTTCTTTGCGTGACTTCAACTCCACACCTATCACAAACAACACCACGATATCTTATTCTTTTATATTTTCCGCAATGACATTCCCAATCCTTAACAGGTCCGAATATCTTCTCGCAAAAAAGTCCATCTCTTTCTGGTTTATATGTTCTGTAATTTATAGTTTCTGGCTTTGTAACTTCTCCGCGCGACCACTGGAGTATCGTATCTGGGCTTGCAAGTTTGATTGAAACTTTGGTTATTTGTCTTTTTCTTAAAAGACCTTCTTTTAAGATTTGAAGTTTTTCCATCTTTAAAACCTCCTGAGAAAAATTTATTTTTATTCAATTCTGACATCAAGACCAAGTCCCTGAAGTTCGCGGACAAGAACATTAAATGATTCAGGTATTCCAGGTTCAGGCAAATTATCGCCTTTAACTATTGCTTCGTATGCTTTTGAGCGACCTTGAATATCATCAGATTTATAAGTTAACATTTCTTGCAAAGTATAAGCTGCTCCATATGCTTCAAGTGCCCATACTTCCATTTCTCCAAGTCTCTGTCCACCAAATTGTGCTTTTCCTCCGAGCGGTTGCTGTGTGATAAGTGAATAAGGTCCTATTGATCTTGCGTGGATCTTATCCTCAACCATATGAATAAGTTTCATCATATAAATGTATCCAACTGTAACTTCCTGGTCAAAGGGTTCTCCTGTTCTTCCGTCATAGAGTATAGTTTTACCGGTTTCAGGTAATCCTGCTTTTCTAAGTTCTTCTTGTATATCTTCCCAAGTTGCACCATCAAATATTGGGCTTGCATATTTTACACCGAGTTTCTTTGCAGCCCATCCAAGCGCTGTTTCAAATAACTGTCCAAGGTTCATTCTTGAAGGCACACCAAGTGGATTTAAGACGATATCAACTGGTGTTCCATCTGGAAGGAAAGGCATATCTTCAACAGGCGCAACTTTCGCTATAACACCTTTGTTCCCGTGACGACCCGCCATTTTATCTCCAACCTGCAATTTTCTCTTCTTCGCTACATAAACACGAGCAAGCTGAACGACGCCCGGTTGAAGCTCATCAACTTGGACTTTATATTTTTCAATTTTTGCCTGCGTTTCAATGTCTTGCAATTTCTTCAGATAATTCTCGTAAAGTTGCTTCTTGAGCAAGTTCCTCTTTGAATTCTCAACCCATTCAGCATCGTAATCAAGGTCATCAAGCTCATCAATATGCGCTTTAAATGTCTCAGGCTTCAATGTGACCCCACTTCTTATGACAACTTCACCTTTCTTATTCCTAATTCCAAGTGAAACTTCACCTTCAAGCAATTGTCCAAGTTTTTCAGCAAGTTTCTCTTTAGTTTCGTTAATTAACTTTTTTCGTTTTCTTTCAATCCCATCAAGCAGTTTCTTTTCTTGCTTCTTTGATTCAGCGTCTTTCTTTTTGCGTTGGAAAAGTTTCGTTGCAATAACAACGCCTCTTAATCCTGGACTTGCTCTTAAAGAAGCATCTTTAACTTCGCCTGCTTTTTCACCGAAAATAGCTCTTAAAAGTTTCTCTTCAGGTGTTGGCTCAGTTTCTGCTTTAGGAGTTATTTTACCAATTAAAATATCACCTTCCTTAACATAAGTGCCAACCTTTACAATACCATTCTCATCAAGGTCTTTTATCGCCTCTTCGCTTACATTTGGAATTTCCCTTGTAAATTCTTCCTCGCCTCGTCGTGTATCATGAACTGAAAGTTCAAATTCCTCTATATGAACGGATGTAAAAGCATCTTCAGCAACAAGTTTCTCACTTACGATAATAGCGTCCTCAAAATTATAACCTCTCCAAGGCATGAAAGCAACCAAGACATTTCTACCAAGAGCAAGTTCACCATGATCAATTGATGGACCATCAGCTAAAACATCACCCGCTTTAACTCTTTGTCCAACCTTAACGATTGGCTTTTGATTTATGCAAGTATCCTGGTTTGATCTTGCAAACTTTGTCAATCTATATTCAACTGTGTATTTATCATCAAAGCTCAAAATTTCCTCAACGCTTCCTTTCTTATGGTCATATTCAACGATTATCTTAGTTGCGTCAACATATTTAACCACACCATCACCTTGAGCAACGATCATCATTCTTGAATCACGAGCTACTTTATCTTCAAATCCTGTTCCAACGAAAGGCGCCTCGGGTCTTAAGAGAGGAACAGCTTGTCTTTGCATATTTGAACCCATAAGAGCACGGTTTGCATCGTCGTGCTCAAGAAATGGGATAAGCGAAGCAGATACACTAACTATCTGATTTGGCGAGATATCCATATATTGAACTTCCTCCGGCGATACAACTACGAAATCACCGCCTTTCCTTGCTTTAACCTTATCAACAAGAAACTTACCATTTGAATCAATCGGAGCATTTGCCTGCGCTATTATAACTCTTTCCTCCTCATCTGCTGTGAGATATTCAACTTCGTCAGTAACACGACCATTTTTTACCTTTCTATATGGAGTTTCAATAAAACCAAATTCATTTATTCTGGCGAAAACAGCGAGCGAGGCAATCAAACCAATGTTTGGACCTTCCGGTGTCTCAATTGGACAAAGCCTTCCATATTGAGTATAATGAACGTCTCGTACTTCAACCCCTGCTCTTTCTCTTGTCAATCCACCAGGACCAAGCGCGCTGACCCTTCTCTTGTGCGTTATTTCGGCAAGCGGATTTGTTTGATCCATAAATTGCGAAAGTTGGCTCGTCCCAAAGAACGCATTCAAAGCATTGGCTATGATTCTTGAATTTACAAGATCCTGTGGAGTAAGCTTATCTGTTTCCCTTAAATTTAATCTTTCTTTTATCGTGCGAGCCATTCTTGCAAAAGCAGCATTCAAAACCTGAACAAGTTGCTCAGATACTGTTCTTACTCTACGATTCCCAAGGTGATCAACATCATCAATTCTTTCTTTACCGCTTTGTAGGTGAACAAGATATTTTATAATCGCAACTATATCTTCTTTCGTCAAGGTTGTTTGATTTAATGGGACATTTAAATTAAGTCGCGTATTAATCTTGTATCTTCCAACGACGCTTAAATCATAGCGCTTCGGATTAAAGAACCATTTTTCAATTATGCTTTTTGCTGTTTCCATATCTTGTGCTTCACCGAGTCGCAACTGCTTGTAAATATGCTCAATTGCTTCCCTTTCATTTTTTATCACATCTTTATCCATCGTTTTAAGTATTATTTCCTTCACCTCTGAATCTTCTTCCTTCCATACAAGCAATGACTTAATATGTGCTTGACTAATTCTCTCAATATCATCTGCGGTTATTTCAGAATTTCTTGTGATTATTATCTCTCCTGTTTTTAGATCAACAACATCAGATGCGATAATTCTGCCTATCAGCTTTGCACGAGTTGAGTTATTAATTGGAATTTCTTCAACAAGCTCAAACAATTTCAATATATCTTCATCAGAAGAATATCCAAGTGCTCTCAAAAGGGTCGTTACATAAAACTTCCTCTTCCTGTCAATGTAAACATACATCATATCTGTGACATCCGTTGTAAACTCAATCCACGAACCTTTTAAAGGAATTATCTGTGCTTGATATGTCTTCAAGCCATTTGGGAAAACGGTTTCATCAAAGAAAACGCCAGGAGACCTTTGTAGCTGATTTACAACAACTCTTTCAGCTCCATTTATAACGAATGTTCCTCTTTCTGTCATATATGGTAGATTACCGAGAAAAACATCTTGTTCAATTGTTTCAACATAATCAGCATGGCTTGGATCAAGCCTTGAAGAAAGACGCAACTTCGCCTTAAGAGGAACCGCATAAGTCAAACCTCGTTCTTTGCACTCTTCAACTGTGTATTTAGGTTTATCAACATAATACTCAATAAAGTCAAGAACGAAAACTTCCTTTGAATCGGTGATAGGGAAATTCGCTTTGAAAACAGCTTGTAACCCCTTGTTCTCTCTTTTACTTGGAGGAACATCTTCCTGTAAAAACTCTTTAAAAGATTTAAGCTGGATCTCCAGTAAATCGGGATGTTCAATTACTGGTTTAATTTTTCCAAATGAAATTCTCCCCGTTGCTGTTATTTCTCTTTTCTTTGCCAATTTTCCTCACTCCTTGAGATTTTGATTTTAAAAAAAGCAACAAGCCGATAACCCTAAAAGTTTAACACTTTTAGGTGGTTACCGGCTTGCTTTGATTTCAGTTTTTAATCTCAATTTTAGTTTGTAAAGAAAAATTTATTTGATTTGAACCTGTGCTCCTGCTTCTTCAAGCTCTTTCTTGATTTTCTCAGCTTCCTCTTTTGAAATTCCTTCTTTTATCGGTTTCGGTGCGCTGTCAACTAAATCTTTTGCTTCTTTCAATCCAAGACCTGTTATTTGTCTGACGATCTTTATTACATTAAGTTTCTGAGCACCTGGGTTAACAAGAATGACATCAAATTCTGTCTTTTCTTCAGCTGCTGGTTGAGCTGCTGCAGGTGCTGCACCAGGAACAGCTGCGACAACAGGAGCTGCAACAGCTGCTGCGGAAACACCAAATTTTTCCTCAAGGATCTTTTTCAATTCTACTGCTTCAAGAAGCGTAAGTTTTTCAATTCTTTCAACGATTTCTTCTACTATCTGTGATGGCATTTCTTTCTCCCTTAAAAATTTTGTTTTTAAAAATTCTTATGAACCTTTTTCTTCAAGTTTCTTTGCTATTGCATCAATTACCAAAACTAACTCCGATAAAACTGCATTCAATGTCCACACGATACCACTTGCTGGCGCTGCTATGCTTCCAATTATTCCAGCGATAATATCGGACTTTGATGGCAAATTAGCAAGCTCGTCAAGCTTTGAACCATCGTAAATTTGCCCTTCAATATAAATCGCTTTAACCGCTGGTTTATCAATTTTACCTTTTATTTTCTTTATCAGTCGCACTGGTGTAATCGGGTCATCATATCCGAAAGCAACAGCAGTAGGCCCTTCAAGATACCGGAATAAGCCATCGTATCCGCCGACATTTTGCATTGCTATCTTTAACAAAGTATTCTTCACCACCTTATAATCAACGCCAGCGCTTTTAAGTTCTCGCCTCAATTCGTTCACCTCAGCGACGGTCATTTTAGTAAAATCAGCTAAAACTAATCCTTTCGCATGTGAAATTTTCTGAGTTATCTCTTCAACGACTTTAGCTTTCTCCTCTTTTTTCATTTCATCCTCAAAAATTTTTTAAGTTAAAAAAATATCTCCGATTAGAGTGCGTCTTTGCAACCAGAGATGTTGGCTTAGAAGCAACCCATTTATGATAAATTCATAAGTACTGAATTCTTATCAACTTTTATTCCAGGACCCATCGTGCTTGATAAGGTAATGTTCCTTATGTATTGTCCCTTGACGCTTGCTGGTCTTAATTTGACTATCGTTGACAACAGGGTTTTTATATTTTCAATCAACTTTTCATTTTCAAATGATACCTTTCCAACTGACACATGAATATTTCCGGCTTTATCAACTCTAAATTCAACTCTTCCCGCTTTTGCTTCTCTAACAGCTTTAGCGACATCGGTTGTTACAGTTCCACTTTTGGGGTTAGGCATCAAACCACGGGGTCCGAGAATTTTACCAAGTTTCCCGACTTCGCCCATAACTTCAGGCGTTGCAATTATAACATCAACATCTGTCCATCCCTCTTTAATCTTGTTTATGTACTCATCAAATCCAACATAATCAGCACCAGCTTCAATTGCTTCTTTCTCTTTTTCAGGTTGCTTTGTCAAGACAAGTACACGAACCTTTCTTCCTGTACCATATGGTAAAACCACGGTCCCACGAACCATTTGATCTGCGTGCCTTGGATCAACACCAAGGCGAATTGCTATATCAACTGTTTCATCAAACTTTGCTGTTGCGGTTTCTTTAACCTTTTGAATTGCTTCTTCAAGTGGATATGCTTTTGATTTGTCAATCTTTTTTAGAGCTTCAAGATATCTTTTGCTATGCTTTGGCATTTTCATTTCATAATTATTTTTTAATCAACGATTTCAATTCCCATACTTTTTGCTGTGCCCTCAATCATACGCATTGCAGCTTCTATATCATTCGTATTTAAATCGGGCATCTTCATTTGAGCAATTTCTCTTATCTGCTGACGAGTAACCTTACCAACTTTAACTCGCTTCGGTTCAGACGATCCTTTCTCAATTCCAGCTGCTTTCTTCAAAAGTACAGATGCCGGCGGTGTTTTTACAACAAATGTAAATGATTTATCAGAATAAACAGTCACAATAACAGGTAAAATCAAACCCATTTTATCTTGGGTTCGGGCGTTAAACTGCTTGCAGAACTCCATAATGTTTATACCACGCTGACCGAGCGCAGGTCCAACTGGAGGAGCTGGTGTTGCTTGTCCACCGGGTATTTGAAGCTTCACATATCCAACTACCTTTTTAGCCATTTCTCTGTAAAGTTAATTTTTATTTTTCAATTTCAACTTGTGTAAAATCAAGTTCAACAGGCGTCTTGCGACCAAAGATATTGATCATAACTTTTAGCTTCATTTTTTCAGAATTTACCTCTTGAACTATACCACTGAAATCAGTAAATGGTCCATCAATAACTCTAACTGAATCTCCAACCCTGAAAGGCACATCAATCCTTTCAACGCCTGACTCTTCAACTTTGCCAATGAATCTTTCAACTTCGTCCTCTCTTAAGGGAACAGGATTCCCCTTTGGACCAACAAAGCTTACAACTGATGGAACGCTACGAATAAAACTTTTAACTTCATCATCCATTTCCGCTTCAATCAAAATATAACCAGGGAAAAATGCTTTGACACGAGATTTTTTTCTTCCTTCTTTCACGACGGTTACTTTTTCAGTCGGGACAAAAACGCTAAAAATTTTGTCTTTGAACTTCCCTTCAGCGATTTCATTTTCTATAAATTTCTTAACACGATTCTCATGCCCCGAATATGTTCTCACCGCATACCATCTCCTTGCCATGGACTAATCAAAAGATAATTTTTAAAATTTCGGTGATGATGATATCAATTATCCATATAATGACAGTGAAAATAAGACACGCAATCAAGACGACCTTTGTTGACTCAATCAGTTCATCTTGTTTTTGCCAGGTGACTTTTTGAAGTTCTTTGTAAATGTCGGTAAAAAAGTTAATAATCTTTTCTCGCATCAGGATCAACGATAATTTTTAAAATAAAAAATTAGCACGTCCGGAGGGACTCGAACCCCCAACCTGCGGTTTTGGAGACCGCTGCTCTACCAGTTGAGCTACGGACGTGTCCCATTTAGCGTGTTTCTTTATGAATAGTGTGTTTGTTGCAGAATTTGCAATATTTTTTATATTCCACCCTCTCTGGGTGTTTTCTTCGGTTCTTTGTAGTGGTATAATTTCTGTGCTTACACACAGTGCATTCAAGCGTAATTATCTCTCTACCTTCAGATTTTGCCATTTAGTTATAATTTTTATTTGAAAACTTCGCTTGAGCTCGCGACCGGGATTGAACCGGTGACCTCGTCCTTACCAAGGACGCGCTCTACCAACTGAGCTACGCGAGCAAACTTGAGCGGGCGACGGGATTCGAACCCGCGACCACCAGCTTGGAAGGCTGGCGCTCTACCATCTGAGCTACACCCGCTTAACGATGGCGTGGGTGGGGAGGGATTCGAACCCCCTCAGGCTTCACGCCACTGGGTTTACAGCCCAGCCCGGCTCTCCAACTCCGGCGCCCACCCACAAACCGAGCTGGCGCGGGGATTTGAACCCCGGACCTGCTGATTACAAGTCAGCTGCTCTACCAACTGAGCTACGCCAGCACCACTTATAAAAGAACACATCTACTAAAAGGCAGTCGTAAATATAATCATTTCTTTTTAAAAATGCAAGAATTTTTCAAGTTATCCACCTGAACTCGGACCATATTTCAACATTCGCATCTTTAACTCCTTGATTATAGCTGAATACTCCTTCAAATAATTCTCAGGTGGTGAAAACTTAACCCAGTTCCCAGCACCCATTCTAACTTGAAACTCAAACTGAAAAATAGTGTTATAAACTTGATATGTCCTGAAATAAAAACTACTTCTACCACGAGGAACAATATGAATCAACACCCTATCCCTGAACAACGCTCCAACAGTATCAACCCCAACAGCAAGTTGTCCATCGCGAACTCTCCAATATGTCTGTATAACATAATAATCCTTCATTGGATCAACTATCTCAAGCGTATATTCATACATCTGCAAAATAAATGCCGTCTCGTTTATGATGTAATTTTTATCGGTGTTGAAAGAAATATCATACGAAACAACACCCCTTCCATCAACAAACTCACCAGATCTACAAGAAAGCAAAACAATACACATAACGCACACTATTAATTTTCTTCCTAAAAATTTGATTTGCGAATACACCATGACCTACCTCCACTTAGAAATTTTTTCTTATTGTGCAACTGGTGGTGTTCCTGTATCTTGCGTCTCACCAGCACTCAAACCCCACACGAGAGTGTAAGTGCCAATGACAATTAAACCAAGCACAATTATGAAAAACAAATTCGTAAGCGCTGATCTACCTCCAGGTAAAACTTTGCTTATAAATTCCTTATCTATTCTTTTCACCTCTTCATTGATGTTTTCATATGTCCAAGTTATCTCAACAGTGTGAAATCTTCTTTTCGGTCTATCAAAGCATTCAAATGTCCCATAAAGCGCTACATTATTTGTATCACTTCCCTGATTCACAAAGTTCCCGAAAAACAAATAGTCAACACCAAGCATATGTGATAAAATTACAACTTCATTTTCAGATGGTAAAGATAAAACAGCGTTAATTTTTTCACTACCAACTATGGAAATAGCTTCCTCTGGAGAAACTAATTCAACCGACGGTTTTTGTGCCAGCAGATATAAAACACTATTGGTTATCTCCCTTTGCGCCTTTTTCCCAACCCCTTCAAATTTGAAACCAATAAATCCAACCCTTACCTTATCCCTCGCAAATGTAGCCACAGGATAAAACTCATAAATGATAAAAGCCAAAATCAAAAAAATGATGAAAGACTTTTTCCTAAAGATCTTCATAATTGAACTTGTTTATTTTGAAATAACTCTTTCAGCAAAATTTCTCACTATCTCAAAAAGTTTCACAACAGCGTAATCTACTTCTTCACTTGTATTTCCTCTTCCGAACGAGAAACGCACAGTTGCAAGCGCTGTTTTCTCATCTCTTCCAAGAGCAAGTATGACATGCGATGGTTTCAAACTCCCAGATGTGCAAGCAGAACCATTTGAAACCGCAACACCTTTCAAATCAAGCCCATATATCAATGCCTCGGCATCTATATCAATTTTACTTGAATTTATTGAAAAATTCAAGATATAAGGTATCGTCTTATCAAAGGGGCTGTTCAAAATCAAAAACTCATCATCAAATTCACCGAAATACTCTCTTATTTTTTCAATCATATGCTCCCTCAATCTACTTACATGCTCATAATCATTTTTCATTCTCTCTTTGCAAATTTGAACTGCTTTACCAAACCCCACTATCAATGGCACGCTCTCTGTGCCTGCCCTTCTACCTGCCTCTTGCGACCCGCCACGATGAAATTTTTCAATTTCTATCCCATCCCTTACATAAAGAAAACCAATTCCCTTCGGTCCGTAGATTTTATGAGCGGATGCTGAAAGAAGGTCAACATTTAATCTCTTAACATCAATATCAATTTTACCAAAAGATTGAACCGCGTCAGTATGAAATGGTATATCATACTCTCTCGCTATTGATCCTATTTCTTGAATTGGTTGTATTGTCCCGATCTCATTATTAACATGCATTACGCTTATAAGACAAGTCCTTGGAGTTATTGCTTTTCTCACATCATCAGGATCAACAACCCCATCTGAATCAACATTTAAAAATGTCACTTCAAATCCATTTTCTTGTAAATAAAGACAAACATCAAGAACAGCGTGATGTTCAATTTTAGTCGTGATTATGTGATTTTTGCCCTTTTTAAAACCAGCTAGCGCTATACCAAAAATTGCGAAGTTATCTGATTCCGTACCTCCGCTTGTAAAAATTATCTCAGAGCGTTCAGCATTTATAAAATCTGCAATTTCTCCTCTTGCCTCTTCAATTGCAACCTTGGCCTCTCTCCCAAATTGATGAACGGAAGATGGATTACCAAAGATTTTCGTGAAATATGGAAACATTGCCTCAACAACAGCGGGATCAACAGGCGTGGTTGCACTATGATCAAAGTAAACCCTTCGCATACTCGTTAATTTTTTAAGTTATTAATACTCAAAATCAGTTCAACTTTTCACACTATTGCTTTACCTAAAACTTGACGCTTATGCCTAATGTTGGTAAGATAGGCAACATCGTGACTGGTCTTCGCTTTATCTGACCGTTTGAAATACTAAAATCATATCCAACAACATTTTTACGATTGTAAACATTCATAACATCAAGATAAAAACTCCAATTCGCGCCCCAAAATCTTGCGTTGTAAGTAATTCGCACATCCAAACGATGATATGGTGGTTTCCTTGAATTCAAAAAGTTTCTGAATCCTCCATAATCAAGATCAAGCACAACTTTGTTTCTTATTGTCATTATCTTCACAGCGGTATCAGATACAAAAATTCTTGGTTTCACCCCAATTGGCTCGGTATAGGGATAATTTGAACCATACATCCAGGTCATGCTTAAATCAAACTTTCTACTGATTTTCCAATTTAATACGATGTTAACTGTATGTCTCTGATCAAAAATAAACGGCAATTCAACATCATAAATTTTTCTTCTCGCAACTGAAAAAGAGTAAGAAAACCAACCATGGATTTTGCTATTCCTCGTTTGCTTCTTTTCAATGAAAACTTCAAATCCATATGCTTTTCCATCACCTCTATTAACCGGGATCGGTGTAACTGAGTCATCTACCGCTATTTGATATGGTGGGCTCCATCCTCTAATATCAGTTGGCGGATATGCAGGTATCCTATCAGCAACCCATCTTGTTCCATTCACGCGCTTCCTTACGATTAAATCATCAAAATTTTTATAATAACCCTCAACCCTTGCCAATATATCAGCAGAAAGCCATCTTTCAAGCCCAACGATATAATGAGTTGCTTTCTCAGCGTTTAAATTCTCCGACCGAGTGAAATCAAAAAATATATTTTGATCATAAATTTTCTCGTATCCTGGCGATTGATAATACCAACCATACGCTAACCTTAAACTCGTCAAGGCATCAATGTTATAAAGAAAGTTAAACCTCGGAGAGATATAACTTCTTTTTATTATCTCGTAATAGTCAAATCTCAAACCAGGTTGAACAATGAGTTTTGAGCTTAGCTTTATTCTGTCTTGAATATAAAAATATGAGCGATTATATCTTTCAACATATCTGAAAAACTCTGGGGCCGAGAAAAAGCCGAGCGATATCAAAAACATCTTTAACGCTTCATCCAACTTAAGAACATATTTCAACTCTGAAATGACACGACTATTGCCAACCCCAAACTCAACCAAATTTCTTCCAAATTCATAACTCACATCAACCGATGTTGTGAACTTTTGAATTGAATAATTTGACCATGTTTCAACCTTGAAAAAGATTGCATCATCAGAAATAGTTTTTCTGTCCGCGTCTTGAGATGGATCAAGCAATTCCCCACCGAACTTGCTTTCACCTGAATTTTTATACCACGATGTTAAAAACTTAATAACGAAATTTTTTTGCGGAGAATATGTCCAATTGAAAGCAAGAGTATTGTTATAAGACAAATCGTTCACAGTAACGCTATCAGGTCTATCAAGATTTTTGCCAGTTATAATATTCATCGCATCACGGCTGTGGATCAAGAAAAAATTAACTTTGTGCTTATTAAATGGTTGGAAACTCAACTTAGTTTGAAAATCATAAAAGTTTGGAAATGTCACATCACCGCTGACAAGACCCGTTTTTTCAGCTATTGGTCCAAGTATCAAATCATAGTATGTCCTTCTGGTTGAAAATATCCACGAACCATTTAACGGAAGCTTTCCTTCAAATATCAAATTCGCATTTGTCAAATTAACATTCATCATGCTTGAGAAAAGTTTTTCCCTCGTCCCCTCGCGTCCAGAGACATCAAGGACAGCTGATAACCTATCCCCATATTTTGCAGGAAATCCACCAGCCATAAAATTAAAACTACTAACAATATCTGGATTGAACATGCTCACGAAACCATAAAGCCGATATGGATTATAAATTTCAACACCATCTATGATTATTAAATTTTCATCAGGTGAACCTCCGCGCACGACAAATCGTGCTGCGAAATCGGACGGTGAAAGAACACCAGGCAAAGTCCTTAACATTCTAAAAACATCCTCCCCAAAGCCAGCTCCAACTTTAACATTCTGCGGTTCAACTTCAATAATACTTGGCCTAACATCAACAACGCGACGACTCTTGTAATCTGCTAAAACCTCAACCTCGCCAAGTTCAACATAACCTTGCTTCAATCTGAATTCAACGAAAACAATACCACCTTTTATGTCAATTTCTCTTTTCTCACTTTGATATCCGATGCTTCTTGCCTCAATGATATATGATCCTGGCTTCACTCTGATTTCAAACTCACCTTTTAAATCCGTTGATGTACCAAGCGTTGTTCCAAGAATCACTATATTTACATTTGGGATCGGTTCCCCGGTTTCAAAATCAATAACCTTTCCTTTTATCCTTGCATCTTGAGCAAAAGCAAAATTAAAAAGCAAAACTATTCCCAATAACCAGGTATAACAGTTCCGCATTTGTAGCACTTCCCCCCGACAATTTTATTTTTTAAAACTCTGAAACCAAACCTTTCAACAAGCAAAGCTCCGCAATTAAAACAATAAGTATTCTCGTATTTATCAACATAACCCGGCAGATTTCCAGCATAAACAAACCTCAAACCTTCCTCATAACCTATCTCAACTGCTTTTATCAATTGCTCTGGACGCGTATTATCTGGCTCTGTCATTTTGTAATCTTTATGAAAAGCGGTCACATGCCATGGGATGTTAGGAGAAACGCTTGCCAAAAACTTTGCAATATCTCTTAATTCACCTTCCGAATCATTAAATCCAGGAACGACAAGCGTCACAATTTCAACCCAGAAACCCTTCTCAACAAGCATCTTAATTGTATCAAGAACGACATTTAATCGTCCGCCAAGCTTTCTGTAGTTCAAATCATTAAATGTCTTCAAATCAACCTTGTAAAAATCAACATATGGTCTAATGTAATCAAGAACTTCCGGAGTTGCGTTCCCATTTGAGACATATGCACCACGAATCCCATGCTGATTTGCGATCTTTAAAATTCCAACTGCCCATTCGGATGTAATCAATGGTTCGTTATATGTGCTTGTTATAATTTTGCTTTTGTATTTGATAGCGATATCAACTATTTCTTCAGCATCTATAAAATCTGGAATTGCTCCAGCAACAGGATCTCTTAAGGCCTGTGATGTCACCCAATTTTGACAATAATCACAGTGAAAGTCACAACCAAGCATGCCAAAACTTAGAGTATAACTTCCCGGATAAACATGGAAAAATGGTTTCTTTTCAATCGGGTCAAGCGCAAGTGATGTCACATATCCCCATGGGACATATAGTTTTCCATCAACATTAAACCTGACCTTGCAAACGCCACTTCTTCCTTCTGGAATTTTACATCTGTGCCCACAAGCAAAACACTCAATCCGTTTCTCATCAATTTTTCTGTAAAGCTCCCCAACTTTTGAATTACGCATTAAAATATCTTTGAGTGTTTGAACCTCGCCAAGCATAAAAATTTTCAAATTTCTTTAAGGTTTCAATAATTCCAACATATTTAAAGTGATTCAGGTTTCAATCCGAAAGTACAGAAATTATAGCTTTGCAAAATGCTGGGAGATCATCTGGCATCCTTGAACTTATTAAATTTCCATCAATTATAACTTCACTATCAACATATTTAGCACCTGCATTAACAAGGTCATCTCGTATTGAGAAAAAACCCGTAACTTTTTTATTCCGCAAAATTCCAGCAGAGATAGGAACCCATCCAGCATGACAGATGAAAGCAACAATTTTGCCTGATTCAAAGAATTTTCTCGTCAACTCAATAGCAACATTATTTCTCCTGATTCTATCTGGCGCATACCCACCTGGAATTATAAGAGCATCAAAGTCGTCAACTTTTACCTCATCAAATTTAATGTCCGACTTTATGGGATAACCATTTTTCCCTTTAAAAATTTTAACTTCTGGACCAGCGATTTTAACCTCAGCACCCTCTTCAATCAATCTGTATTTTGGATACAATAGCTCAATTTCCTCAACTAAGTCCTCAACGAAAATGACAACCTTCTTTCCTTTTAGTTTCATGTTTCACCTAATGAGTTTTATTTTTGTCTCAATTCAAACAACATATTCTTTTTTGGATCGTTTGAATTTAATAATTTTTTCAGATTTTAACGATTAAAACTTTAAGTTCACTTCTCTGTGATCGCACGCTTCCTATAAGTTGATTTGAAAATTCTCCAATTATCAGTGCTATAAACAAGTGAAAGTTCTTTTGAACCTGAATAGAAAAGATTCGGATGCCTTTGATTAATCAGATAACGCTTACCTTCAAATTTTTCTGGATTGTAAAGAATTAAATAATCTGCGTAAACTTCCGGTCTTTCAACAACAGAGGCAAACTCATACTGATACGGAAGAATAAAATTTTTAGGATTTCCATAGAAAACAATTATTGGAAAGCCCGTTGCATCGTCCATTAAAATGATATCGTTGAAAGACGCGTTTCGTTTCAAAAATTCCGCAACTTTCCTTTCTTCAAAGAAAAGTTTATCTGGATTTCCTCCAAGAAGTACCTTTGCAAAATTCCGCTCTTCAGGATAAAATGAGCTTTTAAGTTTGTAATATCCCGAAAAGAAGGAAAACAAAATTAAGATAAGAAAAATACCCATTACCAAACTTTTCCGCAAACTGGGTTTCTTTTCGCATGCATAAATCATTGTCACAAAAGCGATAAGTATAAAAGGAGCATAAAAATCAACATTCATAAGAGACAAACCTAAATAAGAAATTATAGACAAAGCAACTATTGGAGCCATCAACGCAAGAGAAAAGAAAAGTCGTCGTGTGAAAACAAAAATTAAGACAATATATGCGGGCATGTAAATTAAAATTTCATTCAAAACATAGATCAAACTTTTGAAAGCATTTCCCTTAAATTCAATTAATGATGGATTATAAAGCACATAAGTGCTCAAGGTTCTAAAATATGAATATGGGCTGTTTATAAAATGAAAAGGATTTGAAGTAAAAAGCCAGTTTAGATAACACCAAAATAAAAAACCAGCAACGGGTGGGATGAAAATCATCAAATAAATCGCAAACAATCTGCGAATGAATGTTTGTCTATATGCCGGCAATTTTTTAAGCAATTCAAAAAAATTTCTGTAGCTTACACCTTCCTCAAGTGTTGTTTCAATTGTGAGGATAGCATTAACGAATAACCAAAAAATAAGAATGAAGATAATTTCATACCTTATAAAAACAAGAACACCAATAAAAACTCCAGCAATAGCAAGATAAAAACTAACATTTCTTTCATAATACTCAAAAATGAAAAGGTAAAACAAGGTGAGAAAGGTTAAATAAAGATAAGCACTGCTACCTGAAGAACCAGCATATAGAATAACTGGATTGAATAGAAATATCAACAGCATAAAAACAATAAATACAAACGACAAGTTTTTCTTCAAGATCCTGTAAGCAATAAATGCCGTTAACAATCCCATAGTAAGTGATGAAGCGAAAAGCGGAGCAATAATTGGATTTATAAAAATGAAAGGAAAAAGCACAAAGAAAGGTATAGGTGGATAAATTAAACCTATATTTTCAAGCCGAGGTGGATTCCCTTTTAATGCAAGCAACCCTTTCTCAATAAGAAAAAAAGATTCAGGATTATAGTAATCTGCCGAAATAAACATCAAACCTAAAGTAAAATAGTAAACGGAAATAAAAAGCGATAATATAGCGATTATAACCCAACTTTTCATTTCCTCGGATGATGAATATGTTTGAAAACTTCACTTATCCCATGCTCTGTTTTTTCCCAATAGAACGGATTTGAAATTAACTGACCTAACGCTTTATATGAAGCTATTGAATGCAAAATCCAATATAATGGATTTAAAAGAGCAAATGGAAGAAGATTATAATACTTCCGCCTGAAAACAGACATCATATTCATGTAAATCATAATTGCGTTCCCAAAAAGAAAATTAAAGATTGAAACATACATTACCCAATCCGGGAAGATCATACTTATAATTTCAGATTCCGTTAAAAGCCATATAATAAACATAAACCACATTACTGGATTTGCTAAAAATACAAACGGAGTTCCTCCGACGAAAAGCTGAAATCCTATGAACCCTTTCAAACCGGTTTTCTTAATAAGCTCAATGGGATGCCTCATATGAACAAGATAAGTTTGAATATAACCTTTTATCCATCTTGACCTTTGTCTTATCCAATTTTTTACTGATTTATTAGCCTCTTCATATGTTGTTGAGTCAAGAACCGCAACTTTATATCCTTTTGCATAAGCTCTTATACCGAGATCTGCATCCTCTGTGACATTGAACGGATCCCAACCAGCAAGTTCTTCAAGTTTGTCTCTTTTGAAATGATTACTTGTCCCACCGAGAGGAATCGGCAAACCCAACCTATTAAGACCAGGAAGCATGTAATCAAACCAATATGAATATTCAAGCGTAAACATTCTCGTTAAAAGGTTCTCTTCTCTGTTGTAATAATTCAAAGCACATTGCACGCAGATATATTCTTCAGGGAGTTTTTTAAATAGCGCAACAACTTTTTTAAGTTGATCTGCATCAGGCACATCTTCAGCGTCATAAATTGTTAAATACACACCACGGGCAAAAAGAAGACCGTAATCGCATGCTTTCGGCTTTGTCTTGGGCACTTCGGATGGGACAACAAGAGGCTCAAATATAGCTGGAAAATCAATTGTTTTTATAGCTTCAATCGTTTCAATATCATCCTCTTCCAATAAAAGCTTTACATCAAGTTTAAATCTCGGATAGTCAAGCCGGCTTATACTTTCAACAAGTTTTGAAATTACTTTAGGTTCTTTATAAACAGGCAATAAAATCGTATATACAGGCAATTCATCATTTGAAATCGCTTTTATCTCCTCGGCTGAAACAGCTTCCTGAAGTTCATACCTCGCACCAACCAGAGAAAGAAAAAATTTGAAAAGAATTGAAAACAAGTAAAGTAAACCGATGATTATATTTACAAAAATCAAGGCTGATATAGGACTAAATGAAAAGTAAAGCAAATAAAGAGTTATAACAGTTACAACTACAAATGTTTGTGTTGCTGTTATCGTAATGACAGCAGATCTATCTGGATCCTTCCACAATAAATTATAGATTGCAACTCTGCAAAACGGAGGACCAAGATATTTATGCAAAACCCAAATAATATCCACATCCATTGCTGCAATCACTTCCACATCGCTTTTGAAAAGCTTCCTAACAATAGCAAGAAACTCAATATCAGTGGGATCAACCATTGCAACAATAACTTTACCATTTTCCTTTCTTATAGGAACTCCAAGATATTGATCCATAACAAGTAGATTGAGATATGAAACCACACCTTTATCAATTTTTTCCATTTTCAAATCAACAAGTTCAAAACCGATCTCTTTTAAAACTTCACTCCATTTCTGCCTACTAACATAACCATAAGTTAAACATATCTTTGCAAATGACCAGCCAATTTCAGCACGAAACCTTTCAATCTCCTCTATTTGCTCAATCGTGATCAAATTTTTCTGAAGCAGATATTCAGCTATTGTTTTACTACGAACGGATTTTTCAGGGGCAGAAATCATAGTTTTGTTTAATAGATTAAATTTCAATCCAAGATGCGATAAAGAAACCTCGCCCAACCCCTATTTTCCTACCATAAACATCATGAAAAACTCCAACTTGCAACCATGCTTTATAGGTGAATCGGTGCGCTAACGAGATGCTTAACTTACCTTCAACATAGTCAGTTTCAACAGATGGATTAAAGCGAGTTGCAAAATAACCTTTCCCAACCGAATTTACCCCATCAAGCTGAATTAAACATTGAGTTAAACTTCCAATGTTGAAACCGTATAAGATTTGGAACCTCAACTGTGATGCAACTCTTGAAGTAAAAAATTTACGATATCCCGTTTCAATATTGAAATATGAATTTAAACCAAAAGGTTTAATTCCTCCGGAAAGAAGAAATTTAAACTCGCTTGCATATTCACTATAACCAAGCAATGGTTCCTTGTTCAAAGAATAAGCAGGTATAATTCCAAGCGTCTGCAAACCAAGCACGATTTTTGAATCGTAAAACTTTACCTTGAACCCAAGTTCAATATCTCCAAAGCCGTAATTACTTTTGTATGTAAAATCATCAATCCACCTATTTACTATGAAAGGAACATTACCTAACAGATTTAACTTATCACTTAAACCATATTCAAAATAAACACCTATTCCCTGCCCTTCAAAATATCCTCCATTATTAAGATACCTCTGTCTCCAGTTCAAATCGTAATACTTTTCTGCGTTATAAAAGTAATAATATGGCGCTACGAAAACTTTACCTGCGCTCCTTGTCCATGCACCTGCAAATACACTCTCAAGTAGCAGGAAACCAAAAATAAGATATTTAATAAATCTAAATTGCATCTTCGCTTAGTTTTTGTAGTGTTCTTAAAGCAACCGCTAATTCAAAATAAAATGAACTAACTTTCTGTGGACCTAATTTTAAGATAGTTTCAATTTTCTCAGGCAAAACATCACCAACGATATATTGGATTAACATTTTGTATCTTGATGGTTTTCCAAGCAAAAAATACAAGTCAATTAACTTTGAATGTATGCTAAGAGCAAAATCTCCCGAGCCTAAACCTTTAAAATCCCCATTAACCAAGACATAATAATCGCTCCATTCTCCAAAGTTATCATGAATGAACTTGAAGATTTGTTGTGATGGTTTACTGTTGAATTGAAAGATTGAAATACCAATATCAATTGAGGAAATCAAAGGGAAAATCCCATTCGGAGAGTAATATCCATTTGACGATGGGATGACAGTTCTAATTCCAATATCATAAATTGAGTGGAAAAAACCATTCTTAACATAAGATTGCATCACTGCATTATACATAAAATGTGCCTTTTCAATCATTTGAGCATCATTATTCTCAATCCCGATTGCCATCAAGAAATCAGGTCTTTGATTTATAATCCAAGTGTTCTCGGAAAGTGCTCTTGTTTGATAATTAAAGTAATTTTTCACAAGAAATTTATTTGAGTCAATCATATATCCATGCTTAAAATATGCCTTTGCAAGCGAATAACTTACTTGCTTATATTCCTTTACCTTCCATTTTTTATAAGCAAGAAAAATTGCATAGGCGCAGTGTATTGTTTCAGCTGTCCCAGAAGCTTCAATCTCAGAGCCTGGCTTATACCTCCACAAGATAGAACTATCTATCCAGGAATCACGAATAATATAATTTCGCTTTATAATCTCATATGCTCGCCTAAAGATAATTGAATCATCTATTTCAACAGCCATATGCATAATTTCTGCAAGATCAATAGAATAACAAAAACCATCAGGACGGAAAGGCAATCCCTGTTCAATCAGTTTTTTTAACTCACCAGTTGCTCTAACCTTTAGTTCACGAATTTTATCTATATCAACCCTATAGATAGTTGAACAGCTTTGAAGTGCAAGGAGGATAATTAAAATAAGTTTTTTCATCTTTTGGTGACTCTCTTTGCATGTTGTTTACCGCGAATAAAAATATAAACGAAAAATGCAAGCACGATAAACCAAACTAAACCTATGATGAAAACCTTGTACTCATTGAAATAATCAATAAATGTCTTCTCACCAGCATATTGAACTCTAACCAACCTGCTTTCAATCCTGAAGAAATATTCTTTTTCATAATCTGCGATCCCAATATTCCCAGATATAAGGTCATAATTTTTCTCAACTGCTTTAGCAACATCAAGGGCTCTTCTGTCAGCGTTAGATCCCATTCCAGTAATCAACACAACGGAATTATCACCATAACCATAAAAAATTTGAACAACACCAATAGAAGTTGTATCCCACAGCGCATAAAGGACTCTCGCTGTTCCGGCACTTATAATTCTGAATTCTTGCTTTGGTTTTAAAGGTATTTTATCAAATTTTTCAAACAATTTATCATCTTGATCAACCACACCAACAATATTGAAATTTTTTAAAATCTCTTCGTCCACGAGATCAGAATAAACAACGGCTGGATAAAAATACATATTTTTCAGCCCAGCATTAACAACATAAATAATTCTTGCCAATGCTTCCATCTTTTCAATAGTGATTTTTTTACTTATGATTGCAACTGTTTCGCCATACCCGAAGACACCTGGGAAATATTGAAAACTTAGTTCATCTGGTTTATAAGATTCTTTAACTTCTATAAATGAATTATCATCATCAACTTTGGCAAAAAACTTGAACAAAGAATTTTTACATTCTTCAGAGGATGGATAAAAGACAAACTCAATTCTTATAGTGTTTACCTTCATCAAATTAAATCTATCAACTTTGAATTTATAATTCACCCTGCCCTCTTCAGATAATCTCTTGCTTTCAACTAGCGTGCCATTGAAATAGACATTGAAGAAGGCTCTTTCCTCTCTTTTAATAACTGGTGAGTAAACAGCGGATATGTTAAATTCTATTTCATTTGGTAAAACTCCAAAATCAGACAATCTAAAAGAATAGTTCATTCCAAGATTCCCAATACCTTCAAGGCGCGTGCTCGAAAAACCAAGATCTTTAAAGCTGATTTTAAACGGTGGAAGCAAAGGTTTTAAGCTCGGTAATTCTACTGCCTCGCGAACCAGAAGAAACGAGTTGAAGGAAGAAGAAATAACATCGGGGTTTAAAAATGCTTTTAACGCTTTTCTTAATCCTTCGTCGCTGAAGCCAATCAGAAATAAAATTTTCCTCTCAATTTTTCCTTCCTTACTTGTGAATAAATATAATAATCCATCGTCTTTTAAAAATTTACCATTGATAAGGTTTTTAAATCCCTCGGGAAGCTTATCAAATCTGGATATAATAACGAGATTTGTGGTGGTATCGGGCAAAGTTTTAAAAGTCGCTAACCCAAAGTCAGAGCCTGTTTTCTCTCTCAAAAAAGAATAGACCCATATGTATCCTTCTATTTCCGCTACACTTAAGCTATCTGGAATAATAATAAAACCTCCTGCGTTGAAATAATCAATGTAGTCATATATACCTGGTCTCATTTTTTTACCAGCAAAATAAAATGCTTCAATGTATGATGTTTTTTCAATTGTAACATAAAGCCCCCCGCTCTCAATGTCCTTGCACCGATCGTCACTTATCTTTAAAGACCCATATACTTCAAGTTTGATGAAGTCAGAAAAACCAAAATCAACTTTATCAAGAGGAATCCTAATTTGCCGTTCTACTTGGCTCAACCTAACGCTTAATACAGGTTTATCCCAAACAACAAATGTCAGGAAAGAATTTTTCATATCAAGAACTGGGGATGCATCAATGTTTATGAGAATATAACTTAAAGCGGGATTTAAATTTCGTCCAACTTTCAAAAACCAAGTTGCAACTGGAGAAGGACCTTGAAGTACAACATCGGAATATCCAAACTTGGTGAACGAAATACGTTCAGATTTAACTAAGATATTTAAGGTGAGCATCAAGATAAGAATTCTTTTCAACATCAAAGGTAAGTTTTTTATTTTAAAAGCACCATTTTACCTGCAAACACTTTCTTAGGTGTTATTAAACAATAAAAATAAACTCCGCTTGATAAATTATCGGCATCAAAATTTACATAATTTAATCCCGCTACATTGCATTGAATCCCATTCTTCGCCAACCTTCAAATTCATTTGCCCTGTTAAATCTGATATAAAACGGCTTTTTTGGAAAATATCTGGAACTACGTTCTTTGAATCTTATTTCACCCAGCGTTGTAAAGTCTCAGAAACGAACCTCATCGGAATATAAGTGTTGTCCCATATATTGCGTGAATAAAGTTGTTATAAATAAAAGACATCCAATACACCAAATAACCCTTTTCATAAGACACAATCCAATAAGTTCTTTTGCTAAAAACTTAATGAAAAATCTTCTCAATTCCAATAGTTTGGAGACTCAATTTTGAGTAGACACAAGTTGGAAAATAACTTAAACAGGTGGTAGGAAAAATTTTTCGGCTTTGTTTACTATTACGGCGATTCATCCAAAAGTTGAAATTGAAGTTTTAAAATTTTATCTTTAAGTAGTTGAAAACAAACTTAAAAGGTTGAACATAGCTGATTGCTACGCTGTTAAACATAATCGCAGGCAAATTGTCGTATGATTTCAAGAGTTTATGTAATTTTATTTATGTCTTTGCACCTTTTATTGCTTGCAGAGAATCCCAAGCAAAACTTTAACCATATCGCACAGGATAAATTATTCCCATCTGATACTACTTTAATCAGCGTTGATTCAACCGAGATTGATTCTACAGCCCGCTTAAAAATTTTCAACAAAAAATTTAAACTTAAATCTTATATCCAACTAACTTCTTCTAAACCCCATCCATTGCTTTTTGCGCCTTCAAACTTGGTTACTCGTGAGGTTTCAATTGATTCAACAGGCAGGTTTGTCAAAGTAGTTGAAAAAATCGCTGGCACAGAACGCACATTCCCACTTGTTATCCCACTTGAGAAATATATCCAGCATCGCCTTGAAGAAAATAGAAGGAAATCTTGGACTGAAATTGCACAAAGATACGAAAGAAAAGAAGAAAAAGACGATATTGAACGACTCTTCGGTAGCATAACAAATATCCAAATACCAGTTCCAGCAAATCCAATTTTAAGCATATTTGGTCCCCCAATCATAAATCTTCATATCTCAGGCGCAGTAGATATAACAGGAGCTTGGCGAAACGAGAAAACAGAACAACTTATCGTCTCACGACTTGGTAGCGTTAGAAATGAGCCAGATTTTAATCAACAAGTCCAGATAAATGTTGGCGGAACAATCGGAGATAAACTCAACATAACAGCCGATTGGAACACGCAAAGACAATTTGAGTTTGAAAATCAACTTAAAATAAGATATAAAGGTTATGACGATGAAGTGATACAAAGCATTGAAGCTGGGAATGTTTCTCTTCAAACTCCATCAGCGTTAATCGGAAGCAGCCAAGCGCTTTTCGGCATAAAATCAAACTTGCAAATTGGTCCCCTTAAGCTCACAACAATAGCAAGCCAGAAAAAAGGTGAATCTCAAGAGAGAGTTTTAACTGGCGGAGCTCAAACTCAAGAAACCAAAGTTTTCCTCTACCAATATTCACAAAAGCACTATTTTATTGACGAAAAATACATACGGACATATGAACCATACTATCAAAACAGCCCGCCTTTAAGAGTTGCTCCAGAACTGCAGGTCAAAGATATAGAAGTGTGGATCTCCCAACTTGAAAGACCAGAACCTGGGCTAACGCGTTTTGTCGTTGCTGACATAAATCTCCCACCCATAACAAACAGAGCATACTACGATAGCTTAAGGACGCAAGTTCTTCAAAGCGATCCAGGTAGAATAGAAGTTGGGCTCTTTAGAAAACTTGAACAAGGTAAGGATTACACAATTAACGCAGACATTGGAGTTATCTCGCTTAACATGGAAATTCAAGATAATCAGGCGCTCGCAATTGCATACAGAATTGAAGGTCCAACACAACTTGCAAGCGATGATACAGTTTATGGAGATTTTGTCAACTCTCTGACTGACACTGCAGCGACACTTATCCTAAAACTTGTAAGACCAAGATCACCTCAACCATCGTTTAAAAAAGCATGGGCTTTGCAATTAAGAAACATCTATCCTCTTGGTGGAGCAAGAAACATAAAAAAAGAAGGATTTGAGCTTAAACTTCTTTATAAACCAAGCCCCGACCAAGAAGAAAGAGAGGACATTGAAGGAGTAAATCTTCTCAAAGCTTTTGGCTTTGACAAATATACTGAAGATGGCTCCACTGGCTCGGACAACAAATTTGACTTCTCAGATCAAACCATTAATCCAACAAGAGGTGAGATCATATTCCCATATCTTAAGCCATTCAGTAAAGAAACACTTAAAAAGATCTTCCCCGACAAAAGCGATGAATTTATAAACTCAATCGCCTATGATGATATTTACGACACAAACCAAGTCGCAGCGAAAAACAACACAGCCAAATCTTCAAAGTTCGTAATTTCAGCAAAATTAACAAGCGATATCCAAGCAACTTATAACCTTGGTTTTAATGTAGCGGAAGGAAGCGTGCAAGTTTACTTAAACGATAGACGGCTCACCGAAGGCGTTGATTACAGAGTTGATTATATACTTGGACAGTTGACAATTACAAATCGTGAGGCTTTGCTCCCGGGGGCGAACTTAAGAATAAAATACGAAACGAACGATCTCTTCTCCTTCGCATCAAAGACAATGCTTGGGGCTCGCGGAGATATTGATATAAGCGAGAACACGAAATTTGGCTTCACACTTATGAACTATGCGCAACAAAGCCTAAGCGATAAAGTTAGATTAGGTGAGGAGCCAATAAGTAATACAATGCTTGGTGTTGACTTCTCAACGAGATTTAATTCGTTTAAACTTTCCGAGATGTTCAACATACTTCCAGGCTACCAAGCGAAGCAAGATGCATTGTTCTCACTTCGCGGTGAATCAGCTTTTATAATTGCTGATCCTAATACGAGAAAAAGCACAATAGCTGGTGATAATAAAGAAAGCATTGTATATATTGACGATTTTGAGGGCTCAAAAAGACTTATTTCATTTAGTTTAATTTCAAGCCATTGGCATTTCTCAAGCCCCCCTGCTCTTATGCCTTTGCTTGGAGAAAACAGAAAAGAAGCGATCTCAGATTCGGTAAAAGTTCAAAGAAAAGCATACCTTGCTTGGTTTAATATACCTCAATCCGTTAGAATAACCGAAGTATGGCCACAAAAAAGAGTCGCACAAGAGGAACAATTTATAACTCCACTTGACATTCAATTTTTCCCCGATCGTCGCGGTCAATACAATTATACCAATAGATGGGACTCAATCAAGAATTTCCCTCGCCAAAATTGGGCAGGAATGATGCGAGTTCTTCCATACTTCTCCACAGACCTAACAACAGAGAACATAACATTCATTGAGATTTGGTTCAAAATCATAGGAAATCCCGGACCAAACGCAAAAATGTTAATAAACCTCGGACAAATCTCTGAAGAAGTTATACCAAACAGAAAACTTGACACAGAGGATAAAAACGGCAACTACCGGCTTGAACCCGAAGAAGATGTTGGACTTGATGGAATGACAGATCAGGAAGAAAAAGCAAGATACCCATACCTCGGGGATGACCCAAGCCAAGACAATTTTGACTATTCAAATTTTCTAATGAGAAATGGAACTGAAGGAAATAGAAACTTTTATCCAGAACCAAACCAAGAAGACCTTAACCGAAATCACATACTTGACCTTGTAAATAACTATTTTGAATATGAAATTCCTCTTGACACCGTAAATAATCCATACATAGCTGGTGGTGGCTCAAATGGATGGTATCAGCTCAAAATTCCACTTTCATCTTACACTCGCATAGTTGGAAATCCAAGCTTCACACTTATTGAGTTTGTAAGAGTCTGGTTTACTGGCTTTGATAATACCTCAATGATTAGAATTGCCGAATTTAATCTTGTTGGAAATTATTGGGAAGAGCTTGTCAAAAACGATGAAATTTTCAAAGTTACCGTCGTAAGCGTTGAAGATAATCCAGGTTATACTCCACCTCCGGGCGTACAAAGACCAAGAGATAGAACAAGACCAGATCAACAAATTGAAGGAAATGAACAATCACTTGCCTTTATAATCCGCAACTTACCAGATGATACCCTTCGCTTCGCAATGAGAAGATTTCCACAACGACTTGATCTTTTCAACTATAAAATTATGCGACTCTTCGTTCATGGAGACAGAAACTTCTACTTTAGAGATACGACTGATTATTCAGCTGAAGTTTTTGTATGGATTGGAACAGACACTTCAAATTATTATGAATATCGTCAGCCGATATGGCCAGATTGGGATACAAGGAATAATATTCAAATTGTTTTTGATCATCTTACTGCTTTAAAACAAGCTCGTGACTCGGTAAATCAACCAGTAAAAAGAACCCCCGTGCCAGATGGACCTCCAGGAGCGACTTATTGGCTTAAGGGAAATCCATCTTTAACAAATGTCACATTCATTGCAATTGGCGTTACAAATCCTAAAAGCAAAGGACCAATCTTGCTTTCTGGCGATGTTTGGGTAAATGAACTTCGCCTTCTGAAAGCAAACGACGCACTTGGCTGGGCATATAACTTATCCGCACAACTTAATGTCCCTGAACTTATGAGCCTCAATTTTGGAATTGCAAGAAGAAGTCCCGAGTTTAGAGGATTATCCGATAAATTTGTTAATTCCTTCGCTCGTGTTTTATCAACAAATTGGTCAATAGCGACAACTCTTAATCTTGAAAAAATTCTCCCAACATCGTTGAGCTCATCTATCAGAATCCCATTTACATATTCAAGAGCTGAAAACATCGGAATTCCGAAATATATCCCTGGCAAAGATATACTTGCGGTAGAAGCTGCAAATCGTTTGAGGCAAATGGTCATTGAAAACGGCGGAACAAAGGAAGAAGCGGATAGAAAAGCTGATAGTTTGCTATCTGTCATTCAACAAATAAATGTCTCAGAAACTTGGGCTATCCCTTCACTTAACTTTGAAATAAACTCGCAAAAATGGTATGTCAGGGACATAATAAACAAAATAGACATGGGCTTTAACTTCAATCGCTCAAGCTTTAGAGACATAAACACCGAAATAAACAAAAGATGGAATTTCAACTTTCAAGCGAATTATTCAACAAGCATAAGACCAGTAATTCTTAAACCTTTTAAATCGCTTTTCGCTGGAGTTCCATTACTTGACGCATATAAAGATTGGGAAATTCAGCTTACACCATCCAACTTTTCAGGAACGATGCGATTTGACAGAGGACATGACAATAGAAAATTCAGGACGAAAGCGACATTTGAACCGACAACACGAGTTTTTAACGCACAAAGAGGTTTCTCTTTTGATTGGAGATTTTCAAACAATGGTTTAATAAATCCATCATTGAGATATCAAGTTGACATCGGAAGCAGTTTAGTTCACCTTGAAACTGATTCGCTTGGCAGACAAAGAAGCACTTCCGAAATCCTTGACGATATTTTCTTCAAAGATGGACTCATTAATTTTGGCAGAACATCAACACTATCGCAACAAATAAGCATAGGGACAAATCCACGAATTCCACCTATACTTGGCATAAACAAATATCTCAACTTAAATTTTAGCTATTCATCCGCGTATAGATGGCAAAATAATTTCCAACAGAGGGATCTTGGTAGAAGCGCAGGATATTCAACGAATTTAAATTTTGGATTATCATTCAGATTAAAATCTCTTGTTGACTCGTGGTTTGGAGAGGAAACGAACATTGGTCGTGGTCGGGGTCGTGCTGTTGAAACTCAAAAAGATACATCGCAAAAACCTTCAACTTTGTCATTGAAAGATGTTTTAAAAACATTGATAAAAAAGCCATTTCTTGATTATGAAAATGTTCAAATAACATTTACCCAATCAAACACATCAATAAACACAGGGCTTTACGGCGAAAGACCTGGAATGGGGAATCTATGGTCATGGCTTCCGCTTATGAGTGATAAAATTGAATACGGTCCATCTCTTCTTTACCAACTTGGGCTTGTTTCCGATCCAAACGGGAAAATTCAACTTGCACCGAAAAAAGGATTTCCATTTTTTGGATTTGAGCAAACCCCAGGATTAAGAGCTCCGAACGGAAATCTTGATGATAATTACACACAAAACAATAGAATTTCAATAACCACATCCCGTTCCCTCTGGCAAGGTGCTTATCTTGATCTAAGCTGGAACATTGGATGGAATTATCAAAGAAATCAAAGAATTATAACCGATTCACTTGGGGTTCCAAAGGTTGCTTCATTTGCGAGTTTTGCATCAATTAGTCGCTCGTTCTTCACACTACCACCAGTTTTCATATTTAGTGTTTTCAAAAGTGGGATGAAATCCGTTGCATCAAAATACTCCGAACTCAAACTTGATCCAAAAGATAAACGAAGCGATGACGAAAAGCTCGCACAAGCTTTTGAAGAAGGTTTTGAAACATTGCCACTTTTGAGCAAACTTTTCGGCGGATTTTTCCCACGAGTCAACTGGAGGTTAAGATGGGACGGACTTGAAAGATTATCGCTCTTTCAATCATTTGCGACGCGCGTTTCCCTTGAACATGCGTATACTTCTAACTTTGAAAAAAGATGGAGGAGTTTCATCGGACAGGGGCAAACATTTGAAGGTGAAAGGGCTGGATATGATTTCAATCCACTCATCGGACTTAACATTACCTTTAAGCCACTATGGCGGGGAAATCTAACGGGCGGTTTCAGATACATCACATCAACTAATTATGACCTCAACTTTTCTGCGAAAGCGATCGTTGAGACATTTAGGAGAGAAATCGCTATCAACTTTAATTATTCAAAGCGTGGTTTCAATTTACCGATTTTTGGACTTTCGCTCAAAAACGATGTTGATATAACATTTACTTATTCATCATCCAAAAACTCAAGAAAGACATATCAAGCGCGAAATCTTTCTGAAGCGTTGCCATTGGATGGGATCTTGAGGACAACGATGGAGTTAAGATTCCGCTATATGTTAAGCACTCGCGTCACAGGTTCATTGTTCTATCGGATGACGAAATCAAAATCAGATTCAAGAAGCACATTTATACCAGGCTCAACTATAAACGAAGTTGGAATTGATCTTAACATTTCAATTGGGGCATAATCAAAAACAAATTTTCTCAAGCAATGGAAAAATTTTTGAATTTTGAAAATATCAGAAGAACGAAGATAATTTGCACGCTTGGTCCTGCGGTAAACACGATTGAAAAAATCGTTGAGCTCATAAACGCTGGGATGGATGCAGCAAGATTAAATTTTTCCCACGGCGATTATGAAGAACACTTGAAATTTATAAAATTACTCAGAGAAGCTTCCACGATAACCGGAAAACCGATCCCGCTAATTCAAGACCTTCAAGGACCAAAGATAAGAACTGGAAAATTGAAAGCTGAACCAATAGAACTTAAATCAGGAAAATTTGTATATCTTTCCTCTGAACCGATTGAAGGAGATGGTGAAATAATTCCAATCCAATATGAATACCTCGCTGATGATCTTAAACCTGGCGACACGATCTTGCTTGATGATGGATTGATTGAACTTAAAGTCGTTGCGATTGAAACGAGAAAGGTCAAATGTGAAGTCGTAGACGGGGGAATTTTAAGATCACATAAAGGTGTTAACTTACCTGGTGTTGATGTTCGTATCCCGTCACTTACCGAGAAAGATATTGAAGATTTAAAGTTTGGACTTGAAAACGGTGTTGACTATGTTGCGATGTCATTTGTCAGGAAGAAGGAAGATATAATTGAACTTTTACACAAAATGGAAAGTTTCGGAAGAATTGTTCCAATTATTGCAAAAATTGAGAAAGTTGAAGCAGTTAAGGCAATAGATGATATAATTGAACTTGCAGATGCGATAATGGTCGCAAGAGGTGATCTTGGAGTTGAACTTCCAACCGAAGATGTCCCTATTTTACAAAAAATGCTGATAAAGAAGGCAAACAAAGCTGGAAAACCAGTTATCACTGCAACGCAAATGTTAGAGTCAATGGTTTCAAACCCAAGGCCAACGCGTGCTGAAGCAACAGATGTTGCAAATGCCGTCCTTGATGGAACAGACGCAGTGATGTTAAGTAGCGAAACATCAATTGGCGAATTTCCAATTGACGCCGTTAAAGTTATGGACAGAATAATAAGAACGACCGAAACACAATATAAATTTTATGAACCAATTTTTGATTTAAACCTTAAGCTAAAAGACGAGGTTGATGCAATAGGAAGAGCTGCTTGCCTACTTGCTCAACAGTTAAACGCAAAAGCAATCGTTACTATAACACATACAGGTGCAACTGCTAAAGCTATCTCAAAATACAGACCATCAGTTCCAATAATTGCCCTTACAGATAGCGACGAAGTCGTCAAGCGATTAAACTTAATTTGGGGCGTAGTTGGAATTAAACTCAAAGAAATTTCAGAAACGGATAAGACGATAGAAAACGCAAAAATTCAATTGAGAGAAAGTAAAATTTTGAACAGCGGTGATCTTATAATTATGACAGCTGGCATTCCGCTATTCCAAAGAGGCTCAACGAATATGATCAAGGTTGAAAAAATTTAAAAACTAATTTTTTTCAAAGATATGTCTGAAAGGGAAATCGCGGTTGTTCTCGTAAGCGGTGGACTTGACTCGTGCGTTACAGCTGCAATTGCACACTCGCTTGGTTATGAACTTGCCTTCTTGCACCTAAACTATGGGCAAAGAACCGAAAAAAGAGAACTAAAAGCCTTTCATGATATAGCCGATTACTACAATGTAAAGAAACGATTAGTTATAAATGTTGAACATTTAAAATTAATTGGTGGCTCAAGCCTAACCGACGAGAATATACCCGTTGAAAAAGCCGATTTAAAGCGAACTACTATTCCCTCAAGTTATGTCCCGTTTAGAAACGCAAACATTCTTTCAATTGCGGTTTCGTGGGCTGAAGTGATAAATGCTACGAAAATTTTCATAGGCGCAGTTGAAGAAGATTCTTCTGGCTATCCAGATTGTCGGAAAGAATTTTACAAAGCATTTAACGAAGTAATAAGATTGGGAACGAAAGCTGGCGCAGAAGGAAAACCAATTGAAATAGTTACGCCAGTAATAGATATGAAAAAAGTTGATATAGTCAAAAAAGGGGTTGAGCTTAATGCCCCATTACATTTGACTTGGAGTTGCTATCAAAGAGAGGATGTTGCCTGTGGTGTTTGTGATAGTTGTGCACTGCGACTTCGTGGTTTTCAACTTGCTGGGATTGAGGATCCAATTCCATACGAAATCAAACCCGTCTACATATAGAAAGGTCTGGGCTCAGTCCCTCTCGGGAGCTTTACCCAGACCCTTAAAAAAGACGAAGCAGAACCTCCCCCCAGAGGTCCTCGCTTCAAAATGATCAATTTAATTTTCCAACAATAATATAACTTATGTTCCATCTTTGTTTCATTGACAAAAATCACAAAACGAATAATCGTGTGGCAAGATTTTTGATATCAACTTTAAAGATATTTTCTCAAGAATTGTCCCGTATACGAATTTGGATTTTGTGCGATCTCCTCTGGCGTGCCAACAGCAACAACATATCCACCCCTGTCACCAGCTTCAGGCCCGAGGTCAATTATCCAATCAGCACATTTTATCACATCCATATTATGTTCAATCACAATGATTGAATGTCCAGCATCAAGAAGTGAATTGAAAGATTTCAGAAGCTTAGCTATGTCATCAAAATGAAGCCCTGTGGTTGGTTCGTCAAAGATAAATAATGTGTGTGGGCTTGTCTCAGATACGAGAAGATGTGCGGAAAGTTTCACTCGTTGAGCTTCCCCACCAGATAGGGTATTTGCCGGCTGGCCAAGCTTTATATACCCAAGCCCAACAGATTCAAGAACTTTTAACTTTTCAACAACTTTTTTATGCCCGCGGAAGAACTCAATTGCTTCTTTTACGGTCATATCTAAGACATCGCTTATATTCTTTCCCCTATATTCAACCTCAAGTATTTCAGGTTTATACCTCTTCCCATTGCAAGATTCACAAGGTAAATAAATGTCTGCAAGAAATTGCATTTCAACTTTGACATATCCTTCCCCTTCACATGTTTCACATCTTCCTCCCGAAACATTAAATGAAAAATGCTTTGGAGTATATCCCCTGACCTTAGCAAGATAAGTTGATGCAAAAATTTCTCTTATTCCATCAAATGCTTTAACATAAGTAACTGGATTTGAACGAGGCGTTTTACCAATTGGTGATTGATCAACCATTTCAACAGCGTCAACCAATTCATAACCTTCAATTTTATCAAATTTGCCAACTTTACCTTCATAACTACCATCTTTCATCTTTTTAAGCGATGCGTAAAGTATATCGTGAACAAGTGTGCTTTTGCCAGAGCCACTTACTCCTGTGACACAAACAAACACATTCAAAGGAAATTCCACATCTATATTTTTCAAATTATGCTCTTTCGCACCACGAATTATTATTGAATTTCCTGGTTTTGGTTTTCTTCTCTCTTTGGGAACAGGTATTTGCAAACGCCCACTTAAATATCTCCCTGTTAAGGAATTCTCATCTTTCAATAAATCTTCATATTTCCCTTGGAAGACAATTCTACCTCCGTTTTCACCAGCTCCAGGTCCAAGATCAACTATATGATCAGCGGATTCAATAACTTCCTTATCATGTTCAACTACTATGACCGTGTTGCCATTTTCCTTGAGTGAATGTAAAATTTTTATAAGGCGATGGGTATCGCGCGGATGTAGCCCAATGCTTGGTTCGTCAAGAATGTAAAGAGTTCCAACGAGAGAAGAGCCAAGCGCTGTTGCGAGATTTATCCTCTGTGCTTCCCCGCCCGAAAGAGTACCTGATAATCTATCAAGCGTCAAATATCCAAGTCCAACCTCGTTAAGATACTTTAACCTTTTTCTAATTTCCGAAAGTATACTTGCCGAGACCGCCTCTTCATATTCTGTTAACTTAAGATCGTGAAAGAAAAGAAATGCTTCTTCAATTGACATTTTTACAACATCAAAAATTGTCTTTCCTGCAACTTTAACATTTAACGCCTCTTTCCTTAACCTTGAACCACCACATAAATCACAGGTGATATAGATTCTATATCTTGAAAGCATCACTCTGTAATGAACTTTATATGAATTTTCCTCAAGCAACCTGAAAAATCCGATTACACCTTCAAATCCATCGTAGCCATTTTTTATAATTTCAATGTGCTCTGATTTTAAATCTTTAAACGGAACATCAACAGGAATTCCAACTTTTTTAGCAATACGCAATAAATCCTTTTGAAACCATGAAAATTTTTCGCTTTTCCATGGGTAAATCGCTCCTTCTTTTATGCTCTTCGTTTTATCTGGAACAAGCGCGTCCCAATCAATCCCGCTTGTTCTACCAAAACCTTGACACTGAGGACATGCACCATACGGATTATTGAAGGAAAATAATCTTGGTTCAGGTTCCTCATACTCTACATTGCAATAAGCACATTCAAAATGAGCACTAAATTTGAAAATCTCGTTGGTATCAAGAACTTTTACAACAAGATAACCATGTCCTTCATTAAAGCCCATTTCAATTGAATCAAACAACCTCGTCTCATCCATATCAGAGCGAACAGTAAGCCGATCAACGAGGACATAAATTTCCTCTTTTTTAAGTTTTTTATAATCGCTCAACTTGTTTAAATCAATAAGTTCATCCCGAACTAAAATCCTATAGAAACCTTTCTCTTTAAGGGCTTCAAATTCCTCTTCAATCGTATGTCCTTTGTGCATCTGCAAAGGAAAGAGAACATAAATTTTGCTTCCTTCCGGAAGATGCTTTATTTTATCCACAACAAAAGTTGGAGTATCCTTCTGAACAAGATTTCCACATCTTGAGCAGTATGTCTTCCCTATCCTTGCAAACAAAAGGCGAAGATAATCGTATATCTCTGTCATTGTTGCAACTGTTGAGCGTGGATTTCGTACCGTTGACTTTTGATCAATTGCGATCGCCGGTGCAATTCCCTCAATTAAATCAACATCTGGCTTGCTCATTCTCTCAAGGAACTGTCTTGCGTAGAAAGACAAACTCTCAACATATCTTCTTTGACCTTCGGCATATATAGTATCAAAAGCAAGGGATGATTTACCAGAACCACTTACGCCTGTAAAGACAATAAGCTGATTCTTGGGAAGTTCAATATCTATATTTTTCAAATTGTGAACACGAGCACCTTTAATGACAATTTTATCACTCATCTTTAAAGTCTGGAAAAGATTTTATTTCACAATTTCGCCGTTAATTTAATCTAAAGCAAAAAATGAAACAAGTTTGATGAGTTTGATTGCGAAGAACATAAAATCTTCAAGTGATAAGGTTTTGAATGGAGTTAGATTGTATCTTTGGCTTTATTTTTTTAAATTTGAAACGCAATCAGGAGGGGTGCCGGAGTGGATGATCGGGGCGGTCTCGAAAACCGCTATCCCGCTAAAGCGGGATCGTGGGTTCGAATCCCACCCCCTCCGCTTTACTTTACAAATGCTCACTTATATCGCAAAATACAGGATCAACAAGCCGAATATAGTCAGCCATCTTCATCTTCACAACATCATTGTGTGTTCCTCCATTAAAACTTATCTCATCATTCGCCTTAAATTTTTCATCAACATAAACTGGTATATTGTATAAATTTCCAAATGGTGGCATCGCCCCAGTTTCACAATCCGGAAAAATCTGCTTAAACTCTTCCTCGCTTGCTAAAACTAATTGCTCAACATTTAAAACTTTCTTCGCTTTCTCAAAATTTACCTTATGATCAGCCGGAACAACAAGCATGAAAAATTTCCCATTTGATTTAACAATCACACACTTTGCAAACTCCTTACCTTTGATATGAACACTCGCTGCAACCTCCTGCGAAGTGAACGCTGTTGAATGAATAATGGTAATATACTTCACCCCATTTGAATCAAGATAACTTTTCAACTTCTCACATATCGCCATGATGAAACCTCCATTTTAAATTTATTATCTTTTCAGCAGGTCAGTCAAGGAAGTATTTCAACCTAAAAAAATTTATCCACAAAAATTCAAAAAATCAATCGCTTCCCCCAGATGCCGAAGAATTTGTGTAAATGATTATTCTTTGTCCTTCTTTTATCAAATTTCCCCTCAAACGATTCCATCGTTTGATCTCACCGACACTGACATTGTATTTTTCGGCGATTGAATATAAAGTATCGCCTCTCTTTACCCGATGAACAATTTTACCATTACTTTGTGCCCTAACAAAGTCATTTCTATTGCTAACGCTGATATTTTTTCTCTTTGAAGTTTCAGCGTAATTAGAACGATAATTTGAAATATCCGGAATCAATAAAACTTGTCCAACCTTCAAGGATCTCGGTTTTATTTTCGGATTGAAACTATAGAGAATCTCCAACGGAACCCCATATTTTCTTGCGATCTTATTTAGCGTTTCACCCCTTTTTACAGTATGAACTATAAAATTTCTCTTTTCATCATCAGGTAGGGCTTGATAGTTTGCAATAAAAATTTCTTTTTTTCCTTTGGGAATTCTAAGCGTATATTTATGTGGCGGAGTGTATCCGCGAATAAGTTCAGGATTCATCTCCAATAATGTTCCTAAATCGGTTTCAGCGCATTCCGCAATTTTTTTCAAACTAACGCTTGCATCAACGACAACCTCATCATATTCAATTCTTTCATCAAGTGGTTCAGGCGGCTGAAATCCATACTTTTGAGGCTCAAGAGCTATTAAAGTTGCTGCTATATATTGAGGCACATAATTTCTTGTTTCCCTTGGTAAATATCTTCTTATTTTCCAAAAATCAGATACTCCAGCCCTTCTTATCGCTCGTTGAACCCTTCCAGCACCGGAGTTGTAAGCAGCTATTGCAAGGTGCCAATCACCAAATAAATCGTATAAATCTTTCAAATGTTGCGCTGCTGCACGCGTTGACTTTTCTGGATGTCTTCTCTCGTCATACCACCAGTTTGCTTCAAGTCCATATAGTTTACCTGTGCCCCTTATGAACTGCCATATTCCAACTGCTCTTGCCCTTGAAACAGCAAATGGACTTACCCCACTTTCTATCATGCAAAGATAAATCAACTCCTCAGGTAAACCATGTTCTGCAAAAATTCGCCTAAACATTTGCATGTATTTCCCCAAGCGATTTAACCACAATTCCATGTAATACCGTCCCTCGTTCTGAAAATAATTAAGGTAGCCTTGAACATACTCATTTATCACAAGCGGAACCGTGGTTTTAAGAGTTGGGCGTTCCTCAATATCAATTTTAACTTTTGCTGTGTCAACGGCTTCAGCTATTTGATTGAGTTTGTCTTGAATGTTTGAGATATACTCCTGTAGAGAAGTTTCTTGAAAAAGTGAATCAAATTTTGAAACATACTTTTGATAAAGAAGGAGGACATTCGCACTTATGTTTTCAAAGTCTTTGTTAAGTTCAATTTCGCTCGTCCTTGAAACCTCATCAAGTTTCTCCACAGCTAAATGTATTATATCAAGCGCAGATATCGTATCCCCCTGTTGTATATACCTAAGGGCAAGTTCATAATCCCTTTTTATCTCGCTTAGTAACTTAGCAGTCGTCAGGGAATCATAAATCAAAACATCGTTCTTTAAAAGTTCCTTTTGTCCGTGAGATAAATTACCGAAAGTATCAGGGCTAACTGTGAAGGTTGAGTCAACAAGTGCACAAACACTGGATGTATCTGATGGGTTTGAGGTGCGGATTTCTTTAATTGTTGCTTCTTTTACAGCACAACCATAAAGAAAAATAATAAGCAGTAAAAACCTTTTGTGCATCTCACCTCCACAATTTTTAACAATTTTTATCCAACAGTTAAGATATTAATTTCAAAAAACAAAATCAAGATAAAATCACGCCGAACCAGCGTGAAAATATCAAACGATCATTTCAGAAACCAACGTAAACATCAAAATAGCCCCATTCTACATTCACTGCTTGCCTGTATTCACTCAACAAGTTAAAAACAGAATTGTTTTTTAATAACGCTTAACTTATATTTTATCAAGCGAAAAAAATCTGTAAACATTAGAATTGCGAAAATCAAACGCAACTAACATACTTGTTTGCCGAACTGACAAAATTGGAGATGTCATATTAACATTGCCGGTTGTGAACGCATTAAAAGAATTTTTCAATGCGCGAATAACATTCCTTGCAAGCAAATATACTTCTGAACTTTTAGAAGGACATAGAGCAATAGATGAGATAATGATTTATGATAACAGCGAGAGTGTTTTTAAACTTGCGAAAAGGATAAAGCAAAAAAATTTTGATCTCGCGATAGTTGTTTTCCCAGTTTTTAAAATTGCCCTAGCATTATGGCTTGCTCGCGTCCCGGTGAGAGTTGGGACTGGTTATAGAGCATTTTCCTTTCTTTTTAACAAAAAGGTTTTTGAACATAGAAAATATGCAGAAAAGCACGAGGTTGAATATAATCTAAACTTAATCAAGGCAATCGGCGTAAGCATCAAAGAGATCAAATTTGACATTTATATCCCTGATCAAGCATTTGAAAATGTAAAGAAACTTTTAACTGCAAGAAACATAACCGATGAAAACTACATCGTGATTCACCCCGGAAGCAAAGGATCAGCGCGTGATTTAAAGCCAGAAAAATTTAGAGAACTTACCCAGAAACTTGTTGATGAAGGATTTAAAATTATTTTAACTGGAAGTGAATCCGAAAAAGAACTTGCAAATTTTGTCGGTGATGGTTTAAAAAATGTTTTCAACTTTGCTGGTCTATTGAATTTAAAGGAGCTTTCGGCACTTATAAAAAATGCTTCGCTTTTTATCTCAAATTCAACTGGACCGATCCACATAGCGAGTGCTCTCGGAACACCCGTCGTTGGATTTTATGCACCTGTAAAAGTAATGAGCCCAAGGAGATGGGGTCCCTACACGGAAGATAAACTTATTTTCAAACCAAATGTCCCTTTTGAGTGCAAAAAATGCATCGGGAAGAAATGTCCCTTCTTTGACTGCATGGATATGATAAAAATAGATGATGTTGTAAAAGCAATAAAAGAAAAAATGAAGGTTGATGTTTAAGAAAGTTTTTTTGATCTTTGCTCTGTTTATTTTCGGAGCTCTTAAACAGAACATCACTGAAAAGCCACCTGAACTTAACATTAGGAAAATTGAACACAACGCTTTCAAAGTTGGAGAGCGACTTCTTTACGATGTTAAATATAAGTTTATCAAAGTTGGCGAAGCCGAGATCTCCATCCCAGAGATAGTTGATTATAATGGCCGTAAATGTTATCGTGCTGTCTTCAGAGTTTGGTCATTACCTTTCTTTTCAGTGTTTTATAAAGTTGAAGATAAGTACGAGAGCTTAATTGATGTTGATGGAATTTTCCCTTGGAGATTTGAGCAACGCATAAGGGAAGGAGGATACAAACGAGATTTTTACGCTGAATTTGATCATGTCAACTTGATTGCGAGAACATCTGAAGGAGTTTTCCCGATCCCACGATATGCACAAGATGTTTTCTCTGCTTTTTACTACGCAAGAACACAAGATTATTCTGATAAAAAGCCCGGCGACAGAATGAAACTTGAAAATTTCTACAGAAACAAAACATATCCTCTTGAGATAAAATATCTTGGCGAGCAAACTGTAAAAGTTAAAGCTGGTACTTTCAAGTGTGTCGTAGTAGAACCTCTTATAGTAGAAGGAGGACTTTTCAAAGCCAAAGGTAGATTTTTGCTATGGATAACGAACGATGATAAAAAAATTCCAGTAAAAATGACCGCCGAAATACCCATCGGAGATATAGACGGAGAATTGAGAGCATTTGAAGGTGTTGAAAAGATAGGTGCTAAAATAGACTGATGAAATCAAAATATGAAAAAATTGACCTTTCAAAGGTCAAGACGATCTCAATCAAAAATAGAAAGAGCAAAGTTAACACAGCAGAGTTCGCAAAAGTATTTGATCCGAAAACACAAAGCTTCGTTGATTTTGTTGACTCGCTCCCAGAAATACTTGTAGCAAAAGATTTAAAAATTCTTGTTGATAAGATTGTAAACGCATATAGGAAAAATAAACTTGTCGTTTTCCTAATAGGAGCTCATGTTATAAAAGTTGGGCTTGCCCCGCTTTTGATTGAGCTTGGGAGGTTGGGAGTTTTAAAAGCTCTCGCTATGAATAGCGCAACTGCTATACACGATATTGAAACAGCTCTTTTTGGACAAACCTCTGAGGATGTAGCGGAAAACATTATGGATGGAACATTTGGAATGGCGAAAGAAACAGGTGATTTTATAAATCTCACACTTGAACATTATTACAAAACCTCTGATCTTGGCTATGGTGAAGCGCTCGGGAAAGAGCTAAATGATATTAATGCACCAAATAAAGATTACAGCGTGCTTGCTTCACTATACAACATGAATATACCTGTTACGGTTCACGCAGCTATCGGGACAGATATCGTTCATCAACAACCGACGATGAATGGTGCAGTCACTGGCGAGATGAGTTTCCGCGATTTCAAGATTTTATGCAATGTTTTGAAAAACCTTGATTCCGAAAGCGTTGTCGTAAACATCGGTTCAGCAGTTATAATGCCAGAGGTTTTCCTGAAGGCTCTCACAGTTGTCCGCAATCTTGGATACAATGCCTTTGGTTTCACAACTGCAAACTTTGATATGCTAAGACATTACAGACCAACGGTTAATGTCGTTCAGCGTCCAACCCAAGGTGGCGGACAAGGTTTTACGATAACAGGACATCATGAGATTATGATCCCTCTTTTTGTTGCAATGATAAAAAGTAAAATCTAAGATAAATCATGGACGAAAACTTTGAACAAGAAAAAATTCAACCCAAAAGCTCGCTTAAGTCATCTCCAATCACGATGACATTGATTGCGCTTGGAACTGTATTTGTCCTTTATCAATTTTTTGGTGCTGGCCTTGCACTCCTCTTATTTGGAGAACTTGACGAAGAAAATGTCCAAGGCTTTAGATTGATAACCATGTTTTCGCAATTTATGTTTATTTTTGTCCCAACCTTGATTTTCGCACGATGGCAAGAAACTGAATATAAAGAAATTTTCAAGCTTAAAGCTCCAACTTTACCCGAGATAATCCTCACAATAGTTGGAACTTTATCGCTTCAAAACATAGCCCAAATTTATCTCTACATTCAAGATATTTTGCTACCGATTGAGGAACTTTCCCCCATTTTTGAAACATTGCGCAAGATGATGGAACAAACCTATTCAATTTTAATATCAGCAAGATCATTGGTTGAGTTTGCATTTGTCGTTCTTGTCGTCGCATTTACCCCCGCTGTGTGCGAAGAACTTCTCTTCAGAGGGCTTGTGCAACACAATATATCAAAAGCAAGTAATTACAAACTTGGCTTTGTTATAACAGGAGTGATCTTTGCAATGTATCACATAAACCCTTTTAGCTTTATACCGCTTATAGCGCTTGGAGTTTACTTCGGATATTTAGTTTACAAATCTGGCAGTATATATCTTTCAATAATCGCTCACTTTGTTAATAACTTCAGCGCCGCTTATTTTTACTATGCCTTCGGAAAGGAAGGAATTATCTCTTCTCAAACTTCGCTTTTGCCTATGATAGGGTTTTTCTCAATAGCAATTTTCATCGGCTCAATTTATGCTTTTGAAGTCATATATTTAAACAAAATTAAATCCGAGAATTAAAATGCCGAAATGTCCACTTTGCGGATTCACATACCCTGATGGAGTAACTACTTGTCCAGATTGCGATATAAATTTAATTGAAGAAAAACCAGAAATCTGTATCTATTGCGGTTCTGAAATAGAACCTGGGCTTCCCTATTGCCCAGAATGTGGCAAAATTTTCATCACGCGAATTTTTGAACCCGAGGATGAAATTGAGTGCGACGAACATTTTGATAAACCTGCCGTTGGAATCTGTGTTGTTTGTGGTAAACCTGTATGCAAAGAATGTTCCGTTGAAGTTGATGGGAAAATTTATTGTAAAGAAGGAAACCACCGCCAATATGACGAAGATTGGGTTGTTGTTTATACCACTCAATATGAATATGAAGCTGAAATGTTAAAAGCAAACATTGAAAGCGCTGGAATTCCATGCGTCGTGTTCTCAACAAAAGATCATGCTTACTATACGACGATCGGATTTGGAATCGTTAAGGTGCTCGTTCCAAAAAGCAAAAAAGAGATCGCTTTAAGGATAATTGAAGATCTTCGGTACCAAGATGAAAACTTTTATGAATAAAAAAATAGAATGAAAAATTGAGCAGCTTAAAAACTCGCCTTGCCGTTGCTTTTATTGGCATTCCGTTGATATTTTTTATAACGATATATGGTAAACTTCTCTTTCTTGCCTTTGTTTTAATTATATCAGTTTTAGCAACATATGAGTATTACAACCTTGTCAAGCGAAAAAATACTGCGCCTATTTTTTTAATCGGTGCGCTTTCTACCCTGTTGATTGATTTGACTTTTTACATTGGAAACCTTCAATATCTTTTAGTAATTTTGATCACAACAGTTTTATTAACCGGGCTTGTTGAATTGTTTAGGAAACCACAATTTCCAAATTGGTCCGCAATATCAAACTTCGCAACGACCTTGTTTCCAATTTTTTATATTAGCTTGTCATTGGCAACGCTCATTGGACTTAGAGAGATGAAAAATCTTGACTATTTCAAATCTGGCGTCTTCGTGCTCTCAATCTTTGCAATTATCTGGATTTGCGATACAGCAGCATATTTCATCGGTGGATCGCTCGGCAAAAGAAAACTTTATGAAAGAGTCAGCCCTAAAAAAACAGTTGAAGGATTTCTCGGAGGTTTAGTTTTTGCCTTTTTATCTTCTTTTATCACAAAGTATTTCATCGTGGATTTTTTGACTGAAATAGATGCCATTGTGATAGCGATAATAATTGGGGTTCTCGGACAACTTGGCGATCTCGTAGAATCTTTAATAAAAAGAGATGTCGGAGTTAAAGATTCTTCAAACATCATCCCCGGACATGGTGGCATTTTTGACAGATTTGATAGTTTGATTTATGTTGCCCCATTCGTTTATATTTACTTTGTGATCTTCAAATAAATTTAAAAACGCATGAGAAATAAAACGAAGAAAATACACATTCTAACGCTTGGTTGCCCCAAAAACTTGGTTGATTCCGAAGTTTTGATAAGCAAGCTAAAGAACGATTTTAAAATCGTTGAAAAGCCAGAGAAAGCCGAGATCGTGATCATAAACACCTGTGGTTTTATTGACTCAGCCAAACAAGAATCAATAGATAAAATTTTTGAAGTAGTTTCACTTAAGGAGAAAGGAAAACTTGAAAATGTTTATGTGATGGGTTGCTTAGTTGAAAGATATAAAGATGAGCTTGAAAAGGAAATACCCGAAGTTGATAAGTTTTTTGGTGTTGAAAAATTTAACGAGATTTTAAAAGAATTAAATGTTGACTATAATCGTGAACTTCTCGGAGAAAGAGAAATCACCACTGGACATTATGCATATATTAAAATTTCAGAAGGTTGTGATAACCCTTGTTCCTTTTGTGCAATCCCTTTGATTCGTGGTAAATACATAAGTCGTCCAATTGAAGAGATAATAAAAGAAGCGCAAAAACTAGCTTGGAAAGGCGTTAAAGAATTAATCATCGTCGCACAAGATACCACTTACTATGGACTTGACATTTACGGCGAAAGAAAACTTGCCGAGCTTTTACAACGACTTTCAGAAATTAACGGAATTGAATGGATACGCCTGATGTACACATTCCCCGCAAAATTTCCTGAAGAAGTAATTGATGTAATTGCGAAGAACGAAAAAATTTGTAAGTATATTGACATCCCGATTCAACATATCTCCGACAAAATTTTAAAGTCAATGAGACGCGGGATCACAAAGAAAAGAACAATTGAACTTCTAGAAAAAATAAGGGAAAAGATCCCAGAAGTCGCCATAAGGACCAGCTTAATCGTTGGCTACCCTGGCGAGAGTGAGAAGGAGTTTGAAGAACTGCTCAACTTTGTAAATGAATTCAAATTTGATCGTCTCGGTGTATTTACATACTCACAAGAGGAAGGAACAACAGCTTATGACCTTGGCGACCCAATACCAACCGAAGAAAAAGAGAAAAGAATGGCTTTAATTATGAATGCACAACGCAACATAATACTTAAAAGAAACGAGTCCATGATCGGCAGGAAATTAAAGGTTTTGATAGACCGAAAGGAAAAAGGTTACTATGTCGGTAGAACCCAATGGGATGCACCTGAAATTGATCTTGAAGTTTTGGTTGAAGATGAAAATTTGGAAATTGGTAAATTTTACGATGTTGAAATTTACGATTTTTTTGAGTATGATTTAATCGGAAGAATAGACACCAATTCCAAACATTGATAGAAAGAAACAGAGTGAAATAAATTCTTGTTAAAATTTTTTGGAAACAAAATTTAAAGCCGATGGCAAATCGGGTGGAGGAGCAATGAAAAATTTCGTTTTAATTTTGCTAATTCTAATATCAAATATAACTTTAGCACAGGTTGAAGCAAGCTCTCCACGAAGCTATTCAGACCCTCAATTTTATTTTAATGCCTTGAACTTCGCGGGAGACCTAAACCAAAACGAAAGCAGAGTAGATATTTACATCCAAATTCCATATGAATATCTTCAGTTCATTAAAGAAGGCGGAAATTATGTCGCAAATTATGAGGTTATAGTTAACGTTTCAACTCTCAAAGGTAAATATGTAACTGAAAAAGTTTGGACTCAAAAAGTCATCGCTGAAAATTTTGAGCAAACGATTTCAAAAGCTTTCTTAGACATTTCACAGGTATTTTTGAATCTCCCGTTCGGCGATTATAAGATCAGCGTCCAAGTAATAGATCTTGATACCAAATACGGGCTAAAGAAAGATGGATTCATAAGCGTACGAAACTTCATGAAAAATCCATTGACCATGAGCGACCTGATGTTTGTTTCCTCCGTTAAATTTGAAAACAATCAAAAAATAATCGTTCCAAATGTATCAAACACGATCACTTCAAACACCACACAAAATTTTTATGTTTTCTTTGAAATTTATAATAACACCAATAGCTCTGATTCAGTTGGAATAGTTTACAAAATCAACAAAATAAAGGGCAGAAAAAAAGAACAGATAACAATTCGCACTGGAAAAATTAGCGAGTTTATAAAACCGGGGAAAAATTCAGTTATACTTGAGGTTCCGGAACTCCAGCTTGGATTTGGGGATTACATTATTTTCGTTGAAGCAAGGATGAATTCAAATCCTGACTATTATACTATTTCCCAGCGAAACTTCACCGCAAGATGGCTTGAAATTCCAGATCTAATAACCGATCTTGATAAAGCAATTGAGCAACTTGTTTATATTGCGAAACCTGAGGAGTTAAAGTATATAAAATCATCGGCGGATGATGCAGAAAAAGAAAGAAGATTTCTTGAATTTTGGCGTAAGAGAGACCCTACTCCAAACACGCTTAAAAATGAACTTATGGAGGAATATTACGGTAGAGTCAAGTATGCAAATGAACACTTTGGACATTATATTGAAGGATGGAAGACAGATATGGGAATGGTTTATATAATCTTCGGACCACCAAGCAGTGTTGACAGACATCCGTTTGATATAGACAGCAAACCATATGAGATATGGTATTATTACGAGATTAACAGACGATTTATATTTATTGATGAAACTGGATTTGGAGATTACCGTTTGATAACTCCACTATGGGACGAATGGCCAAGAAACACCTGGCGTTAATCCAAAAATGTCCATATAACCCCAAATCTTAAACTTCTATCCTGCATAGGATAAAACGCTGTGGTCATATATCTTGCATTTGTGATGTTTGCAAGCGTCAAAAATATAACTACATTTTTAATCTTTCCACTTGCGAACAAATCAATCGTTGTGAGCTTCCTTATTTCATAACTGCTTTCAACAAACAGCAATGCTGAATTTATAAATCTGAAAGCGTTAAACTTGTCCAATGTTTTTACTCTAACGCCTGCTATTAAATCAAGGGTTCGTGTTAACTTACCTTCGTAGAAGGTTTCGGCGTTGAAAATATATCGCGGATAAGGTTTGGAGATTTTGTTTAAAATCAAAGATGATTTTAGCAAAAAATTAATACGCCAAAGTTTGTATTTAATTCCCAACTCTCCGAATGTTCTGCTGATGTAAGTTCTATAAAATGAAGAATCGTGAAAGACGAGAAAATTATTGATTTTTCTATTTTGAATTTTGAAGTCAACTAAAAAATTTTTGATCTCAAATCTTAAACCGGTTTCATAAACCTGGTGTTTTTCAAAATCGGACGAATTAGTTATAAATTGTTCAAGTAAAGTTGGGACTCGTTTAGAATGCGAAAATCCAGAGCGAAGCTTCAAATTTCCAAATTCCCACTCAATTCCAAGCCCGTAATTTGAAATCGTTCTACCAGAAAGATTTTCAATCCTGACAAATGGGGAAAAACTGAAAGCGCGAATCTTCACATATGAGTTTAAAAAGCCAGAAAAAGATAGTATGGACTTTGACCCCGATGAGACATATTTAGCTAAAAGCGTATCAGTTGAAAGATAGAGATTCAATTTATTTTTTTGAATTTCAAATCCGCCATTAAAGTCAACGAATGCAAAACTTGTTTTGAAATTCATTTTTAGCCCGTAAAAGTTTGAATTTCTCTTGTTTGACTCCCTACGCATTGAAAGATTATCAATTTGAAAAGTATGATAAATCGTGAAGTCAATTGAACTAGTTGAATCAATTTGATAAGTTGACAATATCGTTAGGTCGTTTCTTTTTGAAGATAAAGAAGAATTTACATCAAGGACAGGGGCTATTCTTTCGTTATAGATTATATTCTCTGCATCTGGTGGTGCTTTCGTTGTGTCAATTCCACCATTTAGCCCTGCGCTCATTATCGTATAGATGTTAAGAAATGAGAGCTTTAAATTTTTCATAGGTTCCCAAAGAGAATTTATGAATAAATTCCAAGCGTCGTGTCTTGAGTTTAAAAATCTACCTGATGATGTGCTTCTACGAAATCCTAAAGTTAAGTTTAAGTTTTTATAAAAGTTGTAAGAAAAACTTCCATCGGTTGCGATGAAATCATAAGCATCCTCAACATAGCGAATTCTCGTGATAGGTCGTATATTGAAGATATTTTTAAAAACAAAATTCGTTGCCGATGCGTTTGAATTTTGAAAAATTGGCGCAGAAAAATTGTGAATAACCTCAATCTCATAGATATTATCAAGTGGAAGTATATGCAAAAATTGATACGGGTAAATATAACCAGTAAGAGTTCTGCCGTTGAGGAAAAAATGTGATAGGCGCATGTCAAAGAAATTAAAGTTTAAATTCACTGGTTTACCGTTCTCACCGAGTTCGTTTGAAAAGAGAGCAAATCTTGAGATGAAAATATCGGTAAAAAATTTATAATCAATTCTTTCAATCTGCTCTTGGTTAAATTCCATTGTGTTTGAGTGGATGTTGAACTTAAAGAGTGGGTAAAATTTCACCGTGTCTTGCTTTGGTTGAGATAGGAGTAAGTTTATTGCTAACAGGAGAAATAGCGGGATTTTCATTTCACGGATCTCATTACTTTTATTGGTAAATTTATTAAAGCGTGTTAAATTTTTCAATCTTCGTAAAAATTTTTGATTTAGCCACCTGAATTCGTTGTTTATTTCGGTTCAAATTTTTATATTTATCAACGAATTTAAAAAATAAAAGCTTTGCGAGATGACCTCACAAGCACTTGTTTTCTTTATTCTCGCTTTTATTTCAATTGCGTCCGCAATTTTGATGATAACTCGTGCCAATCCAGTGAAAAGCGCAATTTTTTTGATAGTTAACTTTTTATCTCTCTCAATTTTATACCTTACTCTAAATGCTCAGTTCATTGCTATAATTCAAGTTCTCGTTTATGCTGGTGCTATAATGGTTCTTTTCGTATTTGTTATAATGTTATTGAACCTTCAGGACGAGAAAAGGTTAAGCGATAAATTTGATGTGAAGAGATTAATTGCTTTCGTCCTTGTTTTTCTTGTCTTCGCACAAATTGCTATAGGGCTTGGTAAATCAATGAGCGGAAGATTTTTGAAACCAGCTGATAATTCAATTGAACTCGGTAAGATTGAATTTATCGGCGAAAAACTTTTTACCAGCTACATCCTGCCGTTTGAGATAACTTCCCTGATTTTAATCGTTGCGATAGTTGGCGCAATTGTCCTCGCTAAAAGAAAATTTGAGTAGCTTAGATATGGTGATTGCTTTGAAAGTTAGCCCAAACCAAAACAAAAGCTACGGAGAAAAATCATGATACCTCTGTCGTGGTATTTATTTTTAAGTTTAATTCTTTTCACGATCGGAGTCCTTGGAGTTTTAATAAGAAGGAATGCGATTGTCATATTTATGTGTATTGAATTAATGTTAAACTCTGTAAATCTTGCGCTCGTGGGATTTTCAAGCTATATCGGGAATGAAATTGGCCAAATGCTTGTATTTTTCGTCATGGTGGTTGCAGCTGCAGAAGTTTCAGTTGGACTTGCAATCGTGATTGCGATCTTCAGAAACAGGTTAACAGTAAACATTGATGAAATCAATCTATTAAAATGGTAAATTAAAAAAAGAGGCACCTGAAAAATGCATAAGTACATTGGACTTGCACTCATATTTCCGTTAGTTGGTTTTATTATCAATGGTCTACTCGGGTGGAAGATAAAGAAAGAAAAAATAATAGGTTGGTTTGGAAGTTTAACAGTTGGAGCATCTTTTGTTGTTTCGCTCTTGATATATATTGAATTACTTGGATTACCATCCTATGAGAGGAGGTTCATCGTTGAATACTTTTCATGGATAAAGACTGGTGGGTTAGATATTTCCTTCTCATACCTTGTTGATCCGCTTTCAATCTTAATGGCTATGGTTGTGACAGGTGTTGGATTTTTGATTCATATTTATTCAATTGGCTACATGCACGGCGATAAAGGATTTGCGAGATTTTTTGCTTATTTGAATTTATTCATATTTATGATGCTTACGCTTGTCCTTGCTGATAATTATCTACTTATGTTTCTTGGATGGGAAGGTGTTGGTTTATGCTCCTATCTTTTGATTGGATTTTGGTATGATAGACCTTTTGAAAAGATGACGACAAGTGATGCGGGAAGGAAGGCATTTATCGTGAATAGAATTGGTGACTTCGGTTTTCTCATTGCCTTGTTTTTAATGTATAAGTATTTTGGAAGTTTGGATTATAACACTGTTTTCTCAATTGCAAGCAAGCTTCAATCTGGTGATACAACTATTTTTTGGATAACTTTACTTTTATTTATTGGCGCAACTGGTAAATCCGCTCAAATTCCGCTTTATGTTTGGCTTCCTGATGCGATGGCTGGACCGACTCCCGTAAGTGCATTGATTCACGCTGCGACGATGGTAACTGCTGGTGTTTATATGATTGCTCGCTCTTCCGTGCTATATGCGCTTTCTCCAACTACGATGGAAATCGTAGCAATAATTGGGGCATTGACCGCTGTCTATGCTGCTTCAATGGGACTTGTTCAAAATGGAATTAAAAAAGTTCTTGCCTATTCAACGATAAGCCAACTTGGTTATATGTTCCTTGCTATGGGGGTTGGTGCGTTCTCTGCTGGTATATTTCATCTTACAACACATGCATTTTTCAAAGCTTTGCTTTTCCTTGGAGCTGGTGCGGTGATGCATGCTCTTGATAACGAGGAAGACATTCAAAAAATGGGTGGACTAAAAGAACATTTGCCTATAACATATAAAACTTTCTTCATCGCTTCACTTGCAATTGCTGGAATTCCACCTCTCTCTGGATTTTTCAGCAAAGATGAGATACTTTGGGGCGCTTATTCAAAAGGTTATTTTTGGCTTTGGCTTATTGGAGCAGTCGGTGCATTTATGACAGCTTTTTACATGTTCAGATTGGTTGCACTTGTTTTTGAAACACCACCAAGATATGGAGCGAAACATCCTCACGAAGCGCCCAAAGTTATGACAATTCCTTTAATCATACTTGGATTTTTCTCCGTTGTTTCCGGATTTATTGGAATTCCTGAATCTTTCGGAGTGAAAAATCTTTTACACCACTGGCTTGAACCTGTGTTTGAAGATGCACACGCAAAACTTATTCTTGAAACAGCGGTGCATTCAACTACGACAGAGTTTCTACTTATGTTTCTATCGGTTTTAATTGGTGTCGGCGGTATACTGCTTGCGCGCTATCTTTATTTACAGAGAATGGATTTGGTTGGAAAGATCACACAAAACTTTTATGGAATTTATAAGATCGTTTATAACAAATATTATGTGGATGAAATTTACGATGCGGTTGTTGTTAAGCCGGTCGTGTGGGGAAGCGAAAAATTGCTGTGGAGATTTTTTGATGTAAAAATTATTGATGGAATTGTCAATGGAAGTGCAAAAATCACATCAACGATAAGCTCAATAATTAGGTATGTTCAAAATGGGATCGTTCAATTTTACGCGGTCATTTTCGTAATCGGAATTTTAATTGTTCTCTGGATTATTTTTTGAAACAAAAATTTAAAGAGATTGAAAAATGGAGTTGCTCCAGAAACATATCCTAAGCTTGATAATTTTCTTACCAACAGTTGGCGCACTTGTGATCTCGCTTATAAATAGCGAAAAGAAAAATTTGATAAAGTTCCTTGGGATATTATTCTCTACCATAACATTTGCTCTTTCAGTTTATGTATTTGTAAAATATGATCCAGAAAATGTCAAGTTTCAATTTGTTGAAGTTTATCCTTGGATCAAATCACTTGACATTGCATACAGGGTTGGAATTGATGGGATTTCGCTCTTGCTTTTAGTTTTAACGACATTTCTAACACCTATTGGATTGCTTGCAACTTGGGGTTCTGTTGAGAAAAGGGTTAAGGGATATGTTATAATGTTTCTACTTCTTGAAACAGGTATGAACGGCGTCTTTTGCGCGCTTGATACTTTTCTGTTTTATATTTTCTGGGAAGTGATGTTAATTCCGATGTATTTTATAATCGGGATATGGGGCGGTGAGAATAGAATTTACGCTGCCATAAAATTTGTGATATATACGATGGTCGGTAGTTTACTGATGCTGGTTGCGATTATTGCACTTGGAAACTTTGCAAGCCAGATAAATGGACAATTCACAGCTGATCTTCAAAAACTTTATGAAATTGCTCCCAAGATTTCTTTAAATGCACAAATTTTAATGTTTCTTGCCTTCACATTAAGCTTCGCGATAAAAGTTCCTTTATTTCCGTTTCACACCTGGCTTCCTGATGCACATGTTGAAGCACCTACCGCTGGAAGTGTAATTCTTGCTGGTGTTCTTTTGAAAATGGGAACCTATGGAATTTTGAGATTTTCAATCCCTCTATTCCCTGATGCGACATTTCTATTTTTACCGTACATTGCCATTCTTGCTGTAATTGGTATAATTTATGGTGCTCTTGTTTCGTTTGTTCAACCTGATCTTAAAAAGCTAGTTGCTTATTCATCGGTAAGTCACCTTGGATTTGTTGTTCTTGGATTGATGGGCTTAACCGTTGAAAGTGTTCAAGGTGCTTTAATTCAAATGGTAAACCATGGTTTGTCAACGGGGGCATTGTTTATGCTTGTTGGAATGATTTATGATAGGCGTCATACGAGAATGATTGAAGAATTTGGAGGACTTGCTCGTGTTACACCGGTCTATGCCACATTTTTTATGATCGTTGCACTTTCATCGCTTGGCTTGCCGGGATTAAATGGATTTGTAGGCGAGTTTTTGATTTTGCTTGGTTCTTTCAAATCAAAGTTTTTGGGCACATCAGCTTTTGCAATTTTTGCTGCGCTCGGAGTAATTCTTGCTGCGGTTTATCTTCTCACCGCATATCAAAGAATTTTCTTCGGAAAGGTCACGAAACCTGAGAACGAAAAGATAAAAGATTTAAACCTTCGTGAAGCAATTTCCCTTGTTTTTGTGTTAATTTTTATAGTATGGATCGGTGTTTACCCGAATACATTTTTAAAGAAGTCGGAATCAAATGTTAAGAAAATAGTTGAGCAGATGGAAAGATATAAGGCTGGAATTTTCAGAGCAGTAAGATAAACACGAAATTTTAAATATAGAGGAACCAAATTCTAATGAAACAGGTAAAAGAGAAGTCTGGAGAATACACATATCGCGCAGATCCGTTCGCAATCGTCTTTAGAGAGCTTGATATCATTCGCCAAGATATTAGGGACATAAAATCAGAGCTTATGTGGGTAAAGGAACAGTTCAATGATGTGAACAAGAGATTTGACGATGTTAATAAGAGATTTGATGATGTTAACAAAAGGTTTGATGATGTGAATAAAAGGTTTGACGATGTAAATAAGCGAATAGATAGATTATTTATTTTCGTGATCATCTACCTAATAGGGATGGTTGCATTTTTGGTTAAAACATTTTTGTTGTAAAACAAATTTAAGGAAAATTTGAAATGAGAAAATTACTTGCCTTTTGCATAATCAGTTTGTTCTTGTTATTTTTTCCTATGTCGGATGCCTTTGCGATAGAATATGAAATCCTTCCAGTTAATCCGGTCATGATTGCACCTTTTATATTACTTTTACTCTCAATTGCGCTAATGCCATTTATAAATCGGCACTGGTGGGAGCATAATTATCCATTGGTTTCATTTGCATTAGGCGCTGTGACAGTTGTTTACTACTTTTTTATCTTGAAAAACGCGCCGAGAATGATTCATACTGCGATTGAATATTTTAGCTTTATCTCACTAATTGGTTCTCTTTTCGTTGTAGCTGGAGGAATTCATATAAGAGTTAAGGGTCGGTCAACACCACTTGCAAATGTTATATTGCTTGGAATTGGAGCTGTTATCTCCAACCTTCTTGGAACAACTGGAGCATCAATGGTTTTAATAAGACCTTACATTAGGTTAAATAAATACCGAATTTCCGCTTACCATATTGTATTTTTCATTTTTATCGTTTCAAATATAGGCGGAATGTTAACTCCTATCGGTGATCCTCCTCTCTTTTTGGGTTATCTTAAAGGTGTTCCCTTTTTCTGGGTGATAACAAGGGTCTGGTATATTTGGCTTATTTCAGTCGCTTTAATTTTATTGATCTTTTATATAATTGACAGACATCATTATAAGAAGCTGCCTGACGAAATGGAAAAAGAAATTGAGTCAAAAGGAGAAGAAGCGGTTGTTGAAGGATTACACAATGTTATATTCCTCTTTATAATTCTCGGTGCGGTTTTCCTCAAAGAGCCAATTCGCGAAATCATAATGATCGCTTCAGCGGTCGCAAGTTATCTTACCACGAAGAGAGAAATCCATGAAAGAAATGATTTCAACTTCATCCCAATAAAAGAGGTTGCTATTTTATTTGCAGGAATCTTTGCAACGATGGTTCCAGCTCTTGACTGGCTTGAGCTCAACGCTGAAAAGCTTGGCATCACACATCCAGGACAATTTTTCTGGGGCACCGGGATTTTATCAAGTTTTCTTGATAATGCTCCAACATATTTAAACTTTCTCAGCGCAGCGTTTGGACTTCATGGGTTAAATGTTGATAATCCCGTTCACATGAAAGCTATGCTTGGATTGCTATCTCCAAACGACTTGGCTCATCTTGAATTTTCACATAACTTTAATGTCCTTCCAATAACAGCTGATTCGTGGAGATATGTTCAAGCGATTTCGGTAAGCGCAGTTATGTTTGGTGCGATGACATACATTGGAAACGGTCCCAACTTTATGGTTAAATCAATAGCAGAACAATTTCGCATTAAAATGCCAAGTTTCTTTGGATACATGATAAAGTATTCAATACCGATTTTATTACCGATCTTCACTTTCATATGGTTCGTTTTCTTCAGATAAATTCAAAACTAAGTATAAATTAAACACAATGAACTTTTACACGGACCTGATCGGGATATCGCCGATTTTAGCAGTATCACTTGCTGGATTAGTCGTCGTAATTATTGAAGCACTTGTTAAAAAGAGTGAAACTTTAAGTTATATCTTCAGCATAATTTCCCTCATAATCGCTGGATTTTTATCAGTTTATACTTATCCAATGTATTCAACTGCTTTTAACGGCATGGTTGCCGTCGGTGGTTATGCAAGCTTTTTTGATTTCGTTTTTTCCATCGGTGCTTTGCTTACAATTTTGCTCTCAAAAGATTATCTTGTTAAGCGCGGGACAAATTATGGCGAGTTTTATATATTGATCTTGTTTGCGACTGCTGGAATGATGCTACTTGCTTCAGGTCTTGATTTAATTATTACATTTCTTGGTATAGAGTTGATGTCCATCTCACTTTATGTTCTCGCTGGCTTTGTTCGCACAGATCCAAAGTCAAATGAAGCTGCACTAAAATATCTTCTCCTCGGTGCATTCGCAACAGGATTTCTACTATTTGGAATTACATTCATCTACGGAAGCACAACAACGACAAATTTAAAAATCATATCAGCAAATTTTCAGAACTATCAAAACGATTTTCTCTTTTGGCTTGGAGCTGGGCTTTTGTTAATAGGATTTTCTTTCAAAGTCGCCGCTGTTCCATTTCATATGTGGGCACCTGATGCATATGAAGGCGCTCCAACCCCTGCAAGTGGTTTTATGTCTGCAGTTTCTAAATCAGCAGCATTTGGTGCTTTCGTTCTTGTATTTATATTTGGCTTCAATGGAGCAAATGAGCAAGTAAGACAAGCGATAGCAATAATTTCAGTTTTATCAATGATTTTGGGAAATATAATCGCAATTTCACAAACAAACATAAAACGAATCCTTGCTTATTCAAGTATAGCACACGCAGGTTATATTCTCGTTGGACTTGCTTCTGCAAATGAGCTTGGTAAGCAGGGGGTTCTTTATTATTCACTTGCTTATGTCTTAATGCAAGTTGGTGCCTTTGGGATCGTTTCAATAATTGAAAAAGAAGAAAATAAATCTCTTGACATAAAGGATTATGTAGGTCTTGGGTATAGAAAACCTTTGCTTGGTGTTTTGATGGCAATTTTCATGTTTGCCTTAACTGGATTTCCGCCATTCGCCGGATTCGTCGGAAAGTATTACCTTTTTGCATCGGCGGTTCAAGCTGGAATGACTTGGCTTGCAGTGGTTGGGGTGCTTGCAACTCTTGTGTCGGTTTATTATTATCTAAATGTCGTGGTAAATATGTATCTTAAAGAGCCAACTTTAGAAATCGTTTCAAATCCCGATGAAGTTAAAATTTCATTTTCGGGCGCATTTGCTGTAATTATTTCAGCTGTTGGAGTATTTTTGATAGGTATTTTGCCGTCATTTGTGACAAAATATCTTGAGCGTTTGTTTTAGCTTTAAAATTAAAATTTTAGTTCGCTATATGCTTCTTGTTGCATCTACGGAAGAGATGAGAAAATGTGATAGTTATGCTATAGATCAACTTGGAATTCCGGGGCTTTTACTAATGGAAAATGCTTCACAGGGTGTGGTTAATTCCATATTGATGAAATATGGTGGTGTTGCTGGAAAGAAAGTTTTTGTCTTTTGCGGCTCTGGAAATAACGGTGGTGATGGGCTTGCGGTTGCGAGAAAACTTTTCGGGATGAAAGCTGATGTCTATGTCTTTCTTCTATCTGAACCTGAAAAATTGCGAGGCGATGCGAAAACAAACTATGAAATTGCATTACGCATCAATAAGAATAAACGCGAAATTGATGTCTTTGAAATAATAACCTTGAAAGATGTGAAAGACCTTGAAAAGTATCCAAGACCTGATCTTGTGATTGACGCTATATTTGGGACTGGTTTTAAAGGAAAAGTTCAAGGTTTATTCTATGATGTGATAAGTTGGATAAATTCAATTCGTGCTTACACTGTCTCAATTGATATTCCATCCGGCTTAGATGGCGATACAGGTGAAGTTGCTGGAATTGCGGTTCGCGCTGATCTTACTGCAACGATGGGACTTCCAAAGACAGGCTTAATGCTTAACTTGGGCAAGATCCTACCAGGAAAAATTTACATAATTGATATCGGGATACCGAGCTTCGTTTACCAAATTATGGGGATAAAAACTTATTATCTTGAGCAAATTGATATTAAAAAAAGATTACCTGTAAGACCATTCAATGCACATAAATATAGTTGTGGCAAAATTTTCGCACTTGTCGGTTCGCCCGGACTTACAGGAGCTGCCACAATGTCAACACTTTCAGCGATGAAAGTTGGAGCAGGTGCGGTTATAGCTGGAGTCCCGGAAAGCTTAAGCCCTATACTTGAAATGAAATTAACCGAAGTGATGAAGCTACCTTTGCCTGAAACAAATGAACACACAATTGGATGGAACGCTCTTGATTTAATTGAAGAGCATATGGAATGGGCTGATGTTTTAATAATTGGACCTGGACTTTCAAAAAATTATGAAACGAAGCAAGTTGTCCTAAATATCCTTAAAAAGTTGAACAAAAAAGCTGTAATTGACGCCGATGGATTAAATGCACTTGTTGGAAATTTAAATATATTAAAAAGTTTACACAATGAAATCGTCTTAACACCTCACTCTGGTGAGTTTTCCCGATTAACTGATTTACCAGTTGAAAAAATTGAGCGAGAAAAAATAGAAGTCGCAAGGAATTTTGCCACTGAATATGGCGTTGTGCTTGTCCTTAAAGGTGATACGACAGTTATCGCAAATCCCGAAGGAGAGGTCTTTATAAATTCAACAGGAAATCCCGGAATGGCAACTGCTGGAAGCGGTGATGTTTTAACAGGAATGATAGCTGGATTTATGGGACAAGGTTTAAGTGCCCTTGATGCAGCGATCTGCGGTGTTTATTTGCACGGTCTTGCAGGTGATCTCGCAAGAGATAAACTTGGTGAACTTCCAATGATGGCAATGGATATTTTGAATTCAATTCCTGAAGCGATTCAAAAAGTGATGAAAGAAGATAAGGGGTGAAAAATTTTCTAAAATACCAATTCCCCGCTCTTTTTTGGATAGGGTTTACATTCGTGTTAACATCAATACCAGGGGATTATTTTCCAGAAGAGCCATTTAACTTGTTTGACAAACTTGTCCATGCCTTTTTATTTGGAACAGTGTCATATCTTGTCTATCGTGCTCTTCAGTATCAGGAAAAAAGTGTTTTCCTTAAAAATTTCAGCATAGCGTTCGCATTCCTTGTTTGTGTCGTTTATGGAATAATGAGTGAAATTTATCAGGAGTATGTTCCCGGCAGAAGCTCCGATGTGACCGATGCCTTTGCGAATATATTTGGTGGAGGAATTGTTTCCCTTTACCTTCTTTATTTTAACTATACAAAAACAAAAAAGGGTAAGATTTAAAATGTCCCTTAAAGTTATAATAACGACTTTTTTGGCGATTTTTCTTGCAGAGCTTGGGGATAAAACTCAACTTGCTGTGTTAACTTTATCGGCGGAGTCAAAGAAACCAGTGTCGGTTTTCATCGGTGCAATCGTTGCTTTTGGGCTCATTACGCTTCTTGGAGCTTTTTTGGGAGGTGTGATAACTAAATTTGTCCCAGAGCATGTGATAGAAAAAATTGCCGCAATTGCTTTTATCGTGATCGGAATTTTGATGTTTTTTGAAAAGATATAAAATTATCAAGCCATGTTTGAAAAACTCGGCTTTAAAATCGGACATTCAACGAACAAAGAGGCGTTAACTGGATGTACTGTGATCTTATGTCCTCCGAATACCATTGGTAGTTGCTTTGTAAGTGGGAATGCGCCAGGAAGTCGTGAACTTGAACTTTTATCACCAGATATGACTGTTTCGGAAGTCCATGCGATTGTATTAACTGGCGGAAGTGCTTTCGGTCTCGCATCTGCGGATGGGGTTATGCGTTTTCTTGAAGAAAATGGGATTGGATATCAAACACCTTGGGCAAAGGTTCCGATTGTTCCATCTGCCGTGGTTTACGATTTAAATGTCGGAGATCCCAAAATCAGACCTACCGCTGAAGATGGATACAACGCTTGTTTGAACGCAAGCGTTAACTTTGAAACGGGTCTTGTTGGAGCTGGAACTGGGACGACAGTTGGGAAATGGGCAGGATTTGAATATAGGATGAACGGTGGTTTTGGTTTTTATATTGTCCAGCTTGATGACTTAATTGTCGCTGCAGTTGCAGTTGTAAATTCCGTTGGAGATGTAATTGATGAGGACGGCAAAATTATAGCAGGGGCGAGAGCAAACAACAAATTTATAGCTGAGGATAAGAAATTTCGTTTCGCTCTACAAAGAAAAATTCAATTCGGGACAAATACGACTCTTATTTGCGTGATGACGAATGCAAGTTTAACGAAAATTGAATCTTATAAACTTTCCAAGCGTGCTAACAATGGCATATCAAGATCAATTCGCCCATCTCATACGAGCTATGATGGTGATGTTGTTTTCACGCTTGCAACAGGTCAAGTTGAAACCGAGTTTGAAGTATTAGCTGAACTTTCATCTTATGTAGTAGCTGAAGCGATAAGGGACGCAGTAAGAAAGTCAAACACTTAACAATGTTTGATCGCTTGAAAATTTCAGCAAAGTTTTTAAAATTATAAAAAACAAAATTCGGGAGGCGAAAATGAAAACACTTCTACTTTTCATTTTAGCTTCATTTCTAATCGTCGGATTAACAGCGGTCGCAAAGGAAAAGAAAGCCTCAGTAAAAAGATTTAAAGGAGTTGAAGTCACTTGGCTTGGACATTCCGCTTTTCTTTTGAAATCACCAAATGGGAAAATTATTTTGATTGATCCCTGGCTTGATAACCCTAAAGCTCCAGAAATGGCAAAGGACATAAAAAAAGCTGATATAATCCTCTTAACACACGGACATTTTGATCATATCGGTTCTGCCCCTGCAATTGCAAAAAATAGCGGTTCAAAAGTCGTAAGCATTTTTGAAATATCAAGATATCTTGCTCGCCAGGGCGTGCCAGAAGAGCAACTTATCGGAATGAATTATTCTGGCACAGTTGAGGTTGACGGAATTAAAATTACAATGGTTCCAGCAGTCCACAGTTCTGGAATTTCAGATGGAAATAACATTATTGAAGGAGGAAACCCTGCTGGATTCGTTGTTGAGTTTGAAAATGGTTTTAAAGTTTATCACACTGGGGATACAGGATTGTTTGGAGATATGGCGCTTATCCGAAAACTTTATGCTCCCGATTTAATGCTTGTTTGCATAGGTGGACATTTCACAATGGGACCAAAAGAAGCAGCGGAAGCAATAAAACTTGTCGCACCCAAATATGTAATACCAATGCACTATGGAACTTTCCCACTTCTTGCGGGGACACCAGCGGAGCTAAAGAAATACTTGCCAGCAAAATTCAAAAACGCCGTAATTGAACTTAACCCAGGGGAAGTAGCTAATTAATTATAAAAAACCTTGGGGGCATTTTTTGCCCCCAAGTTTAAACATAATTACCTGTCTTCGTTTAATCTCTGCTGAATCAAAACCCCGTTAAAAGTAGAACTTACTTTTATCTTATATCAGTTGATAATTTATATCGCACAATCCTGTTGTTCCCAGTATCAGCAATATAAAGAATCCTATCAAACCAGGCAACGCCTTTCGGATTTTTCAACTTATCTTTCCCGAGCTTACTCGGCCCAAACGACTCTTTCAACAACTTTCCTCTCACATCAAATTTCATCAAGGAATCAAGTCCAGAGTCAATCACATAGATATTGTTCCTTGTATCAAGCGTGACATCTTCTGGGCTTACGAAAATACCTTGAGTTGTTAAGTCCGTTGCATTCGGCTTGAAGTAGGCTTCCCAATTAGGTGGAACGACTTCACTTCCAGGATTGAAACGAAACCATTTAACTTTGAAATTTGCTCCAGGATCTGTCTGCGCGACGATAAAGTCAGTTGCCCTTCTTCTGTCAGAAAAAGTCGCTATCGCGCTCATTTGATTTATTGAACGAATTCCGCTACCAGTTGCATCAAGGTTCGGAGTTAAATCAATATACTCGCGCGGGTAAAGAGAATCGTTTTTACTAAAATGCAATATCATGTTATCAGGATCAAATATACTTGTGTTGTCAGGTCCAACGCGACACACATAATAGCTGTTGTCAATCAAATCAGCAACACCTGTGAATCTTCTTGCTGGTTTTTCTGGTTCCCAATAAATTGTGTCAACCTTTGCGACATTAATGTTGTGGCTCGCTTCAAACAATCTTATCTTGTAAATTGCACCATATCTATAACCTCCTTTTACAAGCTCACCAGCAACTATCAAATTAAATCTTCTATCCTGCGCAATTGCAACTGGTTTTAAAATTTCCTTTTCACCAATGTAGTTTCCTGCAAGATCAAGCATCACAATTCTATCATTTCCAGTATCTGCGATATAGACAAATCCATCATGTCCGATATGTATGTCCTCTGGTTGTTTAAATTCTTTCCCGCCTGCTTCTTTCCAATCTTCCCCTTCTTTAACATAAACTGTGTCGGAGATTGAAATACCTCTCGGAACATCATCAAATTGTGAAATGTCAAGTTCTTTTCCACAACCGATCAGGAAGAATATCCAAGCCGTTAAAATCAAAGGTGATATTTTTTTCATCAGTTTGTGCTTTTTTATTTTTCAATCAAAACTTGAACAATATTGAAAATCTATGCGTATTTCCAAGACGCGTAAACCTTGCAAAAGCATAATCAAGGTTCAAATTTACAAGTCCAGTTTTTATAGCTACACCTGCGCCAGCTGTGAAGTTCTGCTCATCTGCGTTTATTTTATACCCACCGCGAATGAAAAATGATTCCCTAAATCCATATTCAATTCCAATCCCAAAGTTTTCAGCATTATCATTTGGATGATTCAATTGTATCGCCGTCGTAAGTTTATGCGTTTCATTCATAATTGGTTCAAACGCAAATCCAAACCTAAACATAGTTGGAGGAGAAAACGACTGAAAAGATGAAATTTTCTCACCACTTAAAAGAGTAATCTCACCCCTTGGCGCCATATCTCCACCGAAGTTAGAAATTGAAACAGCAAACCTTGCAGTCCCAAGCCCCATCCAATAAAATGTCCCGAGATCAACAAGGACAGCTTGCATTTTTAAAACATCAATCGTTTCATCAATGTATTTAACGGTTAATCCGAAACTAAATTGATTTGTCAATCTTCTTGCATATGTCAGACCAAATGCCATGTCAATATACTTAAAATATCTCCCTGTTCCGTAAGGTTGTGTTTCAGTGGTAATTTCCATATCATCGGTGTAAAGCGCTGTCAAGCTCAAACCAATCGCATCATTCCTTGAAAGGTGATAAACTCCGCCAATGAAGTCGTGTTTTATATCCACAAACCAATTTGTATGAGAAAGAATAACTTCGTTAGTCCCGAATTGAACTATCCCTGCAGGATTCCAATATAGAGCGGAAGCATCGGTGGCATTTGCAACGAAAGCATCAGCCATTCCAACAGCCCTTGCTCCAACTGAAATTTTCAAAAATTGTGCTGCCGAAATCCCAGATCTCTGTGCACCAAGTATTGGAAAAAGTTGAGCGTAAGATACGCAGGTCAACAAAACAAGTGATATGACTAAAACTGTTAATTTCTTCATTTTTCAAGTTTCTAATTTTAATTTTCATTGAACTCTCTTGCTCGTTTTCCTCTCCAACAATCTATTGAGAGAAAAACTGAAATAAATCCTAAAATCTTATAGAGAAGCCCACTTTTATGTTACGCTGTGGCAAATATCTCGCCGGATTAAATGGAAACGGATCAACAGGCGCTTGAAGTTCTGGATATAGAGGATCGTTCCAATCAACAGGCGTTGGATCGCCAAACTCGTAAGCTCTTCCCGTGATCGGATTAATTATCTGAGAATTTTTATTATCAAAAAGATTGGTTACCTCAACGAGAAAAGTGAATTCAAGTCCAGCAAATTTTATGTATTTTTCAAAAGTCATATCAACCCAGAACCACGGTTTCCCTACTTTGCTATATCTGTTTCTCAAATCAGGCACATAAATTGGCTTTCCATTCGGGAGAGTGTCGCCAGTAAAGTAATATGGAGTATATCTTCTACCTGACTGATAAAATGCCCTGAGATAAAGATTAAAGTTGTCAAGGACACCTTTCCCAAAGCCAAAGATACCTTTGCCTTTTTCAACATAGAAATTAAATATCGCTGATGCTTGAATTGGTCTATCCCAAACGAGATATGTTTCTTTAATACTTTCATAGATTTCACCTCTTATCGCAAGAACTCCTTCATCTGGAGACGAACTTTTTCCTGTTGCAATTGAATAAGAACCGCTCAAAGTTGCCCTGAACCATCTCCCAATTCTCTTTTTATATTCAATTTCAATTCCGCGACTTCTTGCATAATCAAGATTGACATAAGTTATATAGCTTCGTCCAAGTTGGCCAGCGATTGTAATTCTTGCTTGTTTCGTTGTGACATAGTCAAAAATGTCTTTATAATAAGCAGTTATTGTCAAAACATCGTTTTCGGTGAGTTGATTTCTTAAGCCAAGCTCATATGCGACGGTTGTTTCAGGATTGAGATTTGGATTTCCAAATTTTTGGAAAGTTGATCTTGCTGTGACAGGATTAAGTTTTGCGTAAACAAATTGCGGTCTTGGTCTCTTTGAAAAATGCCCGTAAGAGAAAAACAATGTTTGATTGTCTGAAATCGGATGCGAAATTCCAAGTCGCGGGCTTAATCTACCTTTCCACCTTCGTCCAAAGAAATTGTATGTCTCACGGAAATATCTTTCCCTTGCTTCGTCTGAAATCGTGACAACATTAGGATTTCTAACAGCATCATCAACGAATTTACCTGGGAACCAATAATCAAATCTCAAACCGAAATTCAAAATCATTCCGCTAAATGTTATATTATCTTGCGCATAAAAAGCACCGAAGGCAGGACTAACTTCATATAAATCATTATTCAAACCCATCGGTGGAACCCAAGGCTGATATATATCAACAAACCTTAACCTCTGGAATGTCATCTCAAATCCGGTTTTAAACTTGTTCTTCTCGCTGAAGAAATGAGTTAAGTCGCCCTTGATTGTGTATTCAACTACCGAATGGTCATGCCATGTAAATGGATTTCCTGTATCGTAAAATCCATCACCAGGAATTAATCTTATCGTATCGCTTCCTGTGTTATAGTAATACGGTGGTATTTGTGGAACATCTCTTGGTTCTTTGTAATCTCTCCAATCAAGACCATTTGCATCGCTTCTTAAACGTGTGAAATATCTGCTCAAATTTAGCTCGTAAAATGTTTTCTCGCTCAATGTATGCGTAATTCCAATTTGATGGTTTAAATTTAGATGGGAATAGACATTTGCGTTCCATAAAATGTTTTGAAATTCATATTGATAGCCAGGGCCAGGTTCAACATATTCAAGCGTGATTTGAAGAGAGCGAGTATTTTGGTTTACACTTGCAGAAAAGCTGAAAGAGTAATTTAATTTAAAAGTAGTTGATGGTTTCCAAGTTAGTTTGAACATCCCCATGTAGCTGTTTTCGGCTCGTGGAGTGTAAGAAGGATGATATCTGTTTCCTAACATCTCCCGAAAGAGCGAAGAATAAAGTCGCCCTGGTCTTTTTCCCGTTCTCCCATAAGTGTATCCGTCTGAAAAACCAATAGTTCCATTCGTAAAAAATGTTAATTTACCAGGCAATAATCTAAAGAAAGGACCGCTTAAATTGAATTCAAAAATATCTGTGTTGAAGTTTGAAGACGAATTATTATTCAAGCCGAAATGATCAAATTTATAAGCGAATTTACCTTGGAATTTATCACCACCCTCTCTTGTCCTAACTCTCACAACTCCTGATGTCGCTTGTCCATATTCAGCGTTAAATCCACCAGTTATAACTTCTATTTCTTCTATTGCATCTGGGCTCAGCTGTAGTCCGAAACCTGTTCCAGCAAGCGGATCTTGAACTGAAACACCATCAACAAGATAAGCACTTTCATAAGTTCTACCACCACGTATGTGCACTCCTTCATCGCTGTAAACAACCCCAACTTGAAGAGTGACGATGTCTTTAACATTTTGAACAGGTGCAATTTGAATTTCTTCGGCTGTGATTGTCCTTCTTGATTGTGTCTCTTCAATATCAAAAAGTGGTCTTTCGCCAATTACGACAACTTCCTGTTCAAGTGTTAAAACCGTTTCTTCCATTTTTATTGTCTTCAAATCTGTAACTCCACCAGCGGTGACCTTAACTCCCGTAATTGTCACTTTCTTATAACCAATTATAGAAATCTCAAGCGTATAGGTTCCTGGATTTACATTTCTAATTTCAAATCTTCCATCAAAATCTGTCGCGGCACCATAATATGTTCCTTTGACTATGACATTTACTGCTGGGAGTCCTTCCTCGGTTTTAGCATCAACAACCCTTCCTATTATTTTTCCTTTTTCCTGTGCTTGAGTTAAACAAAGAGCAAAAGACAAAACGAAAACCAATCTAATTAAACCTTTCATCTCGTTCACCTCCAATTAACTTTTAAAACGAAGAAAATTTACTACTGGCACCAAAGTTTCTGAAAACCCTTGAAATGAACACTCCTGCATTTCTCACTCCTCCGTTAAACCTATATATTGGTAAACCAACAAGCACAAAGTTTTTATCAATTGATTCAGCACCTATTGCAAATGTTATATTTCCCCAAGCGCTTCGGGGTTCAACCCAGTAAATTGGACGGGCAAAAGCAGATGGATAAACTGCTCTCAAAAATGCAACTATTTTCCCACCATCAACAGGATTATCAGATGGGCTATCACGAACCAAAACAGGATATTCAGATGTTTCAGCTGGATTAGAAGGATTATAATTCAAAATCCTCGTGCCAGATGGAACAAAACCAGTAAGCGGTGAGGAACTAATACTATCAACTACACCTGAAATATCACTTAAAGCTTTTCCCACATCAAAATCAGGCGTTGTGCTCTGTGGCAATATAAACGAAAACAACACTTTTCCACCTTGATTTCTAAACTTTGGAAGTGATATAGCTGCTATATCAAAATTTGTTTCATCACTTGATACCCAGAAAACATATCTATAAAATCTCACCAAAACTTCAGCGAAATCAACCCGTGGAAAAGGTGGCACTAAAATACCACGTCTTGGATACCTCGCACCAACTCTTAAATTCCATACATCATAATTCCCTCCAACAAGCGTATCAAAAATAGATCTATAAAAACCTATTGAGTTATCCGCAATCCCATAATCAGCAACTATCAAAAGATTTCCTTTGGGCCTTCTAACATACCATGTCCTTCCTTCAGATGGCATTCTTATCGTCTTGCTAAATGCACCAGCGACATCACGAGCTTTAAGGTAAAAAACATTGTTTCCATTCAAACGCATTTTCAAGGTTCCAGAAACGGGGACACGTCCAAGTGTTTGAGTTGAGCTCGGAATAACCAGCGCATTAGCAATTGTATCCGTTTGTGAAAAGTTTTCAGCAAGAAGCGTAACAAATCTAAATTGTCCCGGAACTCTCACCCAAGTTGATGTATCATTAAGAGCAACCCAAAATTCGGAAATTGTATTATCCCCATCAATATCAGAAGCGATCCATTGAAATGAAACAATTGGAAAAGTTGTATCAGGAACATCAAGTCGTGTTCCAGCAAACTCACCCGTCATTGCAAATTCCACCGTCGGCGGAGTATTTCTAATTGGAAATGTTAAATCAGCTGGTGTCTCATCGTAACAATCATTTGGTAAAATTTCAAACTCTTCCCCTCTATCCCAAGCTCTATTTCCGTTTTTATCAATGAAGTTTATCTTTTGTCCCTCGGTGAATCTTGTTTTCAAAGTATTATCAACTGCAAATATCCAAAAGTTATAGCTTGTGTCAGTACCAAAAATCGGGAGCTTAAAAACGCTATCGTTTTTAAATGTCCAAAACCAATTTTTTCTATCAAAGCTAAAAACATAACCTGAAATCCATCCATCTTTATCAACGCCCCACCAATGGATGTGTAAATTGCTCGTTGATTGATTTAACGCTGAATCTGGAAACAACGAAATATAAGTTTCAGGTCGTGCGTTAGGATATGGTTCGCTCATCTTGTGCTTAATGCATCCATAAAGCAGTATTGCTATTGTGAAGATAAAAAATTTGAGTTTCATCTTTTCTCCGACATTTTATTCCAGTGTGTGAATCATTATTAGGTTTCAGAATTTTTGAAAACAGGGCGAAGCGATCTATTTAATGTCGCTTCGCCCCAAAACAAGCTTATTTTAACAACATCATCTTTTTCACATCCACAAAATTCTCTGCTTTCAAAACATAGAAATAAACACCACTTGATATTTTCGGATTTTCAAATCTAACTCTATAAGAGCCAGCGTTTTGAACTTCATCAACAAGCGTTGCTACTTCTCTGCCAAGAACATCATAAACCTTCAGTGTTACATGAACTCGCTTTGGCAATTTGTATTCAATATAAGTTGATGGATTAAATGGATTCGGATAGTTTTGCAAAAGTTCAAATTTCTCAGGTATTTCAGAGTTATAAGCGACAACGACTTTTGTTATCGTTCCGAAATCCTCATCGCTGCGCGGTTCAATCTTGTAGTTGTTGAATGAAAAATGAAGTATCCCTTGCAAATAACTTATTCTATTCCCGACATAAAGGATTCTGTAGCCATATGCTGTATCTGGTGGATAATTTGAGAATTTATAACCTCCATCATCGTTCACTCTGCATCCGCCTGTCCCATCATCAACAACGAACTCTCTGAATGTTCCGCCATTTCTATCTGGATCAACATCTGTGATTAATACATTTACAAATCGTATTAGCATATTCTCCCACTTTTCTGCGCTTTCCGTTCCATTAGGTTTATTCCCCACATCACCAGTTCTGACAACAACAGCTGGATAAACTGGTCTATTTCTTGCTATGATTCTTACGCTATCAACGACAATTTCAGTCACATTATTTCGCTCCCTTACAGTTCCAATTACTTCAACGCTATCTCCTCTTCTTAAAACATAACTTCTGCTACCAAACAAACGAATTCCACTCCATGCGCTCGTGTCATCTTGGATATAAACACGATATTGTTCCTTTGATCCAGGATTTAAGAGCGGTGGCTCTGTTGGGAAATCATTTGTATCAGCAACGACAATACCTCTTACTTTGACTCTTAAATCCCAAAATCCAGTGTTTCCATTTCTCAATATTGTATATTGCAAATCTCTTATCTTTAGCTCACCATCCTTCACAAAGTAGAAATAAATGTTCTGCGATGTATCACCCGGGAGTTGAGTGGTTTGCCCTTTTGAATCTCTGGCTCTAAAGAAATACCTAACCAAAGAACCATTAGGTTGCGGTGGTATTATTCCTTCCCATAATGTATCACCGCTGATCTTTGACATCAAAACTTCTCTAAATGAACCATAATTTACGCTGTAAAGAAGTCTTACAGTGTCAATTACAACGCCTGGAGTTGGATCCGTTACTTTAACGATCGCTCTTATCTTTACTGGATCGGTGCTTGATGGTAAGGCTGGTTCTCTTTTTTGCGGTGTTGTAAATGCATAATTTATTTCTGGAGCATAAGATAATATTTTTACATCATCAGGATAAAGCGGGGTAATTGCATAACCACTACCAACACCCACTATAACACCACGGATATATTCAAGTTTCGTCCCAATTGGTGGAGGAGTCCAGTTAGGATTAAATGCTCCTGAACCACCTCTGAAATGTCTGGAACCATCATAAACTTGAATAACATTTCCAGAATCATCACCAATCCACCAAGTCCATCTACCACCGACTGTTCCACTACGATTGACAACTGAAACATTCCTTATTATCACATACACATCTTCCCATCTCTCTCCGTTTGAAAAGTTTATACGATGTCCCCCAACTGAAGCGTTACCTCTTACGAAATCTGAAACTCTAACTTCAACAGGTTCGGGTCTGCTCAGTTTCCAATCAATAACTTCTATTGGGATTATTTGCCCCGTCCGTGGATCTGGTATAACCGTAAATAATTCCGTGTATCCAGTGCTTGACGATGCGGGAAATTCCTCAACTCTTCCGACAATTTTTACAACCATTCCAGTATCAAGAACTTGAATTCCAGTCGCTTGCGTATTTGCAGAAGTCGTATCATTTGCAAGAACAATGATACCACTCCAAGGTCCACCAGCGGTATCCTGAATAAAAACAACATACCTATTTCCAAGCGTATACATTTGCGGACGATTCATAACTATCCCAACGACAGTGAAAGTGTCTCCGTATTGAGTTGCAGAAATTGGAGGAACATACCAATATCTTGAGTCCTCAATCCAATGTGGAAAAGCAGTGGAGTTGAAAGCAACTCCAGCAGCTTGCAAACTATCAGCTTTCCTTAATGAATCAGGATGAACCCACTGAATTTCTTGAATTGGAACAAGTCGGAATGGACTTTGTGAAAGAGCTACTGTTGAAACTAAAAATGCGATGATTAAAGCTAATTTTTTCATCTTTGCCTCTTTGAATTTATTTGTTATTTTTCAAATTCCTCTTCTTCTGCTTCTGGTGTTATGATGTTGATGTTTTCGTCTCTTAACAAAACGACGGATTCAGCAGACGCACTTGCAGATATCACATACGCTGGAACTTCCTTACCGGTCTCTTTTCTATATGCTTTAATTTTTTCAGCTATTCTTTCCGCTTTTTTCTTATTCATTGAAGCGGAAACCTCAACGATCACTTCCTTTGCGTCCGATATTACGATATCAATTTCCGATTCTTTATCATCATACTTTATCTTTCGCTTTTCAACTTTATATTCAAGCCCAAATAGAGATTTCAAAATCTCTTCATAAGCTTTTCTGAACATATCTTCTGTCATAATTCCCCATCTTGCACCTATATTGCCTATTGTAACCTTAAGCTTATAAACCGCATCGGAGAGTCGTGCAAATTCAACTTTCATATCTCCCATCTCTTTAACAAGCCCGCCAACAGTTATTTTTAACTCATAAACTTCTTTTACCAACATTTCAATCGCTTTTGAATGCTCTTCCAGCTTCCGTGCATGCTCTTCAAGTATCTGCGAATGTCTCTCCTGTCCTCTGATCAATTCCTCAAGTATCTGCGAATGTCTATCTACTTTCTCGCTTAACTCTCTTATTGCTTTCGCATGTTCCTCAAGTATCTGCGAATGTCTTTCCTGTCTTTCACTTAACTCTCTTATTGCTTTCGCATGCTCTTCAAGTATCTGCGAATGTCGCTCCTGTCCTCTAATCAATTCCTCAAGTATCTGCGAATGTTTATCAATTTTCTCGGTTAATTCCTTTATCACTCGTGAATGCTCTTCCTGTCGCTCCAAAATTTCGTTTATACCTTTCAATATATAATTATACTCCTGCCTTGATGGAAAATACTCAAGCAACATAGCAAATAGTCTCTGTCTAAAAGCACTGTCTGACTCTATTATCTCAGGCAATTTTTTTATTATCTCTTCAGCTTTTGTCTCTTTTTTTGTTCTCACGACTTTCGCTCGTTTATTTAATTATTACAAACTTACCTCGTTTGATTTCGCCTGTCTCAAGATCTTTAACTGTAAAAAGATAAAGTCCAGTTGCTATTGCTTGATCATATTTTGAAATCAAATCCCAGGCATGCTCTCCACCTGAAAATTTTTGAGTTCCATCTCCATAAACCTGAAACCATTGGATATCTGTTCCAGTGTATGTATCAGCATCATGAATGAATCTATCAACTATATCACCGGCAAGTGTGTAAATAGTTATTTCGCATTTTCTCGGCAAATTGTAAAAGTAAATTTTCCTTTCTCGCTCTCCACCAGTGCCATCCCATATTGCTCTTGCATAGTATGGATTTGGATAAACACCAACTTCTTTTGATTTATCCGATGTAGGTGGTGAACCCGGTATAACTCGGCGCATAACCCTAACGCTTGATTGACTTGGTATATTATTATCCGGATCGCCTTCATCAAATGCTTCAACTCCAAAAATATATTGCCATCCATTTAACAAGTTCTCAACAGTAAATTTGTAATAATATCGCACTGTATCATCTGGGAAAGTTACTGGTGTCTGAAGTTTAATAGACCCAAATCCTGTGTTAAAACCAACATCGTTACCTAACTTATCAAACTCTGCAATCAAAATATATGGCTCTTCACCTGCTCTAACAAATCCAATGTCAAACCCAAGTTTTGTCATATAAATTCTGTAACCTTCAAAATCTTTCCTATTTAGGACTGGATCAACAACATCTTCAACCGACCTATCCCAGTAAATATCAACTTTTCTATCACCAGGGACAACTTTAACTTTCGGAGGGGGCAAAATCGTTGGGAAAATAAATCTCGTAATTTTTCCATTTCCATCTAAATCCTCCCCTGGATCAAGAATTCCATTTCCATTTCTATCTTCACCGTTATAAGTTTTCTGAGCCCATATTGCACTTTCAATAAGCAACTTTTTACTCAATGGTGTATCATCTCTTTGCGGATCGTCACCATATTTTTTCGCACATATTACAGCGAAAGCGACACTTACCGAATCACCCGGATACAATGTCGGAAAAGGACCAGCTGAAATAAGCGTGTATCTATTCCCTGGGCTCTTTAGGCTCGGAATTTTTGCAGATGGAAATTGAATACGCATTTTATCATACCTTTGCTGATCATTCGCAGGTGAAATTAAATCCGGATCTCCTGTACTTGCCCTAAATTGCCAAACCTGATAAACTGTATATCTGTTCAAGCTATCAAGATGCCCACCAAGCAATGGTTCTGTTCCCAAAAGTTTAATTCCGATGTAGCTATCGGTTTGACCATCCGTAGGTCTATTTTCAGCATCAAAAGCGTAATGCAATCTTAAACTATCTATATAACCAAGACCAGTTCCAGAGTAAAAAACAGAACCCTCAGCAGGAAATCTATAATTTGTATTCCTTACAACAAGATCTGTAACAAGTCCAACATATAAACTCTCAATCGCAACATTTGTAACATTTTTTATCTTGAAATTTAAAATCACGAAATTGTCCGCGATTGAATACTGCCAAGCGTATGTCTCAAAACGAACCGAAACTCCAAGTGGGTTATGTCCTGAGATTGGCTCTCCCGTCAATGGATTTATTGTATTTGTATCTGTAAAATCACAATAAAAATCCTGATGGCTTATGGCATCAGGGCTGTAATATCTTGATTCAAGCAAGCTTGAACGCTCATACAAACCCTGATCAATTCGCTGTGTAAATTCACTTGAAAAACGCCTATCGTGAGTAGCTGTTGTAACGGTTAGTCCGCTCTTGCCATAACCTCCAACCCATAAACCACCGTTGAAAAGATGTTCAATTCTCGTCCTAACTGGCTTAATCGGGAACTCACACGATGGCTGAGATGGCCAAAACGATGGATTAAATCCATTGCCAATTTGCCCATACGAATTAACCGCAAGACCAATTCTTCCAATGTTCGTTGAGCGGTTATCCTGGGGCTTCTGCGCAAGAATTAATGAAGGTAGAAGAAGCAACAGCAAAAGTTTTTTCATCGTCGGATAAAAGTTATATTTTTTCTTCGCAAACACAAATTTAAAAAATCCAATCGTTTTAAAAAAATTATCCATCCAAAAATAGCAAAAGCATTAAAAACGGTCGGAAAATCACTAAAGAAATGTCTTTTCCATCCAAAGTTATTGCCCCAACCTTGAAGATTTTCCATCTCAAATTGATTTTTTACGACTGAAAACTTATATTTGAAAAAAGATTATACGAAACCTCGGGAAAATGAAAGAACAGAGCAAAGAAATAGAGAAAGGCAAAGAGAGTAAACTTTTAAGGATTGATATTCCAATTGTCGGAATGACCTGCGCCAGCTGCGTCTTGAAAGTTCAAAACAACCTCCTAAAGATCCCGGGCGTGAAAAATGCAAGTGTTAATTTAGTAACTGAAAAAGCAACAATTGAAGTTGAACAAGAAAAACAGGTAAATCTAAAAGATATAATACAGTCGGTAAAATCCATTGGTTATGATGTAGCTATACAAAAGATAAATTTCCCAGTTGAAGGACTTTCTACTGCCTCCGTATCTCATATTGAAAAGACCATTTTAAAGATAAATGGCGTTATAAATGTTTCAGTAAATCCCGCTGTTGGAACTGTGACAACTGAATTCATCCCAACTCTCGTTACACCTGAAAACATAAAAGAAGAATTAGAAAAATTTGGTTATAAAGTTCCTCAACTCCCTGAAGAAGAAATAGAACTTTACGATGAAATCGTAAGAAAGCGTGAGTTTGAAGACCTCAAAAAAAGATTCATCGTCAGCGCAATTCTTACTGGATTTATTCTGATTGATATGGTGTCGCATCTTTTTTATCATACTGAAGATAGAACTTTCATTAACTATATTCTCTTCGCCCTCACAACTCCCGTGATCTTCTACGGCGGTGGTAAATTTTTTAAAAGTTTCCTATCTGGAATTCGGCACTTATCAATGGATATGAACACACTAATAGCAATTGGCACTGGCTCCGCATATATTTACAGCACCGTTGCAACATTTTATCCTAAAATTTTTGAATTAACTGGAAAAACATCTGATGTTTATTATGAAACATCCGCTGTTATAATTACATTCGTTCTCCTGGGGCGACTTCTTGAAGCGAGGGCAAAATCTCAAACAACCGAAGCAATTAAAAAACTTTCTACCCTACAACCGCAAACCGCAACGATAATTAAAGAAGGCAAACAAATAGTTGTCCCAATTAAAGAAGTAAGAGTAGGTGATATAGTTCTCGTTAAACCCGGTGAGAGAATACCTGTTGATGGTGTAATAATTGAAGGTTACGCTTCTGTTGATGAGTCAATTATAACTGGAGAAAGCATGCCAGTTGAGAAAAAGCCAGGCGATTTGGTCATAGGTTCAACTCTTAATAAAGCTGGAAGTTTTAAATTTAAAGTGAACAATGTAGGAAAAGATACATTACTTGCGAAAATAATTCAACTGGTTAAGGACGCACAAGCGACAAAACCACCAGTGCAAAAACTTGCTGATAAAGTCGCAGCAGTTTTCGTCCCAATTGTGATTGGAATAGCATTTTTAAGCTTTTTAATCTGGTATCTCTCTGGATATAGTTTCACATTTGCACTTATGAATTTTATTTCTGTTTTAATTGTCGCCTGTCCATGTGCACTTGGACTTGCAACTCCAACCGCAATAGTTGTAGCAACTGGCAAATCAGCTGAATATGGCGTTTTAATAAAAAATGCACAAGCACTTGAAATTGCAAACAAAATTAACATGGTCGTATTTGATAAAACTGGAACAATAACCTATGGAAAACCTGAAGTAACGGACATCATAAAACTCGGCAACATATCAGAAAACGAGCTTTTGAGATTCTCCGCGTCTGTTGAACGAAATTCAGAACATCCTCTTGCAGAAGCCATAGTAAGATATGCGAAGTTAAGAAACCTAAAACTTTTAGAACCCAAAAACTTCTTCTCAATCCCAGGGCAAGGTGTTTTTGCCAATGTTGATTCAAACGAAGTTGCGGTTGGCAACACAACTTTCATGAAAAACTTAAACATTGAAACCCAAAGCTACGAAAGAATCATTGATCTCTTGACAAATCAAGGTAAGACATCAGTATTTATTGCTATTAATCGTAAAATAGCTGGAATAATTGCAGTTGCAGATACGATAAAGCATGATGCCAAATCTACAATTTTAAATCTCAAGAAACTCGGAATTGATATAGCGATTTTGAGCGGAGACAATTACAAAACGACAAAAGCAATAGCCAATCAAATTGGTGTTGATAAAATTTTCGCGGAAGTTTTGCCCGAACAAAAATCAGAAAAAATAGAAGAACTCAAAAATTCTGGATACATAGTTGCAATGGTTGGAGATGGCGTGAATGATGCTCCAGCGCTTGCGAAAGCAGATGTGGGGATTGCAATTGGTTCAGGGACAGATATTGCCTCAGCAACAGCAGATATGATCCTGATGAAAGATGACATAAAGGGAGTTTACCAAGTGATAAAACTCTCAGCGAAAACCTACAAAATAATAAAAGAAAATCTTTTCTGGGCTTTCTTTTATAATGTGATTCTAATCCCAATCGCTGCCGGCATTTTATACCCAGTAGCTGGGATTTCTCTTAAGCCAATCTTTGCCTCAATTTCAATGTCACTTAGCTCACTTTTAGTTGTATTAAACTCGTTGAGAATTAAAAAACTAAAGCTATAAATCAAATGAACAAGCTAACTTTAACAGTTGAGGGCATGACCTGCCACCATTGCGAAACGACGGTGGAAAAAGCAGTTAAGCAATTAAAAAATGTCGTGTCAGCAAAAGCTGACCATACAAGTAAAACGCTTGAGATAATTTACACCGGCGAACTCAACTTAGAAGATGTAAAGCAAAAAGTAGAAGAAGCAGGTTATAAAGTTCTTGTTTAAATAACAAATTACATAAAATCATCCTCAGCAACGCTGAGAAAATGACCGAACTTCCTTCTGAAAGCATACATCTTGTGATAATATCAAACCGAAATCTGTCAAATAAATAAAAACATTAAGCATGCAAGAAATACATCTTGATCTTTTCAAGTTTGTCCTTGCCGTTATATTCGGTGGATTAATTGGCCTTGAAAGGGAATTGAAAGGAAAACCCGCCGGATTTAGAACCAATATTCTAATTTGCCTTGGCTCAGCACTTTATACGATTATTTCAATTAAAATCTCAAACGATCCCGGAAGAATTGCAGCACAAATTGTAACTGGTATTGGATTTATTGGTGCCGGAACAATAATTCAATCTAAGGGAACAATAACAGGAATCACAACCGCGGCAACAATTTTCGTAGTTGCAGCAATTGGATTAGCAATTGGCTCAGGACAAATAATTCTCGCGACAGTTTTTACAGTAATTGTTCTTCTCGTTTTGACATTCCTTACGAATGTAGAAAAAGCACTTCTTGGTAAATGCCATCTAACAACATTATATCTTGAAATCATTGACGAAAAAGGGAAAGGTAGAGCAGAATTAATTGAAATTCTTTCAGAACATGAAATAAAACCCAATCAATACCATCTGGTGGAAGAAAATGGTATACTAAAAATTAGTATATCATACTGTGATAAACATCCTTCACACCATCGCTTTTTATCTGAACTCTTGAAGATACCTTACATAAAGGAGATCAAAACTAAAGCTTGATCTGAACACCTGCTTGAACTCCAAGCCACTGAAAACCACTCGCTTGTTCAAGCCGTAACGCAAGAGTTTGCCACATTTCACCAACAACTATTTGATACCTTGCACTTAAATTTAGAGATAAATTTCTAATGACTTTAAGCTCCATTCCACCTCCACCCCAAAATCCCCCACTCCAATCCTGATATCTCCGCTCTGCTACATAATCAATAACATTACCGCTTGAGTCCTTGAAATAGTATTCACCTCGTAAACCAAACCAACGGTATAAACCTGCGCCAATAACTCCATAGAAGTTCAAAAAATAAACTCTATAAACAGAATGTCTGTATTCAGCACCAAGACCGTAAATTTTTAGCTCTAAACTCAAATCTTTGTAATATAGCTTATCCGTATTTTCGCGATAAAATTTGTAATACTCAATCCTACCTGCAACAAAGGAGTTTTCTTGATTTGCTTGTCCGATGTAAACTGTTCCAGAGTAATGCCTATCAAACCAACCTGAAAACCCACCGATCGGAAGAATATAAATTCCCTCAACCCCAGCAGAAAATTGAGAGTATGAGGCAAGAGATGAAACCAAAACAAGAATTAAAATAATTTTGCCTCTTTTCATCTCACTTTAAAATTAAATTTTCAATAATTAAATGCAAAACCAGCTGTTAATTTAAAAACATCTCTCAAGACGAAGTTTTTATAAGATTCCCCAACGCCACCGAGCACAATCTTTCCAAATTCAACTCTTTCTATTTTATTTATGCTTGGATAATGCTCAAATTCAAAGCCAAATGTAAAAGATGCGATCTTCGTCAGCCTAAATCCAGCCTCAAACTTAACCCCCAAATTCAAAACAGTTCCCTTCTTACTCGGTGCGTTGTTTTTGAAAGAATACTGAAACACATAAGTTTCTCCACCAGAAAGATTCGGAAATCTTTTCCACCATGTCTCATTTAGCCAGAAAGCTCTTTCATAAAAAGTTAAACCGAGGACAAAACCAGTAAGAAATGTGAATTTGCCAAAACTAAAATCCCTACCAAAGTAGATTTTTACAGGCAAAACATATAATCTCTGTTCAGGATTCAAATTAACAGCATAGTTTGAATCAGCTATAAGCGAGCGAACGTGACTGCGATACCAAATTCGCCAATAGTCCCAGTTCCATCTTTCAATCGTCATTGAATCCGATGGCTCAATTTTGAGGTCTCTGTATCCAGAAATGAAACCAAATTTCCACTTTGATCTCTGATCAAGTTTAAACTTTAACTCACCCGAAAAACCAAAACCTGTTGCTTTATTGACATAATTTATCCCCTTGAGCCCATAAGATAGATCTGAACCAAGTGCTATGCTTTCAAGCTTAACCTGTGAAAAAAGTTGAGATGATAAAATTAAAACCAAGGTAATAATTTCAAACCTCATTTTTCAAACCGTTAAATTTTAAATTAAATTTGGTGCGTCAAGAAATTGGTTCTTTCCATCTTTATAAAGCGCATATTGAAATCCCTTTCTCAAGCCCATCGCACCAATTTCGCCTCTTAGATTGACAGCTATGAATGCAACTTGAAAGTTCGGATCCTTGTCAATCCACTTTTTATTGACTTTTAGGACTCGTTTCAATGTTTCTTCCACCGCTTTTTGCGGATGCATCCCATTTCTCATATATTCAACCACAAGAAAACTTCCACAAGTTCTTATCACTGCTTCTCCCACACCTGTTGATCCTGCTGCTCCAACTTCACCATCAACATATAATCCAGCTCCAATTATTGGTGAATCACCAACTCTGCCATGGATTTTCCAAGCAAGTCCGCTTGTTGTAACTGCTCCAGCAACTCTTCTTTGTTTGTCAAGAGCAAGCATTGCGATTGTATCATGGTTTTCTTCCGGCGAGAGCCAATTATCGCTTTGACTCATTTTTCTTCGCCATTCAAGCCATCTTTTTCTTGCTTCATCTGTTAACAAATCAACTTCTGGAAATCCCATCAACTTCGCAAACCTATCTGCGCCCTCGCCAACTATGAAAACATGTTTTGTTAATTCCATCACTTTTCTTGCAACAGACACAGGATTTTTGCACTTTTGAACAAATGCAACAGCTCCAGCGTTAAATTCCCAGTCCATTATACAAGCATCAAGCGAAACATGACCGCATTCGTCCGGCAATCCACCATATCCAACGCTCATCACGCTCGGATCGTCTTCTGCTGTTCTTACACCAAGCTCAACCGCATCAAGAGCTGTCCCACCTTCAGATAAAACTTTCACCCCCATCTCATTGGCTTTTATTCCCTGTCTCCAGGTAGAAATTAAAATGGGCAAACTCGCCTGATTTGATTCATAAGCGTATGAGTTGCCAGCAAATTGGAAAATTTTAAATTTTCCAGCTAATACCGCCCCTATTCCGGCAAGTAATGAGCTTTTCAGAAATTCTCTTCTTTTTACCATTGAACTTCAAATTATGTTTTTAAAAAAGTTCACGCTAAAAAATTAAAATTTTCAATTTTAAAACACAAAACTTTCCAGCGGAAATCTAAACCTTGTTCAGAAGGATAAACTCGGCATTTTCACTTTTGATAAGTTTGAGTTTTCCGCTCTTTTTACGATAAAAATTCTTCTTTTCAAAGCCACAAATTCTATAAATTGGGCAAATCCCGCATAAAGGATTCTGGGCTCTGCAAATTGTCCTTCCAAACTTTATCAATCCCGTGTGAAGATGATAAGCAAGCCCTTGAGGGATTAATTTTTGAACGCTCAAAAATGTTTCATCAGGCGTCTTTGTCTTAACTATTCCAACCCTGTTCAAAATCCTGTGAATATGCGTATCAACTGGAAAAACCTCTTTATTAAATCCGAACAACAAAACACAACTGGCGGTTTTCAATCCAACTCCCTCAAATGAAGTTAAAAATTTCAATCCTTCATCAACTGAAAGATCTTTAAGGAAAGAAAGATCAAAATTCCCACGTTTTTCCTTTAACTTAAGCAGCAACTTTTTAATTCGCTTCGCTTTCTGACGAGCAAGTCCACCAATTTTTATGGCTTTTTCAATTTCCCCGACATTCGCATTTAAAACAGAATCATAATCTGAAAATTTTTCCTTCAAATTTTTAAATGCTCTATGGCTGTTAACATCATTTGTGTTCTGAGACAAAATAGTCGCAATCAAAATGTCAAGTGGATTTGAACTCTCCTGCCGTTCAACTTTGAAAAGCTTCTCAATCTCTTTTGAGATTTTAAGAAGTTTGTTTTTTAATTTGAGGTCAGAATTAGATTTTTTTACCACGCTTTGCTTTAGCTTTGTTGTAAAGAATTTTATCCATTTAGTTCAACTTCAGAAAAACTTAAATAAATCCCCCTGCCGAATTCATCATAAATTTTTATGAGCCGCGGTAGCGTTATCTCTCCAAATTTCTTATATCTTGAATATCTAACCTCAAATATCTTAACACCATCCCTGAAGAGCACATAACTTTCAAGTTCAAATTCAGGATTAAATTTTAAAACAACATCGCTTTTCCCTTCTCTTTTACTGACCATAATCAACTCATTAGCACTAAAATTTTGCACTTCAAATTCTTGAATTCTCGGACAACCTATTAAAATATCAATTAGCTCATCACAAGCGAAATCCACACCCAGATATTTTTTTATGTAGTTGCTTACCTTGCCTTGAATTTTCAAGTCATTGAACCTATCAAAAATTTCAAAATTATCGCAATAAACATGAGCTTCCCCTAAGTCTATTCCAAAAATCGTTTCAACTTTTAAAGTTAAAATATCTGGTCTCACCAAATTTACCTCTATCTTAGCAGTGCCCGAAAGTTCAGGAGAATCAAGTGTTACACTTCCATTTGCGTTCAAAGTTCTAACAAATTTATCTCGCACACTAATCCTTTCCAAGTAAGTTTCAATGTTGTAATCTACAGTGGCTTTTCTGGTTGGAGCACAAGAAATGAAAATAATGGCAAGAATTACGAGGAGAACGGCTTTATATTTGCCCACGCTTTATTTTCTCTTTTAATTTCTCGTTTGATGGATTTTTCTCAAGAGCTTTTTTCCAATATTCAATTGCTTTTTCTTTGTCACCAAGTTTGAAATAAACATCGCCAAGATGCTCTACCACAACGGGACTTCCACCTTTTTCAACTGCTTTTAGTATATATTCTTTTGCTTTCTCGTAGTTTCCAAGTTTAAAATAAACCCAACCTATCGTATCAAGATAAGCTGGATTTTCAGGTTCCTGCTCAACCGCTTTCTTTGCCATCTCAAGAGCAATGTCAAGTTTTTCACCACGCTCTGCAAGTGTATAACTATAATTATTCAAAATAAGATGATTGTTTGGGCTTATCTTTAAACCAAGTTCGTGGAGCGAATCAGATTTACTTGCGTCGCCAATCGCATCGTAAACGAGCGCGAGCGTGCTTATGACATCAATGTTTTTAGGATCAAGCGATAGGGCTTTCTCAAGTGGTTGCACTGCTTCCTTGTTTCGTTCAAGCCGATGATAACCAAGTCCAAGAATGAAGTTAAGGAAAAAATCGTCTGGGAACTTTCCAACGCCGTCCTGCATCCACTTGATAAGTTCTTCAAATTTCCCCATTTCATAAAGAGCAATCCCAATTCCACGCCATGCTTCAACGATTTGTGGATTAATGTTTACAACGATTTTAAACTCATCAAAAGCAGTTTGATTATCCTTTTCGTCTGATGCAATGACCCCAAGCAACCAATGAACTCTCCACTCGCTTGGATGCTTTGAAGATAGATTTTTTAAAATCGCCTTTGCTTCACTCTTCAATATTGTGTCCTTTCCAGCGCTTCTCAACAAACCTTCGGCTACTTGAAGTTTCAGATCAATATCAATAGAATCATCATTTACGATTTTGTTAAAAATTTTCAAAGCGTCATCTTTCTCTCCAAGTTGAAGAAGCACCTCGGCGTATCTTATCTCGGCTTGAACATCTGAAGGTTTAAGTTCAATAAGTTCTGATAAAATCATTTTCGCTTTTTGAAAATCCCCAGCACTTATATAAGTTTCCGCAGTTAACTTACGAAGCTCGTAGTTTGATGGATCTATTTCAATCATCATTTCAAGTGCATGTGCAGATTCAGAGTATTTACCAAGACGAAAAGATAATTCAGCGATTCTTTGAAGAGCGTTCCACTCAGGACCGTAATTTTCAATAATTTTATTATAAAGTTCAAGCGAACGCAAAGGTCTGTTGCTTTCGTAGAGTTGAGCAAGATTAAATAAAGCACCGTAGTTTAAAGAATCAATTTTAAGAATTTTTTCAAGTTCGTTTATCGCTTTCTGGACTTCAAAGGTTTCAATGTAAATATCTGCGAGCGTTTCACGATAGGATATATTTAAAGAGTCAAGTTTAATAGCTTCTTTAGCCATTTGAACTGCGAGAGAATGCTTACCAATTTTTTGATACGCCTTTGCAATTGCGTTATAAATTCCCGGGCTCTTATCATACCGAAGCGCGTCTTGATACTCAAGTATAGCACTTGCATAATCCCCTTTAAGCTCGTAAACTTGACCAGCGATGAAGTGTTCAATCGCTTTGTCTTTGTTCTCAATTCGTCTGTGAGTCAATTCTCTAACCTCATCTCTATCCCTGCTCTGTTCTATCGTTGTCTTTTTAGATGATGAACAACCAGAAGAAAGAAAAACGATCAAGAAACCGGAAACTACAACGAAGACAATTGATTTCAACCTAAACATTTTCAACATTATATGAAGAATTAGGGTTTGTTCTTGCTAAATTTTGTTTCCAAAATAAATTTTACGCGCAAATTTTCAAAATTTATTGTTCTGAATGATTCTTTATCACCTGCTTGATTTTTGCGATAAAATTCTCACCGTAATTTGATTTAAAAAATTCCTTTGCGTTTCCATTGCGAATACCTATCTCAAGCAAATTGCTACTATTTACCAACGCGACAACTTGCCCCGGGTTAACATCAGCATATGTGGTTGAAATTTTCTCAATTATATAGTCCTTAAATCTAACCTCACCTTCAACTTTCCCAAACACCTTCAAATTCGTTATTAAATTCCCGAATCTGTCAATATATACAATCTCCCCGTTATAATCGCCAGGTGATGAGACCTCAATAAAGATTGTTTTAGTCAAGTTCAATTCAGCTTTGCTTCCAAGTTCGTCAATATCCACTCCACGAGAAATGTAAGCAGAAACAGGAGCAAAAATATCTCTGCCGTGAAATGTGGAGCTGACATCTTTAAGGAAATATTCCTTATTTTCAACATAAACTGCCCTCAAAGGTTCAGCTTCGCTTAAAACTAAATCAAGCAAACCATTATCTGGAGCAATGAAAATATGATCTTTGGTTTCAACGGCGATAATTTTTCTTTCACTTCCAACTTTTGGATCAACGACACAAACGAAAATTGTTTTAGGTGGGAAATATCTATAAGCGTTCCATAAAACAAATCCCGCCTCACGAACATTTTGAGGCGAAATCTCGTGACTGATGTCAACTATATTGACGTTTGGATTTATTTTTAAAATTACCGCCTTCATAACGCCGACGAACCAATCTCTATTTCCGAAATCTGTCAACAATGCTATGATCATAGTATACCTCATCAATTTATTTTGATTTGCTATCTAGATGGTTGACCTTACAAAAAATAAAAAAGGGGAGCAGAAAGAGCAAATTTCTGCTCCCCCAAAGCTATAAATTTAAATTTTTAGAATGTATACTTTATCCCAATTTGAGCTTGCCATCTTGAAGCGAGATCAAGCGGAAGCTCACGCACTGGTGTTCCAGTCCAACGGAATCTTGGTTTTCCAGTTGTAGGATCAAGGCTATGGAATGCTAATAAGAATGCTCTTTGGAAGGTAACTGTTTTAACGAGTCCCCAATCTTTGTTCAAGAGGTTTGTAAGGTTCAAAACATCAAATGTTATTTCAAGTTTTTGTCCATAAATCGTTGGTATTTCAATCGCTAATCTCGCATCAACTTGATGCGACCAAGGTCCACGCGCAGCCATCCTTTCGGCGAACTTACCACGATTCTTGCTCAAATATGGATCGCTTTCTATAAACGCGTTCAACTGATCATAGGCAACATTTGTGTAAGGTAAGTTATTTCCAGCAGCGTCAACAAGTATAATATCGTTTCTATCTTTCGGGATATAAACAAGGTCATTTTCAACTTGACCATCGCCATTCACATCACCGCTATATACCCATGAATATGGTTGACCTGACAAACCGTTATAGAATAAACCAAGCGTGACAGCAATCCCAGCGAAGATTTCCTGTCTATATGATAATGCAGTAAGAATTCTATGTCTATAGTCAAATGAAGAGAATGCAAGAGATGGATTGTTCGGATCTATGACATGATTAAATCTCCACTGTGAAAGCGCGATAGAAGCAGTTCCGCTATTCAAATCTTTGGATACACCATAGTTATAGGCAAACTTTGCATAGAAACCATCTCTTATGGCAGGTCTTTCAAGCTGGAATACGATATTGTATGCGTATCCCTTGGTAGTATTAGTTAACAGAATAACATGTGTAAATCTGGTGTTGCGTCTTTGTATATCCCATCTTCTCGTAGCATAATTCCAACGTCCATAAATTGGTCTTCCGTCAGCAAGATAACCTTGAGGTATTAAGTTGATATCTTGATACAAGATATCGTTAACAGTTTTTGTGTATTGAGCTTCAATGCTTCCGATGAAACCAAAGAAAAGTGTTTTATCAATACCTATACTTGCTCTCCAAACTTGAGGAAGTTTGTAATTTGGAGATGTCACATTGATCTCGGTTGTAGCAACTGGTGTGCCTCCTCTTGGCGGATTATATGGATCAGGAACGAAGTCAGGAACAGCTGCTCCAGTTAAGAACAATCTTCCAAATTCTACTCCTGTATTTGAGTATTGATTTGAAATCCAAACATATGGAACACGCCCTGTGAACAACCCAACTCCACCTCGCAATTGAAGCGTCTTATCACCTAGTACATCCCAGTTAATTCCTAATCTCGGACCCCACATAAGTTGATATTTTGGCACTTTGTCTGTTGATATATCATATCCAAGTGGTTTAAATGTTGAATCAACACTTGGATTATAAGCTGGTTTATCTGGGAATGTTGGTACATCAAGTCTGAGCCCGTAAGTCAATCTCAAGCCAGGTCTAACAGTCCATTCATCTTGGACATAAACACCATATTTGATGGCTTTCCACTTCGCCACAGGTTGTGGATTGCCAGGTATATTTGAATATGTTAATTCATACTGAGCTGCCTTTCTTCCAGCAAGAAAATCAGCAAGCGAATTCCAATGATATGCACCAAAGAAATCACGGATAAATAAGTTGCTAAACGAGAATATCTCGTTATGTGTTCCAATAGTGATCGCATGTCCACCACCAACGAAAAATGTCAAGTTATTTGTTATCTCAATTGATCTCTGTTTTAGTTCATTTGCCATACGGAATTTCTCAGAACCAGCGGCGAGATTGTATGTTCTGCCTTGAGCATCTGTGGTTCTAACGCTAACATATGGAAATGCCTGACCATAATATTCTGGATCGTCGTGGATATAGGTATATCCAACTATGAACTCATTTGCGATATTATTTCCAAATAAGCTTCTCAACTGAAGGACGGTTGAATTTGTCCTATTTCTTATTGCATACCTTGTATTCTCAGCATATATAGTTGCAACACTAGGAGCAGGTATCCCAGATGTTGACGGAGGATTATCATCAAAAGCATCAAGATAACTATGTCTTATCGTCAAGCGATGATTTTGGGCAAGGTTGAAATCAAGCTTTACGAATAGCTTATTGCTATGTCTTTGAAACTTTAATGCTTCAAAAGAACCAGTTTCGTAACCATAGCGTGATTTCAAAGCCTCGCGGAATATCCTAACACTATCTGGTGAAACTGTAAAGATATTTGTTCCTATTGTCGGCGCACCAAATACTCGGTTCAACGGCGAAGAATATCTTGTAAGTTCTCCGTTAACGAAAAAGAAGATTTTATTTCTTAAAATAGGACCCCCAATTCTAAAACCTGTTTGATAATCAGTAAAATCTGGATATTTCCTTCTCAAAGTATCAGGGCTTCTGCCAATGAAGTTTTGGTTTCTACCATAGTAGAAAGCAGATCCAGAAAACCTGTTCGTTCCACTTCTTGTAATTACATTAACACCACCACCTGTGAATCCACTTTGACGAACATCATAAGGAGCAATTACAATCTGAAATTCTTCAATTGCTTCCAAGCTTATCGGGGTGACATTTGCTTGTCCAGCTGGCGCGCCAGTTCCACCAAGGCCGAATAAATCGTTATAGTTTGCACCGTCAATTTGGATATTGTTGTAGCGGTTATTTCTACCAGCAGCGCTATATCCGACAAAATAGGGCGAAAGTTTGTAATAGTCCTGAAAACTTCTTGAGATCGTCGGAAGGACATCAATTTGTTGCCTTAAAACATTTGTTGCTGGTCCAGTTCTTGCAGCATTAATAATTCCAGCTCTTTCACCGATAACTTCAACTTCACCAAGTTGAACTGCTTGCTCAGCGAGTCGGAAATTAAGTTCAAGATTTTGCCCAAGAGCGAGAATGACATTTTCAACCTTTTGCTGAGCATATCCGACATATGAAACGGTAATCGTATAAGGACCGCCAACTCTCAAACCAACGAGATTATACCTACCATCAATTCTTGAAATCGCTCCGTAAACCGTTCCACTTGGTTCGTGAACCGCAACTATATTTGCTCCTGGAAGAGGTTCACCTGCTTGAGTAGTTACGATTCCACTTATACTTGCAGTCGTAACACCTTGTCCCCAAAGAAATGAGGTAATAAGAAGGGTTAATCCGAGGAATAATATAATTTGTTTCATCCTTTTGGTTTCCGATTTTTGTTTTTAAATCGGCGTGATCTTTCATCATTAAATTAAAGAAATAAATTTAAATTTTCAATTAAACACAAGTTAAAATTTCGTTATCACTTCAAACCAAACATCGCAACTGAGCCTTGCGCAAGGTCAACGATTGGAGCGAAATAAACACCAAGTAGCAATGTCGGTATCACAAGAATAAGCATTACCAAAATGTGAGCAGGTGAAAAACTAATCGGACTTTTTTCAACTTCAGGATCTCTTAAAAACATATTTCTGACAACGCGAATATAGTAATAAAGGGATATAACGCTATTAATAACGCCAACTATTGCAAGCCATATCACTTTCGCATTTATCAAAGCTGCGAAAACATAAAGTTTTCCAATAAATCCAAATGTCGGTGGTATCCCTGTAAGCGAGACAAGGAAAATCGTTAAAACAATTCCAAGAAATGGCGCACGATAACCAAGTCCCTTGTAGACCTCAATATCTTCGCTCCCGGTCTTTTCAGCGACGAGCATAACACAGTAAAAAGCCCCAAGGTTCATCAATAGATAAGCAAGAAAATAAATCAACATTGCTGAAATTCCATAATTTTGAGCTACGACCGCACCCATAAGTATATAACCAGCATGTGCAATACTTGAATATGCAAGCATTCGTTTCAAGTTATTTTGCCATATGGCAATAATGTTGCCAACTGTCATTGTCAATGCAGATAAAACAGCTATTATCTCCGTCCAAGGCAATCCTTGAATTATCACCCAAGCTCCTTCAATTCCAAGAGTCGCGGTGCGATCTATGAATGTTGTCTTTAAAAATCTCGCAAGCATCGCAAAGCCAGCAGCTTTTGAGCTGACAGAAAGAAAAGCAGTTACAGTTATCGGCGCTCCCTCATAAACATCAGGCGTCCAATAGTGAAATGGAACAGCAGAAATTTTATATCCGAAACCAGCAAGCATCAATATCAAAGAAATCAAAAGAACAATCGGACTATAACCATTCGTTAAAAGCGAAGCATTTACAGCATATATATTAAGTTCTCCCGTTAATCCATAGATAAGCGAAATTCCATAGATCATCAACCCAGAGGATAAGGCACCATAAATAACATATTTCATTGATGCTTCGCTTGAACGCTCCGATTCCTTGATATAACCAGCAAGCACATAAGAGCTAATACTCACAAGCTCAAGCGAAAGATACATCATAATTAAGTTAACAGAGCCAGCCATTAAGAATGCACCAAGCGTTAAAGATAAAATCAAAAAGTAGTATTCACCAGTCCTCCGCCTTGCAGATGTTTCCCTCAGCTCATATGACTGCATAGAAAATATAACGATGATAATCGCTGAAATTATAAATATGAACTTGAAAAAGGTTGAATACGGATCAACAACGAACATCCCTCTGAAAATCTGGTAGCTGCCTCCGTATTGCAAAATGGTAAAGTATAAAGCAACAACTAATCCTGCAAGCGTGGTAAAAGCTCCGATGTTTTTTATCTTCCTTCCAAATATCAGATCAAACAATATCACGAGCGCAAGTGTCACAGTTAAAACGATTTCAGGTATAAAGTTTTTTAACGATTGTGTTAATTCTATTACAAATGAGCCATTCATTTTGATTTTACCATTTTAGTTTTCACGGCATAATTCCAAGTTGCATTCCTGCTTGACCCATCTCCGAGACAAATCTTACAAGGTGATTAACCGATGTATTCATTAACTTGATCAATGGGCTTGGATAAACACCAAGGAAAATAACTATAATTGCAAGCGGAACAAGCGTTACAAGCTCACGAGCGTTGATATCAGGCAGGTTTTTCCATCTTTCGGGCAATTGTCCAAAGAAAAGTCGTTGGGTTGTCCAAAGTATATAACCAGCAGTTATTATCACACCTGTTGCGGAGAAAATCGCAATCCATCTATAAGTTTGGAATGCACCAAGAAACACAAAAGCTTCACTTATGAAGCCACTTAATCCCGGAAGTCCAAGCGCAGCAAAGAAAGCTATTATCACAATTCCAAAATATTTCGGCATTTGATTTGCAAGCCCACCAAATTCATTAAGTCCTCTCGTGTGAGCTCTATCATAAAGCACCCCAACTATTAAGAACAACATCGCCGTGATTGTTCCATGATTAAACATTTGCATTATTGCGCCTGTGACACCTTGCGTGTTAAGTGCAGCCATCCCAAGCACAACATACCCCATATGGCTTATACTTGAATATGCAATGAGCTTTTTGAAATCTTCTTGAGCCATAGCCGCAAGAGCTCCATAAACGATATTTATGAATCCAAGTATAGCCATAGGAAGCGCATACTTTATCATTCCATCTGGAAATATCGGGAAACTTATCCTCAACATTCCGTATGTTCCCATCTTCAAAAGTATACCTGCAAGAATTACACTTATCGGAGTTGGAGCTTCAACATGGGCATCGGGAAGCCAAGTATGAAATGGAACAATTGGAACTTTTATTGCAAAGCCAATGAACAAGGCAATATATGCAATGTATCTCCAAGTTGTGTGCAAACCAGAAAAGATTGAACCAGGTTCATAATTTCTTGGATCCATCATTGCAAGCATGTTAAAGGTATGGATCTTCTCGCCAGTGACAGGATCAATTATACTTGTGCTGAAATACAATCCGATCATAACAAGCAACATTAAAACGCTACCAAGCAAAGTATAGATGAAGAACTTTATCGCAGCGTATTCCCTTCTTGGACCACCCCATATTCCTATAAGGAAATACATTGGCAAAAGCATTACTTCCCAAAAGATGTAGAACAAGAAGAAATCAAGAGCGACAAAAACACCCATCATTCCAGTGTCAAGCAGAAGATAAAGCGCATAATAACCTTTCGTCTTTGGCAATTCCCACGACGCTATTGCACCGAGAAATGATATCAAAGCAGTAAGGACAACCATCGGCATGCTTAATCCATCAACCCCAAGGAAATACTCAATCACAATTCTTCCAAACCACGCAACTCCAGAAACATCAATCCATCTGTATTTCTCTACAAATTGAAATCCTTCAAGCGTATTTACGCCAGCAAGATCAAATCTGTAATTTAAAAGCAAAACAACTGCAAGTATAACCTGAAGACCTGTCGTGACAACAGAAATCCATTTTATCAATGTTTCTCGCCCTCTTGGAACGAGAAGGACTAATATCATCCCAAGGATCGGCAAGAACACAATCCAAGTTAAAATTCCGATTCCAAGTATTTGCATTTATTCTTCCTTGCTTTATTTTTGTTTTGAATTCTTTTTGAGAAAGAGCACGATAAACCTTAGCACGCTTTTTGACATCACAAACTCATTTTTAGAATCTCTCTCAATTTCAACGAAATAACTGCAACAGCTTCATTTTGCGATGTTTCCAAAAATCAGCAAAATTTATCCAACGAAAATGTAAAACAAAATTATCACGGCAAATATGACATAAACTATATAGGTTTGGACCTTGCCGTTTTGCAAAAACCTCGCAACATATCCGAAAAATCCAGTTATGTAAGCAAGTAAGTTAACAAGCCCATCAATTATGTTCCAATCAAACTTTCCAACCGAAAACGACCATAACTTCGTCAAATGAGCCGAACCATCAACTATTCCATCAATAACCTTCAAGTCAAACCACTTCGCAAATCTTGAGATCCCAAGCGTAGCAAGGACAAATGTATTTTGATAAAGCTCGTCAAAATACCACTTGTTTTTCAAAAATGTGTATACAGGTTTTACGCTATTTGCAACTTTTTCAGCGTCAATCTTCTTCCATTGATAAGTTAGGAAGGCAAACAAAATCCCAAGTCCGGCCATTCCAAGCGAAATTAACATCGCCGGAACATGTGCCTCATGCAAAGCGTGCTCATACTCTGTTATCGCAACGCCATGTTCAATTTTAACAGGAAGATTAAATTTATATTGTTGCTCAACTGGGACAACACTCTTTGGCTTGTGGATGTTTTTCTCTATCCAAGTAGTAGAAGCATCAAATGGATTCGGCCCGAAAATGAACCAAAGTGATAAAATAGCAAATATCACAAGCGGAACAGTCATGACCTTTGGTGACTCATGAATATGTTCAAAAACATCTTTTCGCTTTGGTTCACCGTGAAATGTAAGTATCAACAATCTAAACATATAAAATGCTGTAAGCCCAGCAACTAAGAACCCAATCAACGGTATCAATATATGACCACTTAATTTCCCAAACGCAAAAGCGCCTGCAAGAATTGAATCCTTGCTCAAAAATCCAGATGTCAAAGGAATTCCCGAAATCGCAAGCGTGTAAATTAAAAATGTGTAATAAGTTATTGGCATCTTCTTCTTAAGCCCGCCCATATTTCGTATGTCTTGCGGATCGGTATGATGATCATGAACTTTGTGCAAAGCGTGATGCATCGCATGAATGACCGAGCCAGAGCCAAGGAACAAACCCGCTTTGAAAGCGGCATGCGTCACAAGGTGGAAAAACCCCGCAACATAAGCCCCGCTCCCAAGGGACATTATCATATATCCAAGCTGTGAAATCGTTGAATAAGCAAGAACTCTTTTTATATCAGTTTGAGTAATTGCAATCGTCGCAGAAATAAATGCTGTTATAGCTCCAATATAAGCAATGAAGGTCAAAGCATCAGCGCTCATCATTGCATATGTTCTTGCGGTAAGATACACGCCAGCTGCAACCATTGTCGCAGCGTGAATCAAAGCGCTAACAGGTGTCGGACCTTCCATTGCGTCTGGCAACCATACATGCAGAGGAAATTGCGCGGACTTACCAATCGCGCCCATGAAAACAAGAATACCAGCAATTGTCAACAAATCACCCGATAATTTACCTTGTTCAATCCCAGCGAAAACTTCACCAAAATTAAATGTCTTCAAACTTACCCATATGATCATTATCCCAACGAAAAACCCAAAATCCCCAACTCTATTGACAATAAACGCCTTTTTAGCGGCGTCAGAAGCAGATTTTTTCTCATACCAATGTCCAATCAAAAGATATGAAGAAACACCAACGAGCTCCCAAAAAACATACATTGTGAAGAAATTGTTCGTCAAAACAATCCCAAGCATTGAAAATGTGAAGAAATTAAGATAGGCAAAATATCTTGAATACCTCACATCGCCTTTCATGTATCCAATTGAGAAAACATGGACTAGAAAACTTACAACACCAACCACAATAAGCATCGTCGCAGAAAGATTATCAATTAAAATCCCAAGCGTTATTTTCATCTCACCCCAATTTTGCACAAATCCAAAATTAACCCATTCAAACTTCCACTCTATCGGTTCGTGAAAATAAAGTATTTTATTCAAGAAGACGACGAAAGATAAAACAAGAGAACCGAAAATAAAACTGGTTCCAATGACATCGCCCTGTCGCGGGAGTCGCCTTCCAAAGAAAATCAAAATAAGAAATCCAAAGAATGGCAAAAGCAAGGCAAGGATTGAAAGCAAAATCAATGTATTTTGACTCATGCTATATCAACTTTGTTTTTATTTTGAAACCTGTATTTTAACTCACTTTCGGGCATGTAATTTTTCCTCGCAAACGAGCCAAAAAGATATGTCTTTTTAGCGAAGTTAAACTTGTTTCTGATCTCTGCTGATATTTCTCTTAACCTTTGCATTAACTCCTCATAGTTTACCGATAAAACTACGAGACAATCCAACGATTTTTCTTGCAGAACCATATGCTTGATTTGCTATCTTTAGGCCAAAAAATTCATAAGGACTTCGCTCTGGGATTGAATTTGCATATCTTGGCTCAATATATAGTCACGCACCTTCAAGCAATTCATTATGCTCATTCTGATTATTGCTTTAATTTATCAACTTCATCAATGTTAACGGTGAGAAAGTTTTTGTAGATGTTTAAGACGATAGCAATTGCGATTGCTGCCTCTGCTGCTGCGAGGATTATCACGAAAATAGCAGCTAGATGACCACTTAAGCTAGCTGTGCTATATTTTGAAAAAGCGATGAAATTTATATTTGCAGAGTTCAAGATAAGTTCAATTCCCATCAAAACCATTATTGCATTTTTCCTTGTGACGACCGCGTAAATACCAAGTGAAAATAGGATTGCGCTAACGATCAAGAAATGCTCAAGTCCAACATTTTTAAGCGCTGATAGATCCAATTGCATTACAAAGCCCGCTTTATTTTTTAACTTTTCTCCTTTCTTGCAATAATAACCGCACCGAGTAAAGCCACAAGCAAGACAACTGAGGCAACTTCAAAAGGCAATAGAAAATCAGTCATAAGTTTCTCACCGATCTTCTTCGTAGTTGCATCCCACTGAACATTCATAACATCAAACCATTTTGTCTTTAAAATCACGCCGACAAGTGTTCCCATAATAGCTCCTGTTATGACGATCGCAGGTCCTACATGCAAAGTTTCAGTCCTGATTGGAACATCAAAAACTTTGGTAGTAAGCATAACACCAAAGATTATCAAAACGAGTATTCCTCCAACATAGATCAAAATTTGTGTCACCGCAATGAAATCAGCATTCAACAGGACATAAAGCCCCGCAACTCCAAAGAATGTAAAAAGAAGGGAAAAAGCTGAGTAAATTATGCTTCTTGCGCTGACAACTATTATCGCCGAACCAACGGTTATGATCGCAAGGATATAAAATGCAACATCAAACAAACTCATACTTTTCTTCTTCTTTGTTTTTAAGTTTAAGATTTTTCCTCTGGATTTCCAGGATTGCTCACGGTAACTTGTTCCGCTGGTTTCACAGCTTTTTTCATCTTCTGTTCAATCTCAAACTGTTCAACTTGCTTTTTCTTTAATTCGGCTTCCTCTGGTGTAAAGTTACTGAAGTGATAGATCAAATTGTGTCTGTTATACTCTGAAAATTCATAAACATCGGTCATATAAATACATTCAGTTGGGCATGGATAAACACAAAGTCCACAATAGCAACATTTGCTTATGTCAATATCAAATTTCGTCACCCATAATCTCTTTTTGTTTCCAGTTGAAGTAACCCCGAGATCTTCATTTGGCAACGCTTTGACAGTTTCAATAGTTATACAATCAACTGGGCACGCCATTTCGCATTGCCTACATCCGATGCAATCATCTATGTTAACATAAAGCCGATTTCGGGCTCTTTCAGGAAGCTTTAGTTTGACATCTGGATATTGAATTGTTACAGCTCTAACAAAGAGATGCTTAAATGTAAGCCTTAATCCAACAAGAATTGTCCAGAGAGCGACGAATATGTTTTTGAAGTATTCTTTCATTTTAAAATTTACTTTATTTTAAAATTGCCCACAGACCGACGATCATTATATTTACGAACGAAATCGGAGTTAACACTTTCCAGGAAACATACATAAGCTGATCCACTCTTAACCTTGGCAATGTCCATCTTAACATAATTTGCAAAAAAACGAAGAACAATCCCTTAGAAACGAACCAGAAAACTCCCCACGCTGGACCGGACATAAACTCACCAAATGGGCTATTCCATCCTCCGAAGAAGAGAATCGCAGCAATTCCAGAGACGAGAAACATATTCGCATATTCAGCAAGATAAAACATTGCAAACTTCATTCCTGTATATTCAGTATGATAACCCGCAACAAGCTCGGATTCTGCCTCAGGGATGTCAAACGGAGTCCTGTTAACTTCTGCAAGCGATGCGACAAAATAAATCAAAAATGCAATAAACATAAATGGCGGATATTTAAAAATGTTCCAATTAAATAAACCTCCTTTTTGCGCTTCACACACCTCTTGCAAGTTCAGTGTTCCAACAACGATCACAACAGTTAAAATTGACAAAGCAGTTGGTATCTCATAACTTACAATTTGAGCAACAGAACGCATCGCTCCAAGAAGAGAGTACTTATTATTAGAAGACCACCCAGCCATCAAAATTCCTATAACGACAAACGAAGTTATCGCAATGATATAAAAAACACCAACATTTAAATTCGCAGCGATAAATGTAGAAGTAAACGGAAGAGCTGCATATGCAGCATAAGAAGCTGCAAAAACAATCACTGGTGCGAGTATGAAAAGAATTTTATCAGAATTTGCTGGTGTTATGTGTTCTTTTGATAAAAGTTTTAACAGATCAGCTATTGGCTGTGCCCATCCATGAAACCCACCAGTATACATATACCCAAGCCGATCTTGAACATGCGAAGCGACTTTTATCTCTGTCCATAAAATCACAATTGCATAAACAAGTATAAACAAAAGTGGAATTACAGAGGCAACCAACATGTTTAAAAGTTCGGCCATTTTTGAAACAAGTTTGTTTTTAAACTTTACCTATCAACTTCACCAAGAACTATATCAACGCTTCCAAGTATTGCAACAAGATCAGCTATCATATAACCTTTTGAAATTTCCGGCAAAACAGAAAGATTAACAAAACTTGGGGCTCTTGCTTTAACTCTAAATGGACTTGATGAATGCCCATCACTTATAATATAAAATCCAATCTCTCCTCTTGGATTTTCCGCTCTGAAGTAAATTTCACCTTGTGGTGGTCGTGCCTTCTTTGGTATCGCCGCGTGGACATCCCCAGCAGGAATTTGCTCCCATGCTTGCTCAATTATCTTTAAACTTTCTTCCATCTCTCTAACCCTGACATAATACCTATCCCAACAATCCCCAACGGTTCCCATCTTCCCTTCGCCAACAGGTATATCAAACTCAAATCTATCATAAACAAGGTATGGTTCATTTTTTCTCAAATCAAACTTAACACCGGAGCCTCTTAACATTGGACCACTACATCCATAGTTTATTGCGACATCAGCTGGAAGAACCCCTATATTTGCTGTTCTATCAATGAAAATTTTGTTATAAGTCAAAAGGTCATTTATCTCCTTCAACGCTTTAGGAAATGTCTTCAAAAAATCTTTGAGTTTTTTACCGAAGTCGGAAGGCAAATCATGCGAAAGCCCACCGATCCATATGTAATTATAAAGCAATCTCGCACCACAAGTTATTTCAAACAAGTCAAGGATTTTCTCTCTTTCCCTAAAACACCACAAAAACGGAGTGAAAGCCCCAAGGTCAAGCCCGTAAGTCCCAATGGCAAGAAGATGGCTTGCTATCCTTTGAAGTTCAGCCATTATAACGCGAATATACTGAACTCTTTCAGGAACCTCAATCCCCATCAACTTCTCAACCGCAAGAACATAAGCAAGCTCATTCCCCATTGCTGCAACATAATCCATTCTGTCAACATACGGAATTACCTGTTGATAATTCGTCATCTGTTCTGCATGTTTTTCAAAACAACGATGAAGATAACCAAGATGTGGTATGACATCAACAATTATCTCACCATCAACGACAAGTTCAAGTCGTAAAACACCGTGTGTTGATGGATGTTGAGGTCCCATATTTAAAATCATTGTATCGGTCTTCAAATCCCCCTTTGCAGAGCGAGTGGTTATTTCAAATGTTGCCATTAATAATGCCTTTTTTGTTTTAATCTATCTTCAATATGGAACTTTCATTCCATTATAAAACTCTGGAACTTGAAAATCTTTTCGCAATGGATGGCTTCCCTCAGGCCAATCATAAGGCATCAAAATTCTTCTCAAATCTGGATGACCTTCAAATATAATCCCAAACATATCATATGCTTCACGCTCATGCCAATTTGCACTTTTCCACACTGATTCAACAGATTGAACAACAGGATTTTCAACCGGAACTTTAACTTTCAAAACAAACCTATGTCCATGCTTCATTGAATAAAGATGATAAACAACGCCAAGCGTTCCATTTGCATAATCTACTCCACTTAAACACATCAAATAATCAAAAGCAAGATCAGGCTCATCCCTTAAAAACTCACAAATTTCCTTTACTCTATCAGGTTTAACCTCAAGATACGGTTCAACAATTGCATCAGATTTGAATTCAACGATTGCGTCTTCAAACTTATTCCTTATTTTCTCATATATTTCGTTTGCGTTCATTTTGCCCCAAATGTTTATTTTTCTTCTACATAAACTGGTGGAAGTTTTTTCTTAACGAGCGATTCCCTGCGTATTTTCTCGCGAAGTTTAATTATACCCTCAAGCAATGCCTCAGGTCTTGGCGGGCATCCTGGAACATAAACATCAACTGGTATAATTCTATCAACACCCTTTAAAACATGATAGCCATGTTCCCAATAAGGACCTCCACAATTTGCACAACTTCCCATTGATATCACATACTTTGGATCTGGCATTTGCTCATACAATCTTTTCACACGAGAGGCCATTTTCAAAGTTACAGTCCCAGCAACTATCATCAAATCGGCTTGCCTTGGGGTTGACCTTGGAATTATACCAAATCTCATAATGTCAAAATGTGAAGCAGACGCAGCCATCATCTCAATAGCACAACACGCAAGTCCAAATTGCATCATCCACAACGATGATAACCTTGCCCAGTTTAAAACATCTTCAACCGTTGTTATGACTATGTTTTCGCTCTCAAATCTTTTATCTAAAAGTCCCATTTTAAATCTCCAATTTTTGTTTAATCAATCGTTGAGATTTCTATCAAACCTTAACCCTTGTCAATTAAGCATTTCCGCCTTTTCTTTTTCAACCTCAAGATATTTCGGTCTTGGCTTATCCCATTCAAGATCTCCCTTTGCCCAAGCATAAACATAACCAAGAATTAAAATCAAAAGAAAGATCAACATCTCAATAAAAGCAAACAGCCCAAGATCTTTATAAATCACAGCCCATGGGAATAAGAAGACGATCTCTACTTCAAAAATTAAAAATATCAAAGCCACTGTATAAAATCGGATATTAAACCTGATCCATGGATTCCCAACTGGCTCTTCACCACATTCATAAATCGTGGATTTTTCAGTATTTGGTCTGTGGGGGCGAATAAGGCGGTTTACTAATAGAGCTCCTGCAACGAAAATTGTCCCAATGATTAAGAACAATAATACCTTGGCAAATTCATTTAGCATAAAATTTCTCGCTTTATTTTAAGCAAAGAACTCTTTGCAAATATATCAAAACGCAAGGATAAATTCAAATTTTACGAACGGAAAAACAGCATATTCACTTAAATTGCCAGATACACTGGCTTTAAGATACATCGCCTTTTACCTCTTATCGCATTACATATGTAAATTTCATCCGCCTCAAGCAAATCGTTCAAATACAACACTTTTTCCTCTGCTTCTCTGTGTGTTTCAAGAATATGCTGTCTGTAAACTCCATTTAATAATCCGCATTCAACTGGCGGTGTAAAAAGTTTTCCGTTCTTCTTTATGAAGATATTGCTTATTGAACCTTCGGTTATTTGCCCTTTTTCGTTCATAAAGATGACATCCGCAAAACCCTCGCTTTTTGCTTTCTCAAACATCCTGTCATAAAGTTCACGCTTCGTTGTCTTATGATAAAGAAATATATCGCTTGAATTAGTTCTCACACTTGAAATCGCAACAAAAATATCACCTTTTAAATCTTCCTCTATCGTAAACTTTTCTAATTTAAATCTTCCTTCGGAATTTAAACTCACTCTAACTTTATATTTCTTACCTGCTTCAAAACTCAGTTCAAGTTCCTTCAAAAGCGAGATCAAACTTTGAGCATCAAAATTAAAATCAAAATACTCAGCCGACTCACTCATTCTTTTTATATGCTTGTCAAGCAGATTGTATTTGACATCCCACAAAATTGACTCAATTATTTCAAATTTCTCGCTTGGTTCCGTCAAAAATTTTGCCTTCAACAGACATTCCTCATATTCCGAATCCGGATCTGAATCGTAAACTATGCCTCCGCCGCTTCCCATTTCTCCACGATTTTCCTTGATTACGATTGTTCTTATTGAGACATTAAAAACTGCCTCTCGCTTTGTGCTCAATTTATTTGCAGGCGCAAAGAAACCAATTGCCCCAGTATAAATTCCTCTCGGTTCATTTTCAAGCTCGTTTATTATTTCCATACTTCTTATTTTGGGAGCACCCGTTACCGAGCCACTTGGAAAAATTGCCTTGAAAACATCATAATATGTTAAATTATCCCAAAGCTTGCCCTCTATCGTTGATGTCATCTGAAACAAGGTTTTATATTTCTCAACTTCAAAAAGTTTGCTGACCTTTACCGTCCCAATCACAGAAATTTTCCCAATATCATTTCTCATAAGATCAACTATCATCAAATTCTCAGCTCTGCTCTTCTCATCATTTTTCAACCACTCAATCATCTTTTTGTCCTCTTCCAGCGTTCTTCCTCTTTTGATAGTTCCCTTCATCGGCTTGGTTATAATTTTATCACCGCTTATCCTGAAAAATAACTCCGGTGAAAAAGACAAAACGGATATCTCATCTGTTTTAATCAATGCGCTATATGAAACCTTTTGCTTCTCTCTCAACGACTTATAAAGTGCGATAACCGAACCGTCAAAGTCAAATTTGAATTTACCAGTGAAATTAATTTGGTATGTGTCCCCGGCAATTATATAGTTTTTTATCTTGGAAATTTTTTCAACATAATCCTCCCTCGCCAAGTTAAACTTCAAATTTTCAAGTTTGTAACAAAGGTTTTCACTTTCAAACTCATTTGGTTCTTCCACCGCTTCCATACTATGATCAAGTTCAAAAAGGATAAAATCGTCATACACACCAAACCAAGCGAGTGAATAGTCAGGAAGGTATTGATTTTTTAGCTTAAACTTATCAAAGTGATAACCACACTCATAAGCAAAATAACCAGCAACGATATGCGAGCTTGCAAGATGCTTCTCAATTTTCTCAAATAGTTCTGGAATCTCATCAAGTTTCTTTATGCTTAAAATCTCAACTGGCTCAACAAGTAAAATGCTTCTTAAATTTTCATCATCAAACTTCGTCGTTTCAAGGAAAACGAAATTGACTTTGCTTTCTAAATCGTTTAAATAAGACGCCTGTATCTTTAGAAGTTTTATTTTGTCTCCGCATCTGATAATTTTACCCATACTATCTCTGTGATTTTTGAGATTATGGCAGTGGTAAATCCTTTCGTTTTATAAATCTTATCCAATCAATGTTTCGCTCAAGTAGTGGAACAGCGAGAATTCTATTGTTAAATCCGAGAAACCTAATAACTATCGTGTTTAAGTAAGTCACCTCAACCGATTTTAAAACCTCCGGCTTTACATCCACGATGTATTTATCTGCAAGTGAAGCGATCAATTTGTTTAGAATTACGCTAAATGTATCGTAATTAACGAAATAAAGCGTATCTTTCGGTTTCCTTTTATCAAGAAGTTTGAAAACAGAATAACCTTCATCTGTATAAAACGGACCATAAACTTCACCGATTTCAAGAGTAGATGCAATTTGCCCAATTTCACCAAGTTGAGTTGAAAGAACATAACCTATTATTCCATCATTTTCTCTTGCCGATTCCCTTTTTGAAAATCTTCTCGCAAGCTCGCCCATATCGTAGCCAGATTTGATAAGTTTCAAAAGTGAGTCGGCAAATTTTACATCGTCAACCAAAATTTCTTGAATTTTTATTTCCCAGACATCTTTCCTAGTTGAATAGCTTTTCAAAAGTTCCTCAGCTGAAACAGAACGATTAAATTTCAGAGAGTCAAGTATCTTTTTCTTAACAGCGTAAGCAAGGTAAGCATCGCGCCACATCTCCATATCTTTTAAAACATCCGGGGATTTATCAAGCCCACGCTTATATCCTTCAAAAGCGAGCAATTCTTCATTAACTATTGTTTTCAAAATATCATTTAATGTCGCGCCAACGCTTTGCATATCTGAGTGAATGACGAAACCTTTAAACGAAATTTGATCTATCACATAATCAAGTGTTCTGCTAAAATTGCTACCTTTGAGAAAATAACTGTTAAGATGCTCGGCAAGTTTTAACTTGATATCAAGAAAGTCGTCTCTTGATAAAGCAATTGGATAAACAAACTCATCTTTCGCTTTTCTAAAATGTTTTTTTCTTTCAACGACATTTTTCAACTCAGTGTAGAGAAGTTTTAAAAGTTTAGCATCAACTTTCAAGGCTTTCCCTTTCCCAAACCGGTTGACAAATTCAACGAGTTTTTGTCTCTCCTTTCGTTCTTGAATTATTTTTCTTACTTGACTTTTTGCGCTTTCAATCTCATCAGGGCTTAAACCAAATTTTGATGTCTTCTCCGCAAGCTTAATTATATACCAAAGCGAATCCACTTTAATCGGTTGATATATCTCCCCAACAGAGAGATAATCATAAACTATTTTTTCAATTGGCTCGTAAATTTCACCCCATCTAAATTTTTCAACATTATCCTTTTGCCCAAGCCTTGTCATCAAACTGTCAAAATCTTCACCTCTCTTCAAAAGATTCCAGAGAGAATCAATCTCATTTCTGTTTCCCGAAACTATATAACGAATTTCAACTTCTGTATTATATTTAGGAAGCGCCTCAAGAATCTCTTTTTCAGAGACACTGACTTTGTTTTTAATTTCTTGTTTGTAAAGAGCATCAAGAACAAGAAGTTTTTCAGTCTGTTCAATAGCCCTTTGAATTTCCGGATCCTTGTCAAGCCCGAGCTCAAGACCCCTAAAAGCAAGCAATTTTTCAGCTATCATTGAATAAAAGAACTCTATTCTATTTTTATCAACCTGTGATTTTCTCTCTTTACCAGGCCATATGGTAAGTTCGTATCTTTCAAGAAAATCCTTAACAGTTATAATTTTGTCCCCAACCCTTGCGATTGTGTCGCTTTTTATTTGTGTCTGGCTTTTGTAAAATTGAGAACGGAGAATCTGCGTCGGAAAAAGAAAAATCAGAAAAATTAGAATTGCTTTCTTCATCAAAGTTAAAACTTTTTATTTCTTGCGGAAAAGATAACCAGAATAAAATTTACACAACATATTTGAAAAAAAGAAAGACTCATAACCCCCAAAAGATAAAGGGGACACAAAAAGCACAAGACAAGCATCTTCAAAATCAAAAACAAAGGTGGAAAATAAACTACTTCACCAACATCATCTTTTTCACATCCACAAACCTACCTGCCCTCATAACGCAATAATAAACTCCACTTGACAACCCTACACCATTAAACCTATACACATACCTACCAGCATCCAACTCTTCATCTACAACCACACCAACAACCCTACCCAACACATCATAAACCTCTAGCCTAACTCTTGTTCTCTCTGCAATATCAAACTCAATGTTTGTAATCGGATTGAATGGATTCGGATAGTTCTGATGCAGTGCAAACTCCCTCGGTATAGTCTTGTCTTTACCTTTGAACATTAAGTATCACTCCACCCTCACGATATACTGCAAGCCCTCCACCCCAAGTCCCAATCCACTTGTTCCCCTGGCCATCTATGGCGATTGAAAGAACATCATTATCAGGCAAACCTGAATTCGTCGTGTTATAAACTGTCCATCTTGAACCATCAAACATAGCAAGACCTCCACCATATGTCCCAATCCACTTGTTCCCTTGTTTATCTATGGCGATTGAATGAACAATATCAATTGGCAAACCTGAATTCGTCATGTTGTAAACTTTCCATCTTGAACCATCAAACATAGCAAGCCCTCTAAACCAAGTCCCAATCCACTTGTTCCCCCGGCCATCTATGGCGAT